>CAZEBC010000127.1:0-2761 GCA_964510165.1 uncultured bacterium
CTTCTCCCCTGATTTGCAAATACGCCAAAGATGCGATAGAATAACTTGTGCGCCGCTGTGAAGCGGGGTGCTCTTTGTTTTCACGGGCCGAAAAGATGCCGATTGCAACGGTAAACGGGATCGAACTCAGCTATCTGGTGGCGGATTTCACCGATCCGTGGAGGCGCGAAAAGCAACACCTTCTGCTGTTGCACGGCTGGATGGGCTGCAAGGAAAGCTGGGTGCGGCAAATCCCGTTTTTCTCGCGGGAATTTGTGGTGGTCGCGCCCGACCTGCGCGGTTTCGGCCAGTCCGCGAAACCGGCCCGCGGATACGCACTGGAGGAATACGTTCGCGACATCGCGTCCCTGCTCGACATCGTGGGCGTCCAGCGCGCTCATGTGCTGGGCCAGTCGTTCGGCGGGATCATCGCGCAGTTGTTCGCGATCCTGCATCCGGAGCGCACGCAATCGCTCATACTCTGGGCCACGCGGAGCGAGCCGACCGGCACGGTGGACATAGCGGCGGTCGCCCAGTTCATACATGCGCATGGGATGGCGGCCTTCGCGGAAACGTTCTCGGGCAATTTCGCCGACGAGGCCGAACCCGAGATAACCGAGTGGAACAAGCGGCTCGTGGCGGATGGCAAGCCGCATGTGGCGATAGAAACCTTGACCGAGGTTTCGAAAATCAATCTGACTGAGGAGCTCCACAAGATAGCCGCTCCGACGCTGATTCTGGCGTCTCGGGAAGACAAGGTCATCCCGTTCGAATACGCGCAACGGATGAAACGCGGAATTCCCAGAGCAAAGCTTTATGAGTATGCCGGAAGCCACGGAGCGTATCTGAAAAGCCCGGACGAGTGCAATAACGCGATCCTTGGCTTCTTGAGGGAAGTGCCGAAATAGAGAGTGTCCCGTAATTTCGGAAGACGCCAACAATTCCTGTAGGTGCGAATCTATTCGCACACGTTTCTGGATGGTTTCGCACGCGGTTGTGCGAATGAATTCGCACCTACAGAGTTGTGGGATAGCGCATAAGGACATGCGACATTGATACGGTTGTCGAATCATTTGTCTCTCCTTCTTCTCCTCCTGCTTCGCGGGCTGCGCCCGCGAACTTATGAACCGACATATCTTGTTTCCAACCAAGCAAAGCAAACCAAAGAGAGCGGCGCGCTTTCGGCGTGAACGCGCCGAAACGCATTGCGCATAAGCTGTAGAGCGGTTCGCGAACCGTTCCTACAAGAGACATGCAAGCAAATCTCATCGGAGATTGAGATTTGTGGAAAGGGTCATAAACCATGACAGAACAAGTCTATATATTCGATACCACGCTGAGGGACGGCGAGCAATCGCCGGGCGCAAGCATGACGCTGGACGAGAAAATCAGGATGGCGCTCCAGCTTGAGATGCTCGGAGTGGACATCATAGAGGCCGGCTTTCCCGTCGCTTCGCGGGGCGAGTTCGAGTCAGTTCAAAAAATCGCCTCAACGGTGAAGAATGCGGTTGTGGCGGGGCTGGCGCGGGCCAACCAGGCGGATATCGACACCGCATGGAACGCCATCAAGGGCGCGGCCCGCCCGAGGATTCACCTCTTCATCGCCACGTCCGACATTCATCTGAAACACAAACTCAGGAGGACGCGCGAGCAGGTGCTGGAGGACGCGGTCGCCGCCGTCAAGCATGCGCGGCGTCTCACCGAGGACGTCGAGTTCTCTGCCGAGGACGCGACCCGGAGCGACATTGATTATCTGGCGCAGGTCGTGCGGGCTGTCATCGAAGCGGGCGCTTCGGTCGTCAATCTGCCCGACACCGTCGGCTATTCCATCCCCGCCGAGATAGGCGCAATGTTCAGGGTGATCCGCGAAAAGACGCCCGAGGTGGAAAAGGTCATCCTGAGCACGCACTGTCATAACGACCTCGGTATGGCGGTCGCGAACAGCCTGGCTGCCGTGAGGTTCGGCGCGCGCCAGGTGGAGTGCACCGTCAACGGTATCGGCGAGCGCGCCGGCAACGCGGCCCTCGAGGAGGTTGTGATGGCGATACGCACGCGCGAGGACCAACTGCCGTTCCACACGGGCATCAACAGTCAGGAAATCTATAAGACATCGAAACTGCTGAGCACGATGACCGGCCTCGTGATACCCCGCAACAAGCCTGTCGTCGGAAAGAATGCGTTCGCGCACGAATCGGGCGTGCACCAGGATGGCGTGATCAAGCAGACGCTCACGTACGAGATCATGACGCCCGAGTCGATCGGCGTTCCCAAGAGTTCGATCGTGCTCGGCAAACATTCGGGCAAGCACGGCCTGCTGGCCCGGTGCGAGGCGATCGGCTTCAGGCTGAACGAAGAAGAGTTGAAGAAAGTTTACGAACGTTTCATAGACCTCGCCGACAAGAAGAAAGAGGTCACCGACGAGGACCTGTCGGCCATCATCGAGGACGCGCTCGATCTGATCGAGGAAGTCTACAAGCTCGAATATCTGCAAACCACGAGCGGCAATCAGACGAAGGCGACGGCCACCGTGCAACTGCGCAAGAACGGCGAGCCGATTCTCGACTCAAACGTCGGCGACGGGCCTGTTGACGCCACGTACAAGACCATCGAGCGCATCACCGGCATCAGCGGCCGGCTTCTTGAGTACTCGATCAACGCGGTAACGATCGGCAAGGACGCCATGGGCCAGGCGTTCGTCAAGGTGAGATTCGAGGAGCAGGAGGAAGCGGTAGTCGGCCAGGGACTCAGCACCGACATCATCGAGGCCAGCGCGAAGGCGTAC
>CAZEBC010000127.1:2861-11966 GCA_964510165.1 uncultured bacterium
GGCGCGGGCGAAAAGGCGTTCTGCGCGGGCGCCGACGTGACCGAGTTCGGGCAGGCGTTCGGCGAAGGCAACGTCAAGGACCTGGTGATGACGCGCCACAGGCTCTTCACCCGAATAGAACGGTTCCCCAAACCAGTGATTGCCGCCATAAACGGCTACGCGCTCGGCGGCGGGTGCGAGTTGGCGATGTCGTGTCACTTGCGCATGATGGCCGACACGGCTGCCATCGGCCAGCCGGAGATCAATCTCGGCATAATTCCCGGCTATGGAGGCACACAGCGGCTGCCCCGACTCGTCGGGAGAACGAACGCCTACGAGATGCTCCTCCTCGGAGAGCGGGTTTCCCCTCAGCATGCGCTCAGGATAGGCCTCATAAACAGGATATCCGAATCGGCCAGCCTGATGAAAGACGCCAAAGACCTTGCCACTCGCCTGGCGCAGCAAGCGCCCGTTGCGGTCCGCCTCATTATAGACGCCGTCAATCGCGGCCTCGAGGAGACCATCGAAAAAGCATTGGAGATCGAGGCCGAGAACATGGCCGCAGTGTCGGCGACCGAGGACGCAATGGAAGGCGTTATGGCGTTCATGCAAAAACGTCCACCCGATTTCAAGGGAAAGTGAGCAGGGGCTTGAGGCGTGAGGAGGCGGGAGACACGCCTCAGTTCATTGGATGTAGCCGAGTGTCTTCAATCCCCTCCGAATTTCCTCGCGTTCCTCCTCGGTGAGTTCCGTCGGCGAGAGCCTGCGCTCGGCAAGCCGCTCGATATGCGAGGCGAGGCCGCTCTTCATCCTGTCCAGAACCGGCTGAGGCGCGCCCGTGAGGCCGTCTGCAATCAAATTGTTGACTTCGCGAGGGTCGGTGGACAGGTCGTACATCTCGTAGAGGCCTTTCGAGGAGTATATGAGCTTATAATTGTTATCCATTAGAGAGTACAAGTGCGCCCCGTATTTCTCCGCAATGCTCGTATCCTCTTCCCGTGTCAGGTGAAATTCACTAAACACGGGAGAGGTTCCCGCAAGCAGACTCCCCCTTCGCTCACCCGAATTGTCGCCAATGGCTAGGTAGTCAAGAACCATGTGGAACAGCTCCGTGAGCGAAACGCTGCCGGAGACTCTTTCCGGTTTCTCGCCGCGCTTGGCCGGCGGTTTGACTATGAGGGGCACGCGGATGACCTCTTGATACGGAGGACCGGGATGCTCGAGGAAATCATGCTCGAAGAAGAATTCGCCGTGGTCTGACGTGAGCACGATGAGGCTGTTATCGTACAGCCCCATCTCCTTGAGAGCTTCGAAGAGGACTCCAAGCTGAGCGTCCAGGTACGCGATTGCGCCGTCATACTGCCCCAGGCGATGTTCGTATTCCGTTTCGAGCATTCTCCGGTCAGCCTCAGTTGTTGCCTTTCTCTGTTTCACCCAGCCGGAAATAGTGGGAAAGCCGCCTCGGGGCGGCTCGCGGTACCAACGCTCGCCGTATGGAGACGGAGGCACATAAGGGAAATGACCGTCCATGTAGTTCAGCAGGAGAAAAAACGGGCCGTTGCCATGTTGTCTGATACAGCGAATGGCTTCGCTCGTTATGCTGTCCGCTCGCTGGCAGGACACAATGACCAAAACACGCGGATGCGGCCAGAATTTCTTGAAGAAGTATGAAGCGAAGAACGGGAACGGCAGTTCGGTCTCACGAGGCTTCGCGTAATAATAGTCGAATCCTTGAGGAAGACCCGAGGAATGACCGAGCATTCCATGATTGGAAATAACGGCCGCGGTGTAATATCCGTTTGCCTTCAATATCTCAGCCAGCGTCTCGTTCCGCGAATCAATATGATACTCGATCTCAGGGCCGGTCCCGCTTTCCGTGGGATACAATCCGGTCATGATCGTGGCATGCGAGGGCAGGGTCCAGGGAGAAGTGGAGTAGGCATCGAAAACCCGCGAATCGTCGGCAAGCTTTTCAATGTTCGGCGATGTCACCCTCTCGCAGCCGTACACCGACAGCCGGTCCTGCCGAACCGTATCGAGGACGATGATTATCACGTTGGGCTTGTCGGCGGGGGGCGCCCCGGCGACACCGGCTGGTCCAGCTTCCAACGGCCTGTATCTCCTCACAAAGAGGATGCAGACGAGCACAATAGCGATACCGGCGGCTTTTCCAAACGCCAATCGTTTGAAAGCTCTCTGACGATAAACGGCACCCTCTCGTCGAGACATGAGATTAACGACCTTCAACTCGACAGCAGAGATGAGGCACAGGCTGAATACGAAAAGGAGTGCAAGCCCCGCCGCAGAGGGAACGGTCACCTCGACCCACTCGAATCTCTTGTACATGAGAGCATGAAGAACAGCGGCGACAACAACCACCGAACCGGAAATGCCCGCGGCGCCAAATGCCGCCGTTGAGAGTTTCATGTCACCCGAGATAAGGTAGAGGGCGGAGAATAGAGCGACACAGATGCACAAGAGACCAAGATTTAAGCAAAGGGCTGCCCCCGAAAGCATTGACGAGTGCGGAAGCAAGCGCGCATTGATGACGACAAAGGCGAGAACGAAAGCGAGCGCCGATACGGTTACCGCCAACAAGAGAGGGCCTGGTTCCGGGTCGCGCCGCCTTCGCACAAGATGGCCGACAAGAACCTGAATTAATGCAGCCCCTAAACCGAAACCGACCCCCGCGACCACATAGGCTGCAAGATAATAAGCGAGCCTGGTAATGTGAAGTTTCTTTGAAAGCCAGTATGTAGCGGTGAGTTCGGTCGCGTAGAGAAATATGAAAGCGTAGCCAACGACTAATAGGCTTGCCAGGAAAACATTGATGATACTTGCACGTCCTTGCTTCAAGTACGCCACTCCTTGCTGCCCATTATGTTAACAAATGCCCGGAAACATTTCAAACCGCAAGCGTCACCAACAAAGCCGGCATGATTGAGGCTCGCGGGATTGGAACGGGCTGCGTCGCGCCTACGGGCCGTCCGGCGATTCAACCCGCATGAATTGCTCTCGGGCTTCATCGTACACAAAAACCACGGCGTGGGGGTTGCCGGCCAGACTGTCCAACAACTCTTCCAATGGCACAGACGTATCTCGCCAATGGTCAGATATGCGGGTTCGGGGAATTCCGCTGCGAAATGCAATCTCGTCGCGAAATGTAGGCCCGAACGGCGGAGGCGGAGGCCAGAATTCGCCAACATCCAACCGATAAGGCCGGTCCAGGAAGTGGATCTCGTTCTCTGTACCGTACTGACGGGCTATTTCGGTTGATTGTCGGGTAAGCTTGTTCGCGACGTCCGTCACGCGCGCCCACGCATCCAGACGGTCACGCACAGAGAGGACGTTCGCGAAGAGAATAGTGGCAACAAGCGCTGCCGTTACCCAGTCAGCCAGACGACGTTTCATTCCGTCCTCTTTCGAGTTCCGCCCCACGCAGAGTAAGACCAAATGAGAGCTAATCCATGTGACAAAGGACGCCAGGAGAACCGCGTACGCAACCGCCGGAAGCGGAAAGTTCCGACTGGAAAGCGTTCCGAAAAGCGCATTCGGAAACAGCGCAACAACCATCCAGGCAAACAAGAACAACTGAAACCGATTCCGCCTAAAACCGCGCCAAATGAAAAGGGCAAGTGGAATCAAAGCTATCAGCAAACCCAGCGACGACCGGGCTGTCCTCAGCCCGGCCACAAGGCCAAAATAAAAACCCGGAGTCAGAAAGCCCATGAGGTTGGCCACATAGAACCTGACAATCTCCAGCGGGGAGGTCACAAAGATTCCCGTATGACTGGTTGCCCTTGCCTTAATCAGCCACAGCGCCGCAACAAATGCAAGCGGCAGAACGTATTTTCCCCCAAGAGACAGATGAACGAAGTTGCTCTCTTCGCTGGCGCCCCTCGGTACGCGGGGGCCAATCAGTATCTCGTAAAACAGGCAGACTCCGAGAGCGGCAACACCCTGTTCGTACACAAGGATATTCACCGCAAACGCCATAACAAAGGCGGCGTACGCGCGCCAGGTCGTTCTCTGTAAGTAGGATATGAACAGCCAGAGAGTCGCCAGACTGAAGAAAACCGAGAACTGGTAATACCCGGCCTCACCCCACAAGACCGCCTCGTAGTGCATCGAGTAAACCGAATAAAGCAGCGCGCCCATGAACGCCAGTCCACGCTTTCGGGTGATACGCTCGATGAAAAAGTAAATAAGAAAACAGTTCGCAATATGAAGCGCGAGGATAAATCCATGATAGAACGGCTCATTAAGACCGACGAACCGCGCGGGAAGGCCAACAAGGAACAAACCCACCGGCTTGTAATGATGCCATTGCGCCACCGGCTTCAGGATTTCGCCTATCCCTCGCGAGCCCCACATGATGAATTGGAAATCCTCGCCCAGGAACGCAAGATTCAGGCACGGCAGGTACGTGACTAATGCCAATGCCGTGATGCTCGCAAGGGCAACCCAATACCCTGGACGGGCGTCGGGCAACTGCGCTTTATGCGGCGCCGCAGTCCCGGCCGGGCCTGTCCCGGAAATCGTCCCGCAGGCAAACATCGCCAGCGACAATGCGCAGCCCAGGACCGAGGCGAACAACAGAGTCTGCCAAAGATTGACCGCATCTTTCACCAAGAACTGACTGGCCTGGCCGGAAATCGCGAGGCTATTGGCCAAACTTATAAGACGAGTTGAATCTGCGACCGAAAGGAAGGAAACACAAAGGACTGCACTCGGCAGCCCCGTAATGAGCGCAGCCAAGGCAACGCGGGGCTGCTTGAAATCGGCCATGGTGCGCAAAATCGCCGCCGGTCTCCTGCAAAGACCTAGCGAGTTTCCAGAAGACGGTCTTTATTGAACTGGAGCGAATCCCTCGAGTATCCCACGACTGAGATGATGCCGGTGTCCATGCGGATCGCATCTACCGGACAGGCCTCAACGCAGTACCCGCAAAAGATGCAGCGGGTCAGGTCTATGTCGAAAGAGACCGGATACTTCATGATTGCGGGGTCGGAATGCTCGCCCGGCATGATCGAGATGCACCGGGCCGGGCAGACAGTCGCGCAACACATACACGCGACACAGCGAGGCGAGCCGTCCTGCCGCTGCATGAGCCTGTGACGCCCGCGCCAGCGCTGGTGCACGGATCGCTTCTGGTCGGGATAGCGTATGGTGACGGGGTTCTTGAACGGATTGGAAATATTCTTGAAGAAATGCCGCGAAGTGATCGCGATACCCCTGAATATCTCAGGGAAGTAGAGGCGTTCCCAAAAGTTCAGTTTGGTCTTGATCGACATCTCAATCCCTCGTATTACTGCAACAACAGGATAACAAGTCCGGTTACGAAGATATTCGCCAGCGACAGCGGCAACAGCATTTTCCATCCGAGCCGCATCAGTTGGTCGTACCTGAAACGCGGCAAAGTCCAGCGGACCGTCAATTGGAGCCAGCAAAGCGCAACCACCTTGGCCGTGAACACTCCGATCTGAATGAGAGCCACAAGCCAGCCTGGGAACACACTTGTCAGCATCGCCGTCGATACCCACGGTATCTGCCAGCCTCCGAGGAACAATGAAGCGATGACGCCCGCGATGACGACTATCTCGGCGAATTCACCCATGAAGAACATGCCAAACTTCATCCCGCTGTACTCCAGGAAGTAGCCCGCCACCAGTTCCGACTCGCCCTCCGGCAAGTCAAACGGAGTGCGCTTGCTCTCGGCCATGGCCGCCGTGAAGAAAAGCAGAAAACCCACGGGTTGGGTGATTATCCCCCATTTCGGGATGAACCCAAACAGAAGGCCGCCCTGCGCCCGGACTATCTCATCAAGACGAATGGACTGGTACACCATAAGGACGCCGATGATGGTCAGCCCAAGCGTCACCTCATACGAGATCATCTGGGCCGCCGAGCGAAGCGCCCCAAGCAGCGACCACTTGTTGTTGGAGGCCCAGCCCCCCAAGAACACGCCGTATATCGCAAGCCCCATGACGGCCACCACGAGCAAAATGCCGACGTTCACTTCCGATACGACAAGATTTACCTCATGCCCGAAAATATTGAGCCGGTCGCCAAACGGGATAACCGCATATGCCACGAACGCCGGAAACAACGCAATAAAAGGAGCTATGGTGTGCACCACGCGGTCGGCGCCCGCAGGAACGAAATCCTCTTTCATGATCATCTTGATTCCGTCGGCCACGGGATGCAGCAGCCCCGCGAGACGGAACCCGAACACGCTCGCCCTGTTCGGGCCGAGCCGGTCCTGTATGAAGGCGCTCTGCCTCCTCTCGGCCCACGTCAAAAGGCCAGCCAGATTAAGCACAAACAACGTGGCCACTGCAATCTTGATTGTCAGTATCACGACTTCCGACATGTTATCTATCCATTTCTCCGCCAATCATGTTGACCATGCCGAAGGTGGGGATCACGTCGGCTATCATCGCGCCCACGAGCATCTGTGGAATCGCCTGCACGATCGGAAAGCATGGCCCGCGGCAGCGGCATTTCCAAGGCTTGTCCGACCCGTCAGAGACGATGTAGAATCCCAGTTCGCCGTTACCACCCTCGACCGCACAATACACTTCGCCTTTCGGCGGCCTTATTCCCTTGATGACTATATTGAAATGATGCACCAGTGCCTCGATGGAAGTATAGACCTTCTCCTTCGGCGGCAGGGTTATTTTCGGGTCATCGACTGACACCGGACCGCCCGGCATCTGCTCAAATACCTGTTCAATGATGCGAATGCTCTGATACATCTCGAGCACGCGGACCATGAACTTGTCGTAATTGTCACCGAACTTGCCCAGCGGAACCTCGAAATCAAGCCGATCATACACAAGATAAGGCTTCGCCTTGCGAACATCGTAGTACACGCCCGCCGCCCGCAGACACGGCCCCGTAACACCGTACGCAAGGCAATCGTCGGCGTTGAGCACGCCCGTTCCCCTCATGCGGTCATAGAAAATCCGATTCTTCTCAAGCAGGCCGCGAATGTCGTCCGTCAGGCGTTTCACCTTCTCGAGTTCCTGGCGCGCCTTCTGTTCGAAGCCGTCGGGCATGTCATACGCCACGCCGCCGATACGGGTCCATGTCGTGGTCAGTCGCGCACCCGACAGTGCTTCCACCAGTTCCCAAAGCCATTCACGAGCCTCGATGCCGTACAGCATCACCGTGAAAGCGGCAAGTTCCATCCCGCTCGCAGAAAGGCAAGTGAGGTGATCGGTCAGACGCGATATCTCGCACGCGAGCACTCGCAGGTATTTGCCTCGCTCGGGAACCTCAATCCCCAACAGTTTTTCAACCGCCATCGCATAGCCGACGTTGTTGATGAACGGCGAGACGTAGTTGAGCCGGTCGGTAAACGGGATCACCTGATGATATGTGCTGTTCTCGCACATCTTCTCGAAGCCGCGGTGAAGGTATCCCACCTCCGGCTTGACGGTGTGGATTTCCTCGCCGTCAACGTCGATCAGCAGCTTGACGGTCCCGTGCATGGCGGGATGTGACGGCCCCATCTGGAGCGTCATGCATTGCGTGTGAAGTTCTTTGGTCAGGTCTGCCATGGTGCTCACTCACGGCGCGCTGATGCTCAGCGCACCCCTCTGGTCTCCTTCCGCTCTTCAAACAGGGGCTGCTCCCCGTCTATTGGATAATCCTTCCTCAGAGGATGCCCCACAAACTCCGGATACAGCAGGATACGGCGCAGGTCGGGATGTCCCTTGAACTTCACGCCGTAAAGGTCGTAAGCCTCGCGCTCGTACCAGTCCGCGCCCTTCCACACGGCAGTCACGGTGTCAATTGTGGGGTCCTTTTCGTCCAATCGAACCTTCAGTCTCACGGCGTGGCCGTAATATATTGAATAAAGGTGGTACACCACCTCAAACCTGGGCTTCTCATGGATATAGTCCACACACGTCAGGTCGCGCATAAGGTCGTAGTCCAAGCCCTCCTCCGTCCTGAGGAACATGCACACGCTCAGGATGTCGTCGCGCTTCACCTTCACACTGTCCATTCCGTCAAACGGCGACGGCACAACCTCAATGCGGTCGCCGAACTTTTCGCGCAGCTTCTTGATAGTGATGCTTTCTTCAGCCATAGATACCTCGCAGACTAATTTCTGCGCATGAGCACCGACTCGGTGTCCACCTTCGCCTGCAATTTCATGATGGCGTCCAGAAACGCTTCAGGGCGCGGCGGACAGCCCGGGACGTACACATCAACGGGGACCACCCGATCGGCTCCCTGCACCACCGAATAATTGCGGTAGAAGCCGCCGGAGCACGCACACGCGCCCACCGCGATCACCCATTTCGGCTCGCACATCTGCTCGTGCACCAGCTTCAAGACTGGTGCGACCTTATGACAGATCGTGCCGACCACCAGCATCAGGTCGGCTTGGCGCGGCGAGAACCGAGGAAACTCGGCCCCGAACCGCGCGATGTCATAATGCGACGCGGCCACCGACATGTATTCCATTCCACAGCAAGCCGTGATGAACGGATAACAGAAAAAGGACCACTTGCGGCCCCAGTTCACTATCTTGTCAAGCCTCGTGGTGATGATGCCCTCACCAAACACGGTTTCTATTCCCATTCAAGCGCTCCTTTTTTCCACACATACGCAAGCCCGGCGACCAGGATCAGGATGAACACCATCATCTCGACAAAGCCGAACAGGCCGAGGTCTCTGAATATTATCGCCCAGGCGTACAGAAATATCGCCTCAACGTCGAACAGTATGAAGAGTATCGCAACCACATAATATTTGATGGAGACGGGAACACGCGGGCTGCCAAGAGGCGGGTTGCCGCAATCGAACGGATCCAGCTTCTCTTTCGAGAGGCGCTTCGGGCCGAGCAGCATCGAGAGCGCCAAAAACATCAGCCCGATCAGGAACGCCACTGCGAACATCGCAAAAACGGGAACATGCACACTCATAGAACCCTGTCTTTCCAAATGCCCGGATTATGAGCAATGTGTTTGTTTCGGGGTGAATTGCTGATGCGAAAGCATACTATCAAAAATTGGCCGGTCTGTCAAGAAAAATCTCAATGGAACCGGATAGGCCCTGCCACCCCCTAACCGATGTTGAGAAATCGGCCCGAAATGTGATATGGTTTAGCCG
>CAZEBC010000128.1:0-10469 GCA_964510165.1 uncultured bacterium
TCGCGATCCCGGCAACGCAAGGACCTCACAATGGCCTATACGCTCGAACAGATGGAAGCCGTTTTTTCGCCACGGACCGTTGCGGTCATTGGCGCGCCCCGCACTTTCAAGCCTGGTCTTGTCTTCCTGCAGGCGCTGCTCGACCCCGGCTTCAAGGGCGAGGTGTTCCCGATCAACCCGAACGCCGACCAGATACTCGGCCTGAAGGCGTATCCCTCGCTGAGCGCAGTCCCGAAGAAGGTTGACCTCGCGATCGTGCTCGTTGGCATCGAGCAGGTGCAGGAGGTCATCGAGGATTGCGCGCACAGCGGCGTCAAGACGGCGGTCGTCTTCACCTCCGGCTTCGGCGAAACGGGCGATCCCGCGGGAATCAAGCGCGAGCGCAAGATGCTCCAGACGGCCCGCGCGGGCGGCATGCGCCTGGTTGGCCCCAACTGCATGGGCGTGTACAGCCCCGCGGCTGGGCTGGGCTTTTTCCCTGGCATGCCGACCACGGTCGGCGACCTTGCGTTCGTCTCGCAGAGCGGCTCGCTCGGCGCGTTCGTCACGCTCATGAGCACGCTGCGCGGCATGAATCTGAGCAAGGTCGTCAGCATCGGCAACGAATGCGACCTGTCGAGCGCCGACTTCTTCGATTACCTGGCTCAGGATGAACAGACGGGCGTCATCACCGCTTATCTTGAGGGCACGCGCAACGGCCGCGCGCTACTCCGCTCGCTCAAGAACGCGTGCGCGCGCAAGCCCGTCATCGTGTGGAAGACGGGCGGCACGCAGGCGGGCGCTCGCGCGGTCGCGTCGCACACCGGCTCACTCGCCGGCTCTGACGCCGTGTGGGACTCGATGTTCAAGCAGGCGGGCGCCGTCCGCGCGCAGAGCTTGGAGGACATGATTGATATCGCGACGGCGTTCCACTACTTCCCCGGCGCCACAGGCAGACGCCTCGCCATCATCTCCGGACCCGGCGGCCCGGCGGTGGCGGCGTCCGATGCGCTCGAGCGCGCGGGGCTTCGGCTCGCCCGGCTCCAGCCCGAAACGATCAAGCGCCTCAGCGAATTCGTGCCTCCGTCCGGGGCGAGCCTGCGCAATCCGGTCGACCTCGGCGTCGCCCCGTGGGGCATCATCTCGCTCTATTCCGACACGCTTCGCGTCGTTGACGCCGACCCCAATGTGGACGCCGTCTTGCTCATCGGCGGGGGACTGACTCCTTCGGCCCAACAGGAATATCTCGATTACATGGTCGGTTTGAAACCCAGCCTCAAGAAGCCCTGCATCCTCATCAGCCTCGCAGGCTTCACGGGCGACCTCGAGTCCGCCCGCAAGCTCCAATCCGCGGGCTACCCCCTTTACACCGGCCCCGAGCGCGCCCTCGCCTCTTATCAAAAGGTGGTCGAGTATCAAGAATGGCGTGCCGGCGCGTCTGCACGCTGAACGCTCTCTGTTTTCATCCTTTCCGAAATGTAGGATTCCTTACAGCAAGAAACCATGAGAACAGGCAGATTATGTCTTAAGACTGCGGCTCAACCGCCGCGCTCCTGGTAACCGTTAACTTATGGGGGGAACCGTATGAAATCGACCTACTCGTTTATCGTTACAGCCTGTCTCGTTGTCGCCAGTCTGATCCTCCTGACAACGGCGAAGGCTGATGCACAATCGAATTATTTTCAATCCTTCTGCGCCTCATGCCACAATAATGACACAGCCACCTGCAACGGCTGTCACGCCCACGGCGTGTGGCAGGATTCGTCAAGAACCGTAAAGAACCTGACCGCGACGACTGACCTGGACCTTTATCAGCCGGGCCAGACCGTGACCGTAACCTTCAGCGGCGGATACCGCACTGGCTGGATTCGCGCGATACTGTACGATCACAATGGAGCGGAGATTGACAGGGTGACCGGTCCGACGGGCATGGGCGATGACGGCAGCGGCTCGCCCGCCCAGCGGTTCCCGGTGTTGCTTTCGGCGGCCGCGCCGACAACCCCCGGATTCTATAGGTGGACAGCCGCATGGTTCGGCTCGCCGTTTGATATAAGTAATCCGAATGTGTATCCCCACGTGGAAGAGCGCGTGCAGACCAACCAGTTCCAGGTCTTCACTCCTCCTACAAGCGCGCTCACCCGCATCAACCTGATATCGCCGATGCGGCAGGCCGTTCTGTCTGCTCCTCCCACCTTCACATGGGTCGCGGACGGCGGAACGCGCAACAGCTTTGCGGTTGATGCGAGTCTGACGCCCAATTTCGCAAAAACTTGGTCCACCCGCGAGAACCTGGGATTGACCATAAGCGGAACATCGTGGACCATGTCTCAAGATGTGTGGAACAGAATCCCGGCGGGCAGCCGGGTCTTCTGGCGCGTGCGCGGGGCAGACCTGGATGCGCCTACGGTCACCATAATAAGGAGCGACGAGACGTTCTCGTTCTTCAAATGAGCCGGACTAATTATTGAAAGCCTGGTTCCGCTGATATTGAATGGAGGGGCGCGATACCTCGCGTCCCTCTTTTCTTGGCCTGTCGTGGCAGAAAATTGTACACTGGGTGTGACGGTTTTCGTAATAGCGACACGGAATGAACCTCGCCGTTTGAACGCGGGCGTCTCCGGCAGGAGCACCCGACAAGGCGTCGCCGCCCACTCATCTCCCACATAAGACATTGTCTCCCCATAACTTACGCGAGCGCTGAAGCAGCATGCTTTGCCCCCGATTCCGCAGGTGGGATGCGCGTCAGCGAAGCGGACGGACCTAACCCCGGCACCCTCTTCTCCCACCTTTAGAACCCGAACGTATTTTCCTAGACGAACTCCGTGGCTTTGTACAAGTTTGTAATTCTCCGGGAGCCACAAACGAGCAAGCAATGCATATAACCGTATCAATGATAAGGCTTTGGGTATGTCGTCGGAATTTGGCACCGTTCTTGCTCGACAAAAGCCGTCGTCGGCGAATCAGAATTTGCCGCAAAATGCGTCGGCATGTCAAGGGAGACAGACAATGCTTGCCAAACAAAAAAAGACAATCGGCATCGATCTGGGTACGCATTCAGTCAAGGCCATCCAATTATCCAACTTTGGCACGGGTATCAAAGTGGATAAGGCGCTCCTGGTGAACCTGGATTCCAGCGGCGACGAAGCGAGGCGCATGGAAAGCGCGACGCGGGCTTTGAGAAGTATCGCCTCCACCTTCGACACCAAGAAATCCACCATCGTCACTGCGTTGCCCGGCCAAGACACCTTCATCAGGTATCTTCGTTTCCCGAAGATGCCGCCCGAGGAACTCAAGAGTTCCATCCAGCTCGAGGCTGACCAGAACCTGCCATATGACCTCGTTGAAGTCTCGATGGACTCGGTCGTTCTGGAGGAGATCACTGAGCGCGCCGAAACCATCATGAAGATACTGCTGGTGGCGGCCAAGAACGAAATGATCAACAATACGCTCCACTTGCTGCAAGGTGTGGGGCTGTTCGCCAACGTCCTCGGAGTGACCACTCTGGCCATTTCCGACGCCTTCGAGATGAACCGCGGATTCAGGCCCGAGGAAACGGTAGCGCTCATCAACATCGGCGCGTCTTCAACCAATATTCACTTCTGCCGCGACGGCGTATCGAATTTCACGCGCGACATCCTCCGCGGCGGGAGAGACCTGACGGCCGCCATCCAGAAGCTCCTGAAAGTGGGCTTCGAGGAGGCCGAACGGATGAAGATCGAATACAGCCGCGCGAATTCGGGCAAAGAGACCGCTCTCGCCCTTCAGGAAACAGGAGAAGAAGGCCCGCCGGAGCTCGGCGAGGCGGCCCTCGAGACGCCGCCCGACGATTTCGATACGGCGGATTCGACCGAGCCGATGGCGCCGGCCAAGAGCGACGAGGCCAGCCGCATCGTGAACGCGACGCGGCCCGCGCTCAACCGGCTTATCGGGGAGATTCGGCGGTCTATAGATTACTACGAGAAACAACTTTACGAAAAGAACGTGAACCGGCTCGTGCTCAGCGGGGGAACCGCAATGTATCCGGGTCTGGACCAGGCGCTCGCCGATGCGACGGGGGTGCCGGTCGAGATCGTGAATCCGGTGCAGGCGCTCATCGTTGAGGAGGACTCGCGCGAGGTGAAGGACCTGATCAGCAACCGAGCTCAGTTCAACGTAGCCGTCGGCCTGGCGGCCAGGGGGATGGAACAGTCATGATCAAGATCAATCTGCTGCCCAAAGAATTCGTTCCGAAGAAGAGGAATTTCCTCCCGCACGTGGTCATCGGGGCGTTGGGGATCGTGTTGTTTGTGTGGTTCGTCTCCAGCCTGGCCACCACCTATTCAAGATTGCATGAGCGGGAGGCTCATCTCCAGCAACTGCATAAGGAGTTGGCGAGGCTTGATGAAGCGGTCACCCAGGTCAAGCAGCTTGAGATGGAAAAAGACCTGCTCTCGCGCAAGGAGAAGGCCGTCACCCAGATCATGGCGGGCCGGACCTTGTGGTCGCACGAACTCTTCGTGCTTGCGGGTCTCGTTCCCAATGAGATATGGCTTCACAACGTGGGTCTGAGTTCGCGGCGGCGGCCGGTTACGGTGGATGTCCCCAATCCGAACCGCAACCCCGGACAGCCGCCCACGGTGAAGAAGACCGTCATCCAATCGTTCCCCGCTCTGCGATTGACCGGGTACGCATTGTCGCCGCATCGGGAGAAGGGCGTCGAGCTGGTCGGCCAGTTCATCCGGAACATGAAGGAAGACGACATATTCTCCAAACGGTTCGTGTACCCGGAGATGCTTTCAATAGAGAGACAGCAGTATAAGGACCACACCGTGATGAAGTTCGTCATGGATTGCGAAATCGCACAATGAAAGGCGGGGGACCTATGGAATTGTTCAAGGACAGGGTAATCACAAAGGCAGACTGGATCATCATCGGCGTGTCGCTGTTCCTGCTGGTTCTCATGACCGCGGGGTACGTCGTCGTATCCAGCCTGATCAATGACCAGATTGACGCCGTGCAGGCGCAGGTCAACAAGACTCAGACCAAGGTGGACGAGGCGCGCGCCATCGCCGCCAAGAAGGACGGCCTTCTGAAGGAACTGGAGTTTGTCAGACACAAGATATCGTCCTTCGAGGAGAAGCTTCCTACGGAAAAGGAAATACCGAGGCTGCTGAGACAGTTCCAGCAGATTGCGGAACTCAGCGGCGTCAAGTACCAGCTCATCACCGCCGAGCCGATCGAGGAACAGGAGATGTACGTGCGGGTGCCTTTCAAGGTCAAGGTCAAGGGCGCCTATCCTCAGATCGGGGAATTTCTCCGAAGCCTGGAGTTCGGCAACCGTTTCATCAAGGTCGAGGGCATGGATATCGGCCCGCAGGAAAAAGGCAACAGTGAGGCCGACTTCATTATCAGCACCTTTATGTTCGTAAACAGGGAATCCGGCACGCAAAGCGAGGTGACACAGTCATGAAGGCGGACAAGAAGACGATACTTGCCGTGGTGCTCGGCCTGGTGGCCGTGGGAGTGGTGGGCTACCAACTGCTCGGGGTGTTGCCGAGCAACACGTCGTCGGCCAGAAATGCGGTCGCAGCGCCCACGCCTTCCCCGGTTGTGTCGGCGTCCAAGTCGGTGGAAGTGGTGAAGGCGGCCCAACCCAAGCCGCAGGTTCGCCCCTACGAGGACCTGATTGCGAGGCTGGAAGAGGACGACATGCCCTATCGGGACAACGCTTTCAGAAACCCGATGGCGCCGCTGATCCATGAGGCGAAGCCGAAGGAGATCGCCGCCGCGCATGCGGATCCCAACGGTCCGCTCGATGCCATCGCGATGGGATACACCATCGAGGGGATCGTGTGGAACGATGTTCAGCCGCTGGCCATCGTGAACAACAAAGTCGTTGCAGTGGGAGAGACTCTCGATGACGGAGCGCTCGTCACCGATATTAAGCCTAACCTCGTCAGTTTCAAGAAGAGTGGAAGAACTTACTACTTGGCTATCCAGAGAGAGGAGAGTAGGTGAACAATGGGCAGCCTCAAGCGACACAACACATGCAGCGTCTTTCTCACAGTGATTATCGCAGTGCTCCTGGTTGGCCCGCTGGCGTCTTCCGCATTGGCCGACACAAACGCCGAGCGGCGAAAGGCTCAGGTGCTGGAACTGCTCGGCCTCGATGTGAGCGATCCGACCGTGGCCCAGTCCGCCCAACGGGCGCATGCCTTGTACGGCGTTGAAGCCCTGCCCGATGATGGCCGCATCTCCGTCACGCTCAGGCTCAGCGAGGCCCCCGACTTCGATTCCTATCTTTATAAAGAGGAAAGGAGATTGGTGCTCGATCTGCGAAACACCATCAACATCAGTCCCGCCTCCAAGCTGTCCCTGGGCGAGGAAAGCCCGATCGCCGAAGTGCGAAACAGCCAGTTCCGGGTAACCCCGACGTTCATCTCGCGGGTTGTCCTCGAACTCGACGAATACGCGGACCCCGAGATTCGGACTGAGGGAACCAACCTCGTCATATCGGCCCCCATTATCCGTAAAGAGGCTGCCGCGAACCAGCCGGCCCCAGGCGCGACGAGCGAGGTTGTGCCCGTGCCCGCCATTCCGGTTGACGTTGAGGGTGGCTTCGTGATGGCGGCGCATTCAATGCCGACGAGCGCCGGTCTGGGCTTCATGCTGACGGAAGAAATGATAAGCGTTGAAGCGGAGGCGCAGGAAACCGCCGAGCCGGAACCAGTCGCAGACGAGACCCCTGAGCAGGAAGTCGCCGTCACCGAAGCGAACGCTCAGGTCGAACAGATAGCGAAAGCCGACGTGGAGCAGCCTGCCGCAGAAACCGAGCCGGTCGAAGAGCCCGAGACGGTTGTCGAGGCCGAGCCGGTGCAGGCCGAGCCTGAAGCAGCCGAGGGCGAGGCTCAAGTCGTTGCGGAGGCTGTAGAGCCGGTTGCGGAGCAGCCCGCCGTCGAACCGCAAGAGGCGACGGAGCCGTCTCAGGAGAACCCGACGCCCGTAGCCGTTGAGGTTCCCGAGACTTCGCAGGCGGAGCCTGAGGTTCAGGTTGCCCAGCAATACGACGAGCCGCAAGCCGCGGAGCCTGTGGCCGAGCCGGGCATGGAAGAACCCGTCCCCGCGGCGCCTCCGGTTGAGGAAACGAAGGAGGAATTGGAGTTCAACAATCACGTGACGCTGATGTTCCGTGACGCCGACCTCAACGCGGTGCTCGACATACTCGCCCGCAAGGGAAACATCAACATCCTGGCCGGCAAGGACGTGAAGGGTACCGTGACGGTCAGGCTTGTGGATGTGCCGTTCGACGTGGCGTTGAACGCCATCCTCAACGTGAACGGATATGGATACGTGAGGACCGACAACATCGTGCGCATTCTGCCGCTGTCGCAGCTTGGCAAGGTTGTCGAGACCACGACCGAGACGTATCTGCTAAGTTACGCCACGGCCGAGGATGCCAAGAAGACGCTTCAGCCCTTCCTCACTCCCAACGGCGGCATTCAGACCGACAAGCGGACGAACATGCTCATCGTGACCGATGTCCCCAGCAACATGGACCGCATCCGCGGGCTGGTTCCCGCGATTGACCGGCGCGTCCAGCAGGTGCTCATTGAGGTGCTCATCCTCGACTCCGTCCTTTCGGACGCGACCGACCTGGGCATCCAGTGGACCCTGTTCAACGCCGACGATAACAGCCTTGTTGAGCAAGAAGACAGTCTCACGACGACCGATCAGGACGCCGTCAGCGTGAATCTCCCAGTAACCGGCCAGGCGCTCCAGCTCAGCTTCGGCACTCTGCTGGGAGACTTCAAACTCGAGTCGTTCATATCGGCCATCGTGGAGAACAGCGATTCCCGCGTTCTGGCGAACCCGAAGATTCTCACGCTCAACAACGAGTCGGCCAGCATCGAGATCGTTGAGGAGTTCCCATACAGTGACGTGACGCAAACAAGCTCCGGAGGTCAGCTCTCCAACATCACCTTCAAGGAGATCGGCACCAAGCTGGATGTGACCCCGCAGATCACGCATGACGAACACGTGATCCTTAAGGTCGCGCCCGAGCAGAACTCGATCGCCGGTACCACAATCACTGGAGTGCCGAGAGTAGACACCCGTCGCGCCGAGACCACGCTTATCGTGAAGAACCATCAGACGGTGGTGCTCGGCGGGCTCCGCGAGAACCGCAAGATCAAGGGAGTCTCGAAGGTTCCGCTTCTCGGCGACCTGCCTGGCGTGAAGTACGCTTTCCGTAGCGTCTCGAGCGACGACGCCGATACGGAACTGCTGGTGTTCATCACGGTTCACATTGTTGATGCGCCGCCCTTGCTTGCAGATCAGAAGCTGAAGTTTGGTGAACTCGCGAACCTCCCGCGCAAACCTTGGACCACAATCGATCTGGTTCGCTGAAACATAACCGGAACGAACAGGGGGCCGCGACGAAAACAAAACGTCGCGGCCCTTTCCATTCCGAGAGCGATAGGCCGGTTTCCGCCGCATGCCGCATCTCCAAAGTCACACCGGCGGCGCCGTGCGCACCACCATCCGCCGCTGGATGCGGCGCCTCACGGTAATCCCGGAGTACTGGCGGCGGCGAGACCGGCTGGGGCGTTCCCATCCCGGCTCTTTCAGGCCGCACACGATGTTCTCTATCTGGCGCACGGTCAGGCAAAACTGTTCTGCGAGCGCCTGGTATATGTCCCTGGTCCCGCCGAAGGAGGGGTCGGCCTGATATATCTGGAAGCACTGGGCGATCTCATGGTTTCGCGCGGCATAGTAGTCCTCGTTGAAGTACAGCACGGCCCCGTTGCGGCTGTCTTTCGGGATATGCTTGAGCACCTCGACCAGCAGGTGGGTTGGCAGGATTTGTCTTGCGTTGAAATACTGGGCCATGGTTGCTCGCTCCTTCGTCATTTCATCCGCGAAACCAAAATCATCGCTGTTAGCGATAATTATAGCTCATAGATATGATTTTGTCAAGGGCGTTCCAAAAGAAAGTTTAGAGGCGCCACCGCGATTTGACAAAAGGGCAGCCAGTCGTGTACACTTTATGTGAAAGGACGGCAGGCGTGCGAATAGGCGCAAGAATAAGGGCTGTCAGGAAATCCAAGTCGCCGAGGATGTCAAGTTCCGAGCTCGCGCGGAGGGCGGACATTTCGCAGTCGTACGTGATCGAGATAGAGAGCGGCAGGAAGAATCCATCGCTTGAGGTTCTTTCTCGGCTCGCGCGAGCACTTGATATATCGCTGTCAGAAATCCTTTCCGGGCCGCCGCAGTCGCCGCCCGTGCGTTACCGGTACGTGCCGGTGATTAACAGGGTGTCGTGCGGGGAATGGCTGGATGTGGGTGACCTGGAGTTTCCGCCGGGGTTTGGAGCGGATTACGAGTTGACGGACTCGCCGGACGCGAACGCCTTCTATGTCATCGCTGAGGGCGATAGCATGGTGGGCGGCAGGATCAAGGAGGGTGACTATCTGCTCGTCTCGCCCAATGTGCAGTGCAATCCGGGCGACATCGTTCTGGCCAAGTCGGATGAAGGTGTGACGGTAAAACGTTATGCGTTGAAGAATGAGGAAGTGGTTCTGGAGCCTTTAAACCCGGCGTACAAGCCCATCGTTGTCGGCAAGAGGTCGGACCTGAAGATTTACAAGATTGCGGAAATCAAGATAAAGCTGTAAGATAAGCCCAAGGGAAGCAAGGAGCTTGTAAGGTGTCACGTCGAAGAGAATCGCGCAAGCCGAAGGTGCTCATCATTGATGCCGTTCCGGGGCACGTCACCGAGATATCGCGGCATCTGAAGAAACATGGGTTTCGGCCCCTGTCATGTCTTTCGCCGGCATCGGCGCTCAAGGAAATCCGGAGACTTCTGCCCGATGCGGTCATAGTCGAGATCATCATGCCTGTCGTGTCGGGGTTCGAGATAGCCGCGCGGATGCAGGCCGACAGTCGGCTGAGCCGAATCCCGATATTCTTCACGACCGATATTCAGAACTCCACGGGCGAGAATCACGATTATTTTCCCAGGCCGTTCGACAAAGACGACCTCGTGCGCTCCCTCAGAGAACGTATTGCTGGTAACCAGTGCCGAAATGGCGACGAGTGATCTACGTGCGTTGGCCGGCGGATCACGTGACGGAGCGTGAGTCGCGGCATTCTCCCACCCCGTAAAGGAGAAAGCAATCAAGACGGAATCCCTCGTGTTGGCGTTCGCCGTTCTGCTTGTTTCTCTCTGTCTGTTGGGAAGCTGTTCGGGTTTCTCGAAATCCTCAAGCGCGGCGCTTCTTCGAATCGAGGGTGATGCGGCGAAGGACCGCGCCTTGGGTCGCCATGTGACAAGTTTCTCCGATCTCTGGATGGCGACGGCTTTCCGGAGATAGCTGCCGTATCGCCGTCAACGGGGCTGGGCAGCATCGTTGTGTATTCGGGGGCGAGCGGCCAGCTCATGTACCGGATAGGAGGAGTCGCAAACGAATACTCCCTCTTGTGTTTCTCTCCGGTTGCGGACCTCAACGGTG
>CAZEBC010000128.1:10569-11795 GCA_964510165.1 uncultured bacterium
AAGGACGGCTCGTTTCTTTACAAGTCCAAAGAGAAACTGCATCTCGACCGCTTCGAGCCGCCCCGGCTGATCGCGATGCCCGACCGGGACGGTGACGGCGTCGTTGAGCTTGCCGCCGACCAGCCACGGGGCGGGCTCGTAATCTTATCGGGCAAAGAGGGGACCAAAGTTGGGGAGCTTGCGTTGCCTGAGAGCGACGAGGAGCGCGTGCTGTATCGTCAGGCGCCGGATGTGGATGGCGACAGCCTGCCCGAAGTCATTGGGCTCTTCAATACAAAGAAGCTCAAGGGAAAGGCGGGCCTGATAACGGTCCCGCAGGCTCGCTTCTTCTCTTCGGTTGATATCCGGCCGATTGGCGAACCGTTCAAGCTTCCCGTCAGCCAGCGGCCGGACTTGCATGCATGCGCCGACCTCAACCGAGACGGTACGCTGGACGTTGTTATTGCGTGTCAGACCGGCGGCGTGCCGGAGGGCAGCCTGCTTGTGGCCGTGTCGGGCAACGACCAGTCCGAACTGTGGCGGGTCAACGGGGCGGACGCCGAGAACGGGTCGCGGATAATCGGTGTCAGCGCGAAGACGGGCAAGATCGTCAGCGAGTATACCGACGTGAATTTCGGCGACGCGCTCGCGCTCATTCCCGACATCAACGGAGACGGGATTGAGGATGTCGTCACCGCCCATCCCATGACTTACAGCAAGGAACTTGGGAAGGGCGGCTGTGTATGTGTGTTTTCGGGAAGCGACGGCGCGCTCCTTAAGACCGTATTCTCGCCCGACAAGGATAACCGCATCACCGCTTCGATTGCCCCGTTCTCCGACCACAACTTTGATGGTACCCCCGACCTGCTTGTGGGCATGCCTGCGGCAAGCGTAGGGGGGATCAAGGAAGTCGGCGCCATCATGGTTCTGCCTCTGTGACGCCGCGCGCGTCGGTCTGTGTCGGGACACCATGTTCCTCGCCGCGCCCTGTTTCTCCCGC
The DNA here is from genome assembly GCA_964510165.1 of uncultured bacterium. Lineage (GTDB taxonomy): Bacteria > Abyssobacteria > SURF-5 > SURF-5 > SURF-5 > CAZEBC01. Next base: position 11,549 of record CAZEBC010000128.1, read on the forward strand.
CAAGTGTGATATGATATCGGAAGTTTGCACACTGGCGGGGTGGACTGTGAACGGCGGGCAGAGCAGGGGAAAGCGTCGACTCAGCTTTCCTTTTCGTCCTTGCCCCGATGTTGTTTGAGTCGGTCGGATGAATTCGACCCTACAGTTTTTTGGTCCTTTTTGCCTTTTTCCCTTTTGCCTTTTCCCCCAACGCAGTTGAAAAACGCCTGGGGTGCCGCGCCCGGGCGGCGGCAAGTTGCCGCTGACG
>CAZEBC010000129.1:0-7954 GCA_964510165.1 uncultured bacterium
GCGCAGGCGGGACGAATGGCGCTGACGGATGCGGTTGAGCTGGGGCGGCTGCTGGGGAAGTCGCCCTATTCGGTAAGGGCATGCGTGACACGGCTTGCCAGGGATGGCTTGCTGGTTAGGGAACATGCGGGCAGGACCGCATATTATCGGTTGTCGCCGAAAGGCAAGGCGCTTGCGGGAGGCGTGGTCGAGCGGTTCATGCGGATTCACGCGATAGTCGAGTCGGCGAACTCCTGGGACGGGACCTGGACGCTGGTGAGTTTCGGGATACCAGAGCGGAGGCGCGCGCGTCGGGACGAATTCCGGACGAGGCTGCGGGAGATGGGATTCGGGCAACTGGTGGGCGGCCTCTGGGTTTCGCCGCGCGATGCGTCGGAGAGCGTAAAGGCGCTGGCGGCTTCGCTCGGGATTGGAAGAAACGTCGTGATCATGCGTGCCGGAGAGATTGAGGTTGGCGGCAAGCCGATTGCGTCGGTCGCAAAAAAGGTCTGGCCGCTGGCCCGGCTCAGCAGGGCCTATTCCGCGATGCGGACGCGGATGAAGCGGCGCATTGAGGCAATGCGCGGGCGAATTGCGTCGGGCGCTCTCCCCCGCTCGCGCGAGGCATTTCTGGAGATATTCAACCTGTTCAATGAGGCGGCCGAACTTATCAGTCAGGACCCATGCCTGCCGAAGGAACTATTGCCGGAGAGTTGGCTTGGGTTGGAGGTGCAGGATTTGATTCATGAGTATTTCCATATGATTCATGGGCTGGAGCTGGAGGATCCGTATTCGTTCCTATTGAGGCTGCCGGAGGGATTGGCAATACCATCGCCCAAATCAAAGGTAGGATTAACCACCAAGGCGCAAAGACACCAAGAAGCACCCTCACCCCAACCCTCTCCCACTGGGAGAGGGCAAGGCGAGGGAGTAGACACGACAAGAAGCACCAAGAGGGACATATGAAAATTACGAAGTATACGCATTGCGGGATTTGTTTAGCGGCATGCGGGCTTGAGGTGGAGGTGGAGGTGGAGGGCAATCGCATCGCCGCTCTGCGTGGCGATGCCGAGCATCCACTCACACGCGGTTTCCTGTGCTCGAAGGGCACGGTCAGCCATGAACTCGTAGACGACCCCCCGAGGCTCAGATTCCCATATGAGCGGCAGGGCGATAAGTGGCGCCGGACTTCGTGGAATGACGCATATGACAAGATAGCGGCGCGGCTAAAGAGCATAATTGCCAAACACGGACCCGAGGCGGTAGCGATGTATTATGGCGCGGGCAATCCGACATCTTCCATCAATTACATGATGGCGGACGGCTTTCTGCGGGCGCTCGGCTCGGACCGTATGTATAACGTGCTGACGCTGGAGTTCACGAATCGGTACTATGTGATGGAGAAGATGTACGGGAAACAGTTCTTCGTCACGCAGCCCGACCTGGAGAGAACCCAATGCTTGCTCATTTTCGGCAGCAATCCGATAATTTCGCTCGACCATCCGGGAATTGTGGATTCGCTGAAGGCCCTCAAGAAGCGCGGCGGCAGGCTTATCGTCGTTGACCCGCGCAGGACTGAGACGGCCCGGCTGGCGGATATCCACGCCCAAGTCATCCCTGGTACCGACCTTTTCCTGCTCCTTGGCATTTACAGCCATATTTTCGGAAGCGGTCTTCAGGATATTGAACTTCTCAAGCGGTATTGCACGGGCGAAGAGGTATTCGGGATATGGAAGGAGATGACGCCAAAGGTCGTCGCGCCGATGTGCGGAGTGCCGGAACTGCAGATCATAAGGATAGCGGAGGAATTTGCGAGGGCGGACTCCGCGTGCGCGGTGTGCAAGCTGGGCGTGAACACTTCGGCCCAAGGCACGGCGACGTACTGGTTGGTGGAGGCTTTGAACGTGATAACGGGCAATGTTGACCGGCCCGGCGGATTGATTTTCAACCCCGGGATACTCGATCTCAACCTGCTATCCAGGATGGCGGTCGGGCGGAGGGAAAGGAAATCCAAGGTCGGCGGCTATCCGTATCTGACTGGCTCGTATCCGGCTTCGGTTCTTCCTGAAGAGATTCTGTCGGATCGGCTCGACCGGGTGAGAGCGCTCATTGTGGATGCCGGCGATCCTTCGCTTGCGTTTCCCGACGCGAGGCAATTCGAGAAGGCCGCCGAGAAACTGGACTTGCTTGTAAGCATCGACATCTATATGAACGAAAGCGCGCAACTGGCGGATTTCGTGCTGCCTGCGGCAAATTTCTTTGAAAAGGATGACCTATATGTCACGTTTCCCGACCATTTCCCGTATCCGTTTGCGCAGTGGAGCCACAAGGTGGTGGACCCGCCGAATGAAGTGAAGGCCGAGTGGGAAATATTCCGTGACCTTTCGCGCAGGCTGGGCGTGCCGCTAATGAATCAGAAGGCGCTCGATTTGATGTTCCGCGCGGGCGAAAACATCGGCGTCATCATTGGACAGCGGGATCGGTTCACCTTCAACCCGAAGAATTACTACAAGCTGTTGCTCGGAATGATGGGCAAGGTCAAATTCGGGCGACTGATGGCGAACCCCCACGGCGTGAAGGCGGGAGATATCGAATTCGGGAGCGTTCTCAGGAAACTGGCGACGCCGTCGCGCAGGATCGAGCTTGCGCCAGAGGAGATAGTCCAGGAGGCTCAGAGGGCGGTGGCGGACGGAGCGAGTGCGACTCGCCCGCGATTGCTGCTCATTTCGGGCGAACGGTCGCCTCATACCAAAAACAGCAACTTGCGCGGCTTGAGCAGCCTGACGGCGCGACAGTCGGAAAACTTTGCGCGAATCAACCCGGAGGATGCGGCGGCGCTTTCGATTCAGGACCGCGAGATTGTGGAAATAGCGACCGCGAATGGCTCGTTGAGAATCCGGGCGAGAATTGCGGATGACATACGCGCGGGGGTTGTTTCTGTTGGGCATGGTTGGGGACGTGCGCTGTTTCAGCCGGAGCAGGGCTTGGCGGTTGAAGTCAAGGGTTCGAACGCGAATGTGCTGACGGGCACGGACGCGCTGGACCGGCTCACCGGCATGCCGATGTATAATGCGATAGCGTGTTCAATGAGAAGGGTTGACCAATCCGTGAGCGCGAAGGGAAAGTGACTTCAAGGGTTGATGGAGCAGCCGGACTCGTCGCTGCCTGGAAGCCCATCCTGCGCGAAATCGCCCGATAGAGAAGAAAGGATGGTAAGAGTGATTTCCTCGTATCCTTTTAGCTGAAGTTCTCTTCGGGCCGAATCAATGGAATCGGCGTGGAGGACGCCGTCTTTTTCTTTGCCGTTCAGAATGGCCGAAAAATAGAACCGTTTCACCCGTGTAGCTCCTCAAGGAAGACGTCGTATGACGCTGCTCAAGAGTCGATTCTGAACAAGGCACTATATGCGCGGAAGGCGTACACTTCGAGAAGGACGCAACCGGAATCCCGCACATGCCATTGGAGAAGAGTTTACACCAAGGCGTGCATCCTGTCAAGTCCTGAGATACTGAGTTGCCGAATGATAATATTTACTATTGGAGCTGGCAGCACGCTTTCCTTCTGCAAAGCGGCTCTTCGAAAAGAGCGACGCGCATCCGACGGTTGACAAGTTGGGGCCATTGTGCTAATTTCAAGGATATTGTGAGCCTCCTCACTCTGCCCTCTCCCAGCGGGAGAGGGTTGGGGTGAGGGAAAAAAGCGTCAGACACGGAGTATCCAGTGAAAGTTAGAGTCGGGATCGCGCAGATAAAGACGACACTGGGCAACATAGAAAAGAACGTCAGGATTGTGGAGCGCGTCATTGAGGACGCGAAGGAACAGGGCACGGACCTGCTTGTTTTCCCGGAACTCGGGCTGACCGGGTATTCGCTTCGCGACATGGTGCCGGTGGTCGCGATGCATGACGAGCACTCGGTGATCCAGCGAATGATAGAGCACAGCCGGAGCATATCGCTGGTCATCGGATATGCCGAGGAAAGTCCGGACCACAAGTTTTACAACACGGCCATTTACCTTGAGGACGGCCGCATGGTCCATAAGCATCGAAAGGTGTACCTGCCCACCTATGGCATGTTTGACGAGCTTCGATATTTCGCGCCGGGCGACTGCGTGTGCGCGTTCAACACGAAATTTGGCCGGATGGGGATTCTCATCTGTGAGGACGTGTGGCACCTCTCGGCCGGCTGTATCATGAGTTGCGACGGCGCCGATATCATCATTATTCCTTCCAGCAGTCCGGCCCGAGGTATGAAGAAGGAGAAGAGGCTCGACATTTATGATGTATGGGAGAACCTGAACCGGACGTACGCCGGGTCGTTTTGCTGTTATGTGATTTTTGCGAATCGGGTGGGCTGCGAGGACGGGCTGACGTTCTGGGGCGGCTCGGAGGTGATCGATCCTGATTGTAAAGTGGTTGCCAAGGCCAAGTATCTGGACGAGGAAATCTTGCTGGCCGAGATAGACCCCGAAAAGATCAGGCGGGCGCAGATGTATACTCCCGTCAGGCGTGATGAGAAGATTCTGCTAACCATCAAGGAACTGAACCGCATAGCCGAGAGCCAGAGACTGATCCATGGCCGGTGAGATTGACATAAATCCGGAACTCGTGACGGAAATTCTCACTCGCTTCATCAGGGAAGAAGTGACGAAGGTGGGGATGAGCCGAGTTGTCATAGGGATTTCCGGCGGAGTGGACTCTTCGACTTCGGCGTTTCTGGCGGTCCGCGCGTTGGGCAAGGAGAACGTGTGGGGCATTTCGATGCCTTACAAGATGAGCAGCACGGACAGCATCGAGGACGCGCGGGCGGTCGTGGAGAAGACGGGCATCAATTCGGAGACTGTAGACATCACGCCGATGGTAGATGCGTATTTCGAGAAGACGCCGAACGCCGATATGAGGCGCCGCGGCAATGTCATGGCGCGCCAACGGATGATCGTGCTGTATGACAAGTCCGCCGAGCATGAGGCGCTTGTTCTGGGGACCAGCAACAAGACGGAGTTTCTTCTCGGCTATACGACGCTGTGGGGCGACATGGCCTGCGCGCTCAGCCCGTTGGGTGATCTGTACAAGACGCAGATATGCCAATTGGCGGAGTATCTGGGCGTGCCGGAGCGAATCATCAAGAAGCCCCCGAGCGCGGACCTGTGGGTGGGCCAGACCGACGAGGGAGAACTCGGTTTCACCTATCGACAGGTGGATCAACTGCTCTATTACATGGTGGACAAGCGTTATGCGGTTCTGGAGCTTGTGGAATCGGGATACGAAGAGGAGTTTGTCCGTCGCGTTTTCAGATTGATCCAACGGAGCCAGTTCAAGCGGAGGCTGCCTGCCGTCGCCAAGCTGTCGCATCGAACGGTTGACAGAGACTTTCGCTATCCTCGCGATTGGGGCGTCTGACACCTTTCAAAAGACAATTGTGAACGTCGAAGAAAAACTGTCCCGTAATTGTAGGGGCGTCCCTGCGTGGGCGCCCGGGCGGCCACCCAGGGCCGCACCTACACCTAAGAATCGAATCACGGGACAGTCTCAAGAGAACCCTTCACCCAAACCATCGCAAGGGGGTGCGCTGCTCATTGTCGGCACGCCCATCGGGAACCTTGAGGACATAACGCTGCGGGCTCTCAGGATATTGCGGGACGTAGACCTCATTGCCGCGGAGGATACCCGCCAGACCCGGAAACTGCTATCCCATTATGATATCCACACGCCGCTCTTCTCGTACCATGAGCACAACAAACGAGCGAGGACACCGCAGTTGACCGCGAAGATGAAAGAAGGAAAATGTGTGGCGCTTGTGACCGACGCAGGGATGCCGTGTATATCGGACCCCGGGCATGAGCTGATCCTTAGCGCTCTTGACGAGGGCATTCCCGTTTCGGTCGTTCCCGGGCCAAGCTCGATTATTAGCGCGCTCGTGCTCTCGGGACTCTCAACCGACAGGTTCAGTTTTCTCGGGTTTGCTCCGCGCAAAGCGGGCGAAAGACGCCGCTTTGTTGACGCGACTTTGGAGCGCGGGGAAACATCGATCCTGTTCGAATCGCCCGTGCGCCTTCCGGGGCTTCTGGAAACAATTGCGTCAATCGCGCCCGAGCGGAAGGTGGCCGTGGCTCGCGAGCTGACAAAGAAATTCGAGCAGGTGGTGAGAGGAACGGCAGCGGAGGTATTCGAACACTTTCGGGAGACGCCGCCGAGGGGCGAATTAGTGATATTGATTGAAGGTGTTGCGGGTCGGGAGCGAGTGCCGGAGGAAGCTTCACCTGAGGCCGCGCGCAAGCTTGTGAAGTCGCTCGTCAGAGAGGGACTTGACAAGAAGGAAGCCATGCGCGAGGCGGCGAGACAATTGGGGACATCGCGTCGCGAGGTGTATCGGGCGCTGCTGGAGTCCGAAGGGGAAAAGTAGCAATCGGGAGAGGACATGGCTATCAACTTGAATTTCACTGAAGAAGATTGGGCGCGAATAGAGCGCGACTGGGCATTATGGTGGGCGGGAGAGCTTGACCGTCCGATGGTGATGATCGAGAATCCCATCGGATACAGTTTGCCCATGGAGTTGACCCGGGAATTCCTGCTTGAAAAATCGGTGGAAGAGGTGCTCGACCATTTTCAGATGTTCCTCGAGGCGAGACAATTCTACGGGGACGCCTGGCCGAAATGGTGGCCGAACTTCGGGCCAGGGGTGATGGCCGGATTTTTGGGCGGCAATCTGAACTGCGCGCCCGAGACCCATACTGTCTGGTTTGACTCTCCAGAGAGAAAGCCGATAGAAGAGCTTCACTTTTCATACGATTCCGATAACGTGTGGTGGAAGCGCATCCTCGCGCTTACAAAGGGAGCGGTCGAGCGCTGGGGCAAGTCTGTTTCGGTTGCGCACACCGACCTTGGGGGCAATCTCGACATATTGGCCTCGTTCCGCACGACCCAGCAGTTGCTCTATGACGTATCGGACTCCGCCGGTGAGGTGAAGCGGCTGTCGAAAGAGATCACCGCGCTCTGGATTCGGTACTATGACGAACTGGACGCGATAATCCAAAAGGCCGGTCGGGGCACGACTCCGTGGGCGCCGATCTGGTCTCCGAATCGTTGTTACATGCTGCAATCTGACTTCTGTTATATGATTTCGCCAAAGATGTTCGAGAACTTCGTGCTGCCCGATCTCGCGGCGTGCGTGGAGCATTTGGACCATCCTTTCTATCATCTTGACGGCAAGGGCCAGATCACTCACCTGGACATGATGCTCTCGATTGAGAAGCTGGCGGGAATCCAGTGGATACCGGGCGATGGGGCGCCGCCGCCGGAAGACTGGCTGCCGCTTCTCAAGCGGATTAGGGATGCCGGGAAACTGTGTCAGGTGTATGTGAGCGCAGAAGGTGCGCGCACGATTGTGAAGGAGTTGGGCGGTCGCGGCTTTGCGCTCTTCATCATGTCGTTCATAGATTCCAAGGAAGAGGCGGATGACCTACTCAGGTCGTTGGGGGTAAGGACATGAAGAATCCCCGTTCATTCGGAATAAATGATAGTCCCGCCGACCATGGTCATCTCCACGGAGATGTCGCGGAGACGCTCGGGTGGAATCGCGAGCGGATCGTCGGACAGCGCGACCAGGTCGGCCAGTTTGCCAGGCTCGATTGTGCCTTTGATGTTTTCCTCGAACGAGGCGTAGGCGGCATTGACGGTGTACATGCGGATCGCGTCCTCCACACCGATTGCCTCCGCCGGGGCGACTCCGAGTCGGTTGACTGAAGAATAAATTCCGAGGATGGGATCGGCGGGTTCGACAGGCGCGTCCGAACCCGCACAGAGCATAAGACCGCTCTCGAGCATCGAGCGGAACGGGTAGGTGTAGTTCACGCGCTCGCCCAATCTCTTGCCCAGCCATTCCTTTTCCGAATAGATGAACGGCGGCTGAACGGACATGATGAGGCCGAGTTCTTTCGCGCGACGGACCAACCGCGGCGGCATGACGGAGGCGTGCTC
>CAZEBC010000129.1:8054-9204 GCA_964510165.1 uncultured bacterium
GAGCCGTCGCAGATGATCTTCCAGGGACCGACCTTGCACATCGAATCTGGCGAATCGTCATGAAGTTCTGAGGCGCGCGCCTCCTCGATGTCCGACGCCTGCGTCGTCATTATCATGAGATACAGCCTTTGCGGGATTTTTTCGCGAAAGGCCTTGAGCGCCGAGACTTCCAGGTAGCCGAGCTTGCCCGAAGGCCCTGCATCGCTGGTCTGCAATATCCCATGCACGCCGGTGAGGCCATTGGCGGCCAACTGTTTGAACGCACGCTCGACCGCGTTTCCAAACACTTCCCATTCGGGAGGGGCGATCTGGTCGGTGACGAGCGAGATGGCCGTTTCGCGCAAGACGCCGGTGAGATCGCCGCCGGCTGTCCGTTCAATCTCGCCGCCGTGAGGATCATATGTTTCGGGCGTAATGCCGGCCAATGCGAGCGCTTTGGAGTTGGCGATGGCGAGATGCCCGCAGTAGCGCAGGACAAGCAGCGGATGCGCGGGCACGGCCTGGTCGAGCTCGGCGAGAGTCGGCAGCCGCTGCTCGGCGGTTCCCTCCTCGTTGAATCGGATGCCGAGAATCCATTGGTCAGGGGCGGTTTCCAGCGCCTTGGAGCGTGCGCATTCGAGCAATTCGTTGATCGAGCGAGTGTGGTTCAGGTCGAGGTTCATGAGGAAGTATGCGGTGAGTATAGGATGCATGTGGCAGTCAACGAAGCCAGGCAGAAGCGTCTTGCCGCCGAGGTCGATGACTTCGCATTTGGCGGCAAGCGCTTTCAATTGGGACAACGACCCGACGGCCTTTAGGCGGCTGCCCTCAATGAGGACAGCTTCCGCGCGCGGTTGAGCCGGATTCATTGTGAGGACGTTTGCGTTCTTGAGCAGCATCTGTTTTCGCATCTGATTTCCTATAGCCTTTCAATGATGATCTTGAACAGCCACGAGAACACTACCATTGCGCCCAGCACCCAGGCGAGCGTGCGCCACGGCAGCTCCATGAGGGCGCCAATCAGGTTCTTGTTGAAAACAGCCGCACCGATTATGAGCGGCAGCAGTATCACGCAGGTGATGAATCCTAGCGCACCCATGGGTTGAGTGAGAAACGCGGCGACTATCTCTCCACGCGCCATGAGTGCGAATGCCGTTGTCATGCCGCAGAA
>CAZEBC010000129.1:9304-11627 GCA_964510165.1 uncultured bacterium
GTTCCATGTTCCCATTATGAGTGATATTGCCACTCTGCATTGCTCATGCCTAAACAGAATCGGCCGGCTGGACACCCTCGAGACCAAACAAGTCGCGGTATGCGGCGGCGGAAGCGCCGAGCGTCAGCGGAACTGTTATGAGCCAGCCGAGCATCACGCAGTAACCGGCGAGGTTGATGAGCGCGAGCACAAGCCCGAAAAGCAGAAACTCGCGCAAGTTTTCCCTCACCTTGTTCCAACTCGTGGAGATGGCCTCGCCTGCGCCTAACCCACGCTCTACAATAAGCTGGAACGTGAAGATGAACGCCGTGTGGACCACCACCAATAAGGCTACTCCGAGGAGCGCGCCGACTATGCAGCTCAACCCGACATAAGTGATTATGAGACTGACTATCCAGAGCACGAAGAACGCCAAGCCGGCCAGGAAGGCGTTGCCGAAATAGTCGAAGCCCTTGAATAGGAGTTTCACGTCGGCCCCGCTGCCCCTCATCCGCTGGAAGATCATCAGGTACATGCCGCAGGTGAGCGGGCCGAACAGGACGATGCCGGCTAGGCATATGCCGTTGAGGACCGTATAGAGCAGGCTTGCGAGGAGAAACATACCGACGTCGGACACGAATATATCCCAGCCTTGCTTGAGCCATTCACTGATCTTCACTTGTGGTGCGCCCGGTGGAGTCGTGGTCATGGTTCACCTCCGGAGTTGGGGTTGACAGACCGTGCATCTCGCGAATTCGACCCGAGACACAGCTTGACGCAAGCACTATTATAGCATTATGGGGCTGTCAAGGACACGCGAGTTGCGGCCAGTTATTCTTTCGCGCCTCTGGCGTGCAGCAATCTGATAACCTCAGACTGCCCCTGATGGCCCGCACAGCGCATGGGAGTGTGGCCATCCCGGTCTTTGATTGTGAAATCGGCGCCGGCGTCGAGGAGCATCTCGGCGATTTCGAGGTGTCCTCCCTGAGCGGCTCTGTGCAAGGCGGTGGCCCCGTAGTAGTTTCGTGCGTTTACATCCACGTCCTGCGTGAGAAGCATGCGCACCGCTTCGGTCTGGCCGTTATTCGCGGCGACCAGCAGAATGGTCCAGTCGTAGTTGTTTCTTGCATGGAGGTCGGCTCCCCTATCGATGAGCGTTTGCATTACGTCGACGTGGCCGTTGTAGGCGGCATGCATCAAAGGAGTCCAGCCTTCCTCGGTTCTCACGTCGATGTTGGCGCCTTGTTCAAGCAGGAATGTGGCGATTTCATTGCGGTCATTGATCGCTGCCACTTTCACCAAGACTCCCAGGTATCTCTTATCCGCCTGGATCGAAGGAGCCTCTTCGAGCAGCGCCTTGAGGGTTTCCATGTGGCCTTCCTTGACCGCCAGTCCGCCGACCGACCAGCCGTAAGCGGGCGGAGTCGGATCGGCGCCCTCCTTCAGAAGCGCGCGGAGGGTCTCGGTGTCTCCGGCCTCGGCGGCCTTCATGAGGGGCGTCCATTCCTGCGGCGGATTTTCGAAGGCCCGCGTCCCGAATACGGCTCTTGGATCAATTCCGGACGTCGGAAAGCTCGAGAATTGAGAAAGGTCATGGCGGCCGTATATTCCGGCTCCGAAGGCGAGAAGAGCGATCAGAACCGCGCACACCGGAAGCGTCTTGCCGAGGCTCCGCCTGTAAGAAATCGTGAGCGCTGACAGGCCTAGGAGCGCGGATGTAGCGGCTCCGCCGAATGCGACGAGTCGAATCGTCGGCGCCATGAGAGTCATGACGGCAACAAAGGGAGCGAGGTACATCGGCGGCGCCCCGCTCTTGAGCGCGACGCTCATGTACACCGGAAGCATCGCAACAAAGACCGCGAAGAGGCCTATCAGCAAACCGAATACGCTAAACAGAATCACGAGCGCGGACTTCTTGAATTCGCTCATGGGCTCCCTCCCTCGGCTTTGCCCTCTTCTGCACGGTCTGCTTTGCCTGGTATTGCTCCGACGCAGAACTTAGAGAAGTGATTGATCTCGATGGTGATCTCGTTGTGTTCGGGGTCGGCGCTGCCGCCGAGCGGAACCCAGACGGGATGCTCGGGGTCGCTCTCGTCGTAATAATAAATCTCGAGCATGCCTTCGTCGAGGCCGGCGACTTCCTCATCGGTGTACCGGATGGTGAGGGTCATCGGTTCTATGAATGCGGGGTTGTCGAGGCCTTGGGCGTCGAGCAGCCGCATCGCGAACAACGGCGTCTCGCCGGGCATAAGTTCCGCCTCCTCCTCGATCATGAAGGGAGTGCTGATTTTCACCTTGAAATTCTCCTCGAGCGCGCCGGGCGGAACGATCAGGTTTGTGCCGC
>CAZEBC010000130.1:0-2800 GCA_964510165.1 uncultured bacterium
ATCCTCGTCCTTATATAATTCGATGTGAGCCCGACGGCCGCGTTGTCCTCGCACACCGTTTCTGTCAGCAGATGTACCGTCTCGCCGATGAAGCGCCGCTTGAACCGCAGCGCGGTTTCCTCGCCAACCCGTATGAGGCGGCGGGCGCGTCGGCTGATTTGGGCGGCCGGCACGGCGGGTCCTTCGCTCGCGGCCCTCGTTCCCGGCCTCGAGGAGAACCGGAAAACATGAATTTTCACCGGTTCCAACTCCTCGACGAGTTGGCACGTATTACCGAATTGCTCCTCGGTCTCGCCGGGAAAGCCAACCATCACGTCGGTCGTTATGCCGATATCGGAAATCCTGTCCCGGATCCGCTCGACTCTTTCCCTGAAATGTGCCGCCGTATACCTGCGCCCCATTTTCTTCAGAACTTCTTCATCGCCGCTCTGGAGCGGCAGATGCAGATGATGGCAGAACCTCGCTGAGTGAGCCATCAGGTCAATCATCGCGTCGGACACCTCGTTGATTTCTATCGAGCTCAGCCTGACGCGTTCGATGGCGCATTCGTCCTCCACTCGCAGCAATAGGCTTTCCAGGGTCCCCGCGCCCGATTCGCGCCCGTAGAACCCGAGATGTATGCCGGTGAGCACGACCTCCTTGTACCCCTTTGCCGCGAGATCATTTATGTTCGCGACCACTCTGTCCGGGCTCTCGCTCCACAGCGTCGGACGCACAAACGGGACGATGCAATATGAACAATAGCAGTCGCACCCATCCTGTATCTTGAGGAACGCGCGGGTGTGCTCGGCGAAATAGGTTTGCGGAGATGCGTCACGGGCTCGAACGTGTAAGGGCACGGCACGCCGTGCCCCTGCGGCATCAGCATCGCTTTTGCTTTGAAGGAGGTCGGCAAGCGAGGCCAGATCATGCGCGCTGAAGAGGAGGTCCGCCTCGGGAAGCGGCGCCGCGTTCTGCGGCTTATTGACGAAGCAACCGGTGACCGCAATGAGTGAGTCGGGATGCTCGCGCCGGGCGCGCCTCAGCGTCTTGCGAAACTTGGAGTCGGCGCCGTCCGTCACGGTGCAGGTGTTGATGATGATGAAGTCCGCGCGTCCCGAGCCCTCCGCTTCCTCAAGTCCCCAGGAGGTGAGCGTCTCGCGCAGGATTTGCGAGTCGCACTGGTTCACCTTGCAGCCGAACGTGATGATGCGAAACGTGCCCATCACATCAGCCCCATCTCGTACAGGATGATTGCAGCCGCGGTCATCGCCGCCGTCTCGGTGCGAAGGATAGTGCCGCCAAGCGAAAAGCCGGCGGCCCCGCGCTCCTTCAAATGGCGCGCCTCATTCTCGGAGAGGCCGCCCTCCGGCCCGATGAAGGCGACGACCGGCGTGTCACCGGCAGCGCTCGCCAGCAGATCGCACAGCCTTCCTCTCGGCGCCTTTTCGTCGGCCACAAGAAGAATCGCTCCCGGCGCCGCCTGTTCGATGGCCTCGTTGAGGTCGGCGTGAACGATGACGCTCGGGATATCGAGGCGCGCGCATTGCTTCGCAGCCGCTTCGGCGATTGCGCGCAGTCTTGGCAAGCGCCGGCAGACGCGGTCAAACCCGTCCTTGTAAGGAGTGAACTCGGTCGGCGCGAACGCGACGCTCTGCACGCCGAGTTCGGTCAGCTTTTGAGTGATCCAATCGGCCTTCGGAAGACGCGGGATACCCTGGATTATCGAGAGCCGGACGGAGGAAGCCGAGGTGTCGTGCGCTTCCACCAGCCGGGCGATTACCTCTCGACTCGTAACGCGCTCCACCACGGCGGTATAGCGGACTTGCTTCTCGTCCACCAGCCGGATCGCGCTGCCCTTCTTGAGGCGCAGCACGCGCATGTGGCGCGCGTCTTGGCCTTCAAGCCTGACGAGTCCGTATGGTTCAATCTCGGATTGCGTGATGAAGAATTGATAAATGGTCATAGGGCGGCCAAGAGCCCGCTATGCGCCGAAGACCTCTTTGAATTTGTCCAGGAACTTCTTGGTGAAGGGCTGCGCGTCTTCGCCGCTGAGTCGGGCGAACTCCTCCAACAACTCTCTTTGTCGCTGGTTGAGCTTTGTCGGCGTCTCGACCAGTACCTTGACAAAGAGGTCGCCCCGGCCGAGACCGCGCAGTTTGGGCATCCCCTTGCCCTTAATGCGGAAGACACTGTGCGTTTGGGTGCCGGGCGGAACGGTCAAGCTCGTCTTGCCGTCGAGCGTCGGGATGTCAATCTCGGCGCCGAGCGCGGCCTGCGCGAATGAAATTGGTATCTCGCACAGAAGGTCGTTGCCCTCGCGCTTGAAGAACTCGTCCTCCTTGACGTTTATCACGATGTAGAGGTCGCCGCTGCCGCCGCCTCTCGATCCCGCCTCGCCTTCGCCGCGATAACGTATGCGCGAGCCAGAGTCCACGCCGGGAGGAATGGTGACCCGCAGTTTTCGCTGCGTGCGCACGCGCCCCTCGCCCTTGCAGATCTTGCACGGGTTCTCGATGACGGAGCCGTTGCCGCCGCAGCGGTGGCAGGTGCGCGTGACACTGAAGAAGCCTTGTGTCTGCCTGAGCCTTCCTGCGCCCCGGCAGACCGGGCACGTGGTCCGCGATGAGCCGAGCGCCGAGCCGGTCCCGTCACATTCGCCGCATGATTCCATCCTGGGAATGCTGATCTCGCGGTCAACGCCCTCGAAAGCGTCTTCGAGCGTGATGTCGAAGGAGTAGGCGATGTCGTCGCCGCGCTGGGCCTGCGTTCTGCGGCGGGCGTTTGTTCCGCCGAAGAAGTCCTCGAAGATGTCGCCGAA
>CAZEBC010000130.1:2900-11422 GCA_964510165.1 uncultured bacterium
GGCGCGGTCCGGGTGGTACTGCATCGCCAGTTTGCGATAGGCCTTTCGTATATCGTTTTCAGTCGCATCGCGTGAAAGGCCCAATATTTCGTAATAATCGCGTTTCCCCATGTCAGTCTTTCAGTCGTAAGGGCGGTACTGCGTGGCTCGCCACGAGTGGCCGCCCGGGCGCCTTCACAATTGAGTGGAGGCTCTCTACGCCCTTACTTTTCCTCTCCGTTGGTCTCCTCGAATTCCGCATCTATTGTCTCGGAATCCTGAGTGTCGGAGGCCTGAGATTCAGAGCCGGCCTGCGCTCCGGCGGTCTGTTTGGTCTGCTGATATAAGCGCTCGGCAAACTGATGCGAGACGGAGGTTAGCTCGCCCGTCGCCCGTTCGATGGCCTGCACGTCTTCGCCGGTCATCGCGTTGCGCAGTTTTTGGATGGCGTCGTTTGCGCGAGTGCGTTCGTCGGCGGGCACCTTGTCGCCGAGGTCTTTGAGCGTCTTTTCGACGCTGTAGATGAGGGAGTCGGCGCGATTCCTGCTCTCGGCGAGCTCGCGCTTGCGCTTATCCTCCTCGGCATGCGCCTCCGATTCTCTCACCATCCTCTCTATTTCCTCTTCGGAGAGTCCGCTCGAGGCCTCGATCCGGATTTTCTGCTCTTTTCCGGTGCCGAGGTCCTTGGCCGAGACATGCACGATGCCGTTCGCGTCGATGTCGAAGGTAACCTCGATCTGGGGAACCCCGCGCGGGGCGGGCGGAATCCCCACGAGGTCGAACCTGCCGAGCGTTCGGTTATCCTGCGCCATTTCGCGCTCGCCCTGGAGCACATGGATGCTGACTGCCGTCTGTCCGTCTGCGGCGGTCGAGAAAATCTGGCTCTTGCGAGTGGGAATGGTTGTGTTTTTCTGTATCAGCTTCGTGTTGATGCCGCCGAGCGTTTCGATGCCGAGCGAAAGCGGAGTCACGTCGAGCAGGAGCACGTCCTTCACGTCGCCCGAGAGCACGCCCGCCTGGATGGCCGCCCCAACGGCGACGACCTCGTCGGGGTTGACCCCCTTGTGCGGCTCTTTCCGGAAGAGGTTCCTCACCAGTTCCTGCACCGCCGGCATGCGCGTCTGTCCGCCGACGAGGATCACTTCATTGATGTCCTCGGCGGAGAGCTTTGCATCCCTGAGCGCGGTGATGCACGGGCCTTTGGTCCTCTCGAGCAGGTCATCCACGAGCTGCTCGAGCTTGGCGCGTGTGAGCGTAAGGTTCAGATGTTTCGGGCCCGAGGCGTCGGCGGTGATGAACGGGAGATTGATGTCAGTGGTTTGCGAGGTGGACAGTTCGCACTTCGCCTTTTCCGCCGCCTCCTTGAGGCGCTGGAGCGCCATGCGGTCCTTCCTGAGGTCGATGCCCTGTTCCTTCTTGAATTCGTCGGCCAGCCAATCAATGACGCGCTGGTCGAAATCGTCTCCGCCGAGATGCGTGTCGCCGTTGGTGGAGAGCACCTCGAATACGCCCTCGCCCAACTGAAGGATGGAGATGTCGAACGTTCCGCCGCCCAGGTCGTACACGGCGATCTTTTCGTCCTTCTTCTTGTCGAGTCCGTAAGCGAGCGATGCCGCCGTCGGCTCGTTGATGATGCGCAAGACCTCGAGACCCGCCACCCTGCCCGCGTCCTTGGTTGCCTGTCTCTGTGCGTCATTGAAATATGCGGGCACCGTGATGACGGCCTGGGTAATTTTCTGGCCGGTGTAGCTCTCGGCGGTCTCCTTCATTTTTTGAAGGATCATCGCCGATATCTCGGGCGGCGTGAACTTGCGGCCGCCAGCCTCGACGACGACGTTATCGTTCTCGTCCGAGCCTATCTTGTAGGGGACGAGCTTCTCTTCCGAGAGCACCTCTTTGTGGCGGCGTCCCATGAAACGTTTTATCGAGAAGACCGTGTTCTCCGGATTGGTGATGGCCTGCCGCTTGGCGACCATTCCGACGAGGCGCTCGCCCGTCTTGGCAAACGCGACGACCGAAGGAGTAGTCCGGCCGCCCTCCGCGTTCGGGATAACGACGGGTTCTCCGCCCTCAAGGATCGCGACGCAGGAATTGGTGGTTCCCAGATCGATTCCGATTACTTTTGCCATTCGTTATGACGCCTCCTGAAAGACGATTCCGAGTTATGTGTTTGTGCGGGCGCACGCCGTGCGGCCCTGCAAATGATCGAGAAAACCATGAAGCGTATCCCGTGTGCGAATGAATTCGCACCTACACGACTGGTTGCTAGGATTCCTCCCGCGGTTCCTCTTCGTGAACGGCTTCCTGACTGCCGACTATCACCTGGGATGGCCTGAGCACCTTGTCGTGAAGATAGTAACCCTTGCGTATCTCGTCTACGACTACGCCCTCCGGCTTGTCGGGCGCGTGCACCCGGATGAGCGCATCGTGCTTGTTGGGGTCGAACGCCTGGCCCACCGATTCGATCGGCCGCACCCCGAGCCTTTCGAGGGCGTCCCTGAATTGCGCGAGGATAAGTTTCAGCCCCTCGCGCAGTTGGGAGTTGGGGTCTTCGTGCCTGAGCGCGGAATCGAGCGCCCGCTCGAGGTTGTCCAAGACAGGAAGCAGCTGGCTGATCGCGTTCTCGGCGCCGTACTTGATGAAGTTGGCCTGCTCTCGCTGAACGCGCTTTCTGTAATTATCGAAATCAGCCTGTGTGCGAAGCAGGCGATCGTATAATTCCTCTTTTTCCTTGATCAGATTCCGGATATCTTCGGGGGTGAGCAAGGGCGCTTCCGCCGCGCCTGCTTCAGTCTGTTGCTGATCCTCCGAAGGCGGGCCGCTTTCCTCGGCGGCCTTTGTTTCCCCGGATTTCGCTTCCTCTCGTTCCTCGATGTCGCTGTTCTCGCGTATCTCCTTCTCCTTCATTCAGTCTCCTCCGCTCAGTTCGGTAAGCATGCCGCTCAACTTATTGGCGACGCAGGCCACTAGCGCGGAGGCGCGCGAATATTGCATCCTCGTGGGGCCTATGACGCCGACGGCGCCCGTCATGCGGCCTCGAATCCTGTAGGGAGAAACCACGATACTGCAACTTCGTACGTCGTCAAGCGGGTTTTCCGAGCCTATGCGAATGTAGATATCGGTCGGCTGAGCGATGGCAATGCAAGACTCGATGAGCTCGTTCAGTTGCCTTTTTTCGTCGAGCACCCTGATGACAGGCCGCAGAAGGTCCATGTTTCGGAACTCGGGCTGATCGAAGATGTTTTCCATCCCATCCAGATACACCTCACGGGCGGGTTGCTCGCAGATGACTTCCTCAAGCAGTTTCAGGGCCAGCGAGCCAAGCCGGGCGTCGAGGGGGTCATCGGACCCCGCCAGGGATTGGAGCGTCGCGCGCGCCTCGGCGAATGCAAGTCCATAAAGTTTTTCGTTCAAGAACGCCGTGAGCCGGTCAATGTCCGACTCGGGCGTCCCAGGCGGAACAACGGCCACTCGCTTCTTGACGTCGCCGAGGTTGGTGATCATGATGACCAGGACCTTGTCGGAGGTCATCGGGATTACGTCAACGTGCCGGACAACCTCGGTTTCCATCCTGGGCGTTTGCACGACCGCGGTGTAGCGGGTCAGCAGCGAGAGGAGCTTGGACGAGAGGACCATGAGTTCCTCTATCTCGTTGATTTTGGACTGATACAGGCGTTCAATCCGCGCCTGGTCCTCGCCGCCGACTTTGGGCGTTTCCATGAGCGCGTCAACGTAGAACCTGTAGCCGCTGTCCGTCGGTATTCGCCCGGCGGAAGTATGAGGTTGACGAACGTAGCCCATCTCTTCAAGGTCCGCCATCACGTTTCGCACGGAGGCGGGGCTGAGCCTGAATCCCATCTTCTTGGCGACGGTCCTCGAACCCACCGTTGAGGCAGTCGTAATATGAGTAATAATAATAGCTTGCAGAATGTCCTTCTGCCGTTCCGAGAGTTGGGATTGCACGTTCATACGAGCATAGAGTCCTGCTTCTGGCACTCCGTCCAAGAGAGTGCTAATCTCCCAAAAATTCTATCAAAATGGCGTTTCCTTTGTCAAGACGGATGACGAGGAGCTTAACTGAATCGGCGCGGGTTTCAAATTTGTCCCTGGTGTCGTTCCCGAAAGCGAGATCGGGGGAGACAGGGACTCTCCCGCGAGTCTTGCATGTGCTTGATAAGAAAACGGTTATACGGTTCAATTTCAAAGGGGGGTCATGGCATAATTGTTGCTTCCCCTGGCAGAAAGGTTATTGTCGAACATTTCAATCCCCTTGCAGGGATACACAGAGTCAGTCGGCTTTTTTCGGCAAGGAGGGTGCGTGGGGGATCAAGCGTTCTGCGAAACGTCCAATCTCGAAGAAAAATGCGGTGGCCCTGCGCGCGCCGACCGGTCCGAGCAATGGGCGAGTGGTATTCGCGAACTGCAGGAGTTTGTGGCCACTATCCACGGGCGCCGCACCCGATGGCCCGCCTTCCTTGTCGCTTCTTCCGCAACAGTTTTCTTGATTATCTTCGCCGTTGCCGCGATGCTTGCGGGCGGGATCAGGGCTCAATTGGAGCAAAGCGATGCCGGCGCGAAGCGGATGGAGGGTCCGGCATCGGGGGCGCATTTCGGTTCGAGAGCCGAGGCCGCCCAGTCAGGGGAAGGAGTGACGCCTTCGCTGAAAGAGGAGATTCACGAGGTGCTCTGCTCGGTGAAGTCGGCCACGGAGCGCGAGAGCGAGGCGACGCTCATGGCGATGCTGGACGGGAAGGACCCCGATTTTCTTGCCGAACAGAAGGCGAACGCGGAACGCTTGTTCCGGGAACTCGAGGACATACGCGTGTCGTTTTCGGAAGTCGAGATAGAACGCGGCAGCGCCAATGAAGTGTTGGTAAGCCTGCGTGTCAAGCTGTGCGGGCAATATGTCAGGACCGGCCGGTCTCTGGAGCTTCCGCATTTGTACCAGACCATTTCCCTTCGCAAGACCTCTGGGGGCGAATGGAAAATCTGCTCGGTCAAATGATGTAGTGCGACCGCACATTACTGAGCAGCGCGTCCAAAGAGGACGCGATAGCCGCGTTTGCAAAGATGCCGTTCGGGAGTACCGAGCATCGTGGGGCGCGTCGC
Source organism: uncultured bacterium (assembly GCA_964510165.1). Classification (GTDB taxonomy): domain Bacteria; phylum Abyssobacteria; class SURF-5; order SURF-5; family SURF-5; genus CAZEBC01. The sequence continues at coordinate 7,989 of CAZEBC010000130.1, forward strand.
GGCCGCGTCCTCACGTAATATGACCCCGTGGTCATCCTTGCGGCGGCGAGGGCGAGCACGGCCACGCCCGCGAGGCCGCAGCGTGCGACTCTGAACGCGGCCCCTGGTCCCCAGGCTCAGGTAACCATAATCGCATATAAGTACTCCACAATCTTCAGCCCCAAGGTGGCGAGAAGGATCGAAAAGTTATGACCATTCAGTTCGATCAGATCATGACGCGGCGGCGATCAGCGGGCTGACTGCAGGTGGGGAAACACGCGGGTGGCGTTGTGGATGAGCCATTTGTCGATGACGGCGGGCTTGAGGGGGAGCGAGCGGACTTCCTCGATGACCCTGGAGATGTGAATTCCCAAGTTGAGCCAATCCGAGCCGAAGAGGACCTTGTCCTGGATTGTGGTGTTGCCGAAGTGTAGCAGCATCTCCCATCCGCTGCCGGGCCTTGCCAGATGCGACGGCCGATACGCCGAAATGTCAAGATACAAGTTTTCGTGGCGCCACGCGAGGGCGACCATTTCGTTGACCCAGGGCCAGCCGCCGTGTCCGGCGATGATCTTTAGTTTCGGGAATTTTATGCACACCTCGTCCAAGTGCATCGGCCTGCCGTAATCCATGGTCCGCGTGAGCGTCCAGTTGACGGAGGTATGAATCCATACGGGCAGCCCGAGCGCCTCGCAGCACTCGTAGATGGGATGATACTTCGGGTCGTTCGCGCGCAAGTTGTGCATGAAGGGGCGAAGCGCAACGGCTTTCAGCCCGAGTTCCTCCGCGCACCTCGTAACCTCCTCGACCGCCTTGTTGCGCTTGTGCGGGTCGACACCAGCGAAGCCTATGAGCCTGTCCGGGTATTGTTCCACGATCTCGGCGACCATTTCGTTGGGTATCGGTTTGATTCCGGTGGAAGTCTGTTCGTCGAAATTATGGAGAGCCGACGCGCGCACGCCGGCCATATCGAGCGCGGCGACGTACTGGTCCACGTCGCGCGGGAATCCTTCCATTTGTTCGGAGAAGAAGTCGGCCAGCGCCTTTTCTGTCATGCCGCCGAGCATCCGTTCGATCTCATCAACGCTTAGTCCGGCGGCCCTCAGGCTTGGAGGGACAAATATTCGGAGATACCCTTTCAGAATATCGGGCATTTCCAGGATGGGACCGTAGAAGAACTCTCTGGTCGGGACGGTACCCGAGACGTCGATTATCCCGCTCATCTGCCACCGTTCTCAGGCAAGTTGCGTATAGTTCATACGTCGCTTATTATGGATTCCCGCTTTCGCGGGAATGACGGATAGCGGTGACTCCGCCACATGCGCAAGAACTTATGACGCTGAGCACAAATAGTCAACTGGAAGGCGTGGGACCGCCGCTTCCCTGGACGGGCTTGTCCGGCTTGGCCATGCCGTCGAGATATTCTTCGACCTTCTTGGACTTGCGGCTGAGGTCCTTCATCGCATCGAGCAGCTTGCGCTCGAGGTCGTCAACGTCGCCTTCTTCGGTCTCCGGCTCTTCCGGTTCGTTTTCTTCGGGCAATTCGTCCGCCATGCTTCCCTCGCCACTTCGCACTACTCAACCTGGAAATCACGAATTTCTGTCGTGTCTTCTTCCTCACCCTGCCCTCTTCCAGCGGGAGAGGGTTGGGTGAGGGAGCTTTGGTTGCGGCTCCGCTACTTCGTGTCCTCGGGTGTTACTGGCTCGATGCTCGCCTCCGGCTGTTCAGCCGGCGGCGCGGGCTCTTCTGTCTTCTGTGCTTCCGGCTGGGCCTTCACGGGAACCGGCCGGTCGAAGTCCGCCGCGAAGATGTCGGGCTTATGGCCGAACACTTTGTCGAGGCCGGGCGTCGAGACGAGTTTGTGGATCGGCTTGTACACGCCTTCATGCAGCGCGAATCCGATTGGATGCAACACATATGAGACCATCTCCAGGGGATGGCCGTCATCCCGCGGGTCGGGTTCGTGAGCGAAGGCAATGTCGGTTGCGCCGAACGCGATGCACAACGAGAGCCATGCGATGAATAGCTTGCTCATGGTAGTTCGCCTCCAAAGTTTCGGGGTCATTTCTTCCCTTGAGCGCCTTCCGTTCCCGTCTTTGTTGCGTCCTTCCGACGGCTGGAGCGCGTGTAGTACAGCATCCAGAAATAGACCAGGGAAAGAATGGAAAGCGATACGATTCGTATTGCGACGGTGATTGCGCCGGGCGATTCGCCCTGCGGCCCTTTCGCGACCACCGAAAGAATCACGATAGCCGCAAAGGTTCCGGCGATAATCAGCCACTGAATCAGTTTGCTTCGGCCATTCGGTTGTTGCTCGGTCTTTTCGGGTACGGGCTTGAGTTTTGCCATTATTTGAGGTTTGCCATCCTCCACTCAATCATGACGCCGGAATCGCTATATGGTCAATCCCGGCGGCGGGTAGTTTCGAATCTCAAAGGGAAAGAAGCCGTCAATCAGTATTTCGCTGCGTCGGTCGGACATGAAATCGAGGACGGCCATGACGAACTCCATCGGGGTCTCCTCCTGGGGCAGATGCCCGCAGTTGGGAATCGTCACCAATTTCGAGCCCTCGATGTCCTTATGGAACCGGTCGGCGTTCTGCGGTACGACCCACGTGTCTTCCTTTCCCCAGATGATGAGGGTCGGAGTCTTGATCTGCGGTATCTTCTTGTGCCACTCCTCAGTTTCATCCGGAGACCTGCGCAGCCGGGCGAGGACCGCATGCATCGCTCCCTCGGTCCGCAGCGAATAGTAATAGGCGTCAACCGTTCGGTCGCTGACGTCGGAATCATTGAAATATGCGCTCTCGAGCGATGAGCGCACCTGGGAGCGCGAGACAAACGCGCCAAACAGTTCGCCCATGCCGGGCAGGCGGCCAAGTCTGAGCAGGAACGGCATGCCGCCGTGATTCGATGGGTAGCCGGATGCGTCCACGAGGATCAGTTTTTCCACCCTGTCCGGATACTTGAGCGCGGCGCGCCATGCGATATTTCCGCCCATCGAGTTACCGCAGAGAGTGGCGGCGGGGATTTCGAGTTCATTCATGAAATGAATCAGGAAATCTACATAGGCGTCCACCGTGTACTCGGAGACCGGCTTTTCCGAGAAACCAAACCCCTTGAGGTCGAGCGCATATACCTTGTACTGCTGGGAGAGCGGCTCGAGGCACTCGCGCCAGGTGTAGAGGGAGGAGGAGAATCCGTGGATGAACACGATCGCCTTCTCGCCCGTTCCCATGGCGACATAGCGTGTGCGGACGCCGTCCACGTCCAGAAAAAGCGAATCCGGCTCGATGACGCCGAGTTCCTTCAGGCGTTCTTCCGATAATGGACGCGCAAGAATGATCCGAAACGCGATAACTGCGAGCAATCCCGCGATGATGATTCCGAACGCAACGCCGATCTTCTTGAGTATTCTCACTGCTCAGATTACCTCCGGCCACACAGACTAGAGC
>CAZEBC010000131.1:0-3552 GCA_964510165.1 uncultured bacterium
GCTCCGAGCGCATAGGGGGCACGCTGTGATTGAAGGATTTCGGCAAGCCCTCCTCCCATGAAAGGGCCGAGAAGCGCGCCCATTCCGAGGACCATTTCGTGCCTGCCGCTTGCGGTTCCCTTTCTCTGGCTGCCGATGATGCTGTAATAGAGGCTGTAGGAGTACGTGACTCCGAATGCGGCGCCAAGCCCGGCGAAGAGGAGGCCGAGCGCGAGAGCCGAGTCCGAAACCGTGAGCATGAGCAGTAAAAGGACTATGAGAATTTGTGAATGCATGAGCGGCCTGGTGGCGCCGTGCCACCGTGTTGAGCGCCCCATTACATAGAACATTACAGTCAGGGCAAGTCCAAGCGCAAATATCAGGTTCCCGATAACCCACGGCTGCATCCCGAGCTTGCTGACTGCCAGCTTCGGGAACAGAATCCTGATTTCAGCAATCGCGAACCAACTCGCGAAATTGGCCATCCAGATTCCGTAGAGAACGGATTGGCTGATCCTGACCGTATCATCGTCTTGCGGAGCCATTGAGGTTGCCACCGGCATTTCATTGGATTTATGTTTGTGCAGGAACGCCAGGTACGCGACGAGGCACGAGCCGGCTGCCGCGCACATGAACGCGAGCGTGCTGCTCCTGGTGTAAATGAGCCCGCCGATGAGGGGACCCAGACAACCGCCGGCGCTCCAACTCACGTTGAACCCACCCAGCCCCTTTCGTATGTCTTCGTGATCGCCCGTGTCGGACATCCATGCTTCCAGCACCGGCCAGAAGAACGCCATTCCACACCCGGAAAGACCCATGAAAAAAATGAGATGCAGGGGAGACCGGCTCGCAGGCATGGCCGCATAGGTCAGCGCGGTAAGAATGGCGCCGGCAATTAAGACCCGTTTGCGACCGAGCTTGTCCGACAGCCCGCCCGCAATAATAACTGTGAACGTGTAAGTGGCGGCGCCGAGCGTGCCGATGAGTCCGAGTTCGAGGTTGGATGCCTGCAACCTTGTCGCGAGCAAGGGGACCGACAGGGTTCCGATCGAGATGAAGAACTGCATCAGAAATGCGATGGAGTAGTGAACAAAGCGTGGCGACATTCCATGAAGCTTTCCAACTGCATCCGGCGATCCGCGTGTCCCTCTCGTCTGGAGACCCGCCAAAGTCTCAGCGGGCCGAATCCACACCCCAAAAGTATACACCATTGGGCGTCATGGTATCAAAGACCGTTGTATCCCGATCCGAACATTCATCAGGGGCCAAGCTTGACTAACCGTAAGGGTTGTCTTACTATTGCATCTTGAAGATATTGGCACATTCTTATGCCCCCCGTGAGGGAGGACAAGCGAGGAGGTTCCAGGCCCATACGTCCAAAGATTCGATGAGGTTGCTCCAATATCTGCCGGAGGACTGCAATGCAAGGGAAATGGGTTCTTATTGCCGTGGGTGCGATAGGCCTGATACTTGTCGCCGCGATTGTGGCGGTCTATGTGCTCGTGTCGAGATATGATTTCAATGATCTGAAGCCAAGGGCGGCGCAGGCGGTGATGAACGCGACCGGCCGAGAACTGACGATGCAGGGCGACATTGAACTCAAAGTCGGCTTGGCGCCCGCGCTCGTTGCGAACAGCGTGAGCTTTCAGAACGCCCCTTGGGGCTCGCGCCCACACATGGCCGCAGTCAAACGCCTTGAGGTCCAGGTTGCGCTCATTCCTCTGATTCACGGAGACATTGAGGTCAAGAGACTCACGCTCATTGAGCCTGACATCATCATCGAGACGGACCGCTCGGGCGAGTCAAATCTGTCGTTCGAAAGGAAAGAGAAAGAAAAGAGGCCCAAAGAGGAGAAGCCTGCTCCCGGCGGGCGCGAGATGCCCACGCTCAGCTTCAATAAAGTACGAGTCGAGGACGCCGCGCTCACGTTCAGGGACGGCAAGACGGGCAAAACGCACGCGGCTACCATCGGCAAGTTGACAGCCACTCAGGGAAAAGAAGAGATGCTCGCGTTGGATGTAGACGGGGCTTATGACGGCCGGCCCATTGAGGTCAAGGGGACTCTCGGTCCGATGTGGGCATTGACCGACCCCCGAAAACCGTGGCCCCTCAAGCTTACCGCGACTACTCCGGACGCTGTCATCACCATCGACGGGAGCATCAGGGACGTGATGAATGGGCAAGGCATGGACCTGCACGTCGCTGCCGAAAGCCAATCGCTGGCCAAGTTCGCGGCGATTGCCGGGGCGGCGGGCGTTCCCGACGTGGGTCCGCTGAAGGTCGCATTAAGGCTCACTGACCCAGCGGCCAGGACCTATAAGTTCGCGGAACTCAATGCGCGGCTCGCGGATAGCGATATCGGCGGCTGGCTGGAAGTGAGGCTGGACAGCAAGCGTCCTCGGTTAACAGCCGAACTCAGGTTGCAAGTGCTTGACATACGGGCGTTCGGACCTAAGAGCGATGGTACGAGCGGCGATGCCGAGGCGGATAGCGGCACAGGCGCCCGTGGGGATAAAGTGTTCTCTGAAGGGCGGTTTTCGCTTGACCCGCTCAAGGCGTTCGATGGAGATGCCAAAATACAGGCGGAGCGAATTCTCCTGCCGCGACTGTCGCTCAGCGGTTTGACGGCGGAAGTCACGCTCGAAGAGGGGGCGCTCACGGTGGAACCTGTTCAGGTCACGGTTGGTGAGGGCACTCTTAATGGGAACCTGCGCGTGGCTGCGCGGGGCGATGCGGCGGAGCTGAGCACCGTTCTCAAGGTTGAACATCTCAACCTCGGCCTGATGCTCAAGGAACTTGCAGTCAAAGATGTCATCGAAGGCAACCTCGACGCCGATATCCAACTTGCGGGCCGAGGCGTGTCCGTGGCCGATTTGATGTCTCAGCTTAACGGCAACACAGTGTTGGTGATGGGAAGCGGGCGAATCAACAACAAGTACATCAAACTGCTGGGAACCGACGCCGGCTCGGGTGTGCTCAGCCTGCTGAATCCTCTTGCAGAGGGAACTGATTACACCGAGCTCAATTGTTTCGTCAGCCGGTTCGACATCGTCAATGGCATTGCCGCCAGCACGGCCCTCGTAGCGGACACCACCGAGATGACGGTGCTCGGCGACGGCACCATCGATCTGAGGACCGAGAGGCTTAACATGTCGCTCAAACCCTCGCCGAAAAAGGGAATCGCCTCCACTGACAGTGCCTTGCCGACGCTCAGCCTTGGCGAAATCGTGAAACCATTCAAGCTTGCGGGAACACTGGCGCATCCAAAGCTGGCCGTTGACCCGACGGAATCAGCGATAATCGTCGGGAAGGCGGTCGGCGGCACGGCGCTCTTTGGCCCGGCGGGCATCGTCGCCGCGCTGGCCGCCGACGGAAAAACGGATGGGAATCCCTGCCTGACCGCGCTCGAGGCCGCCAAGACGGGCGTGAAGGTTCCGGGTGAAGAGAAGGGCATGGTCGGGCAAGCGGCCGAGGACGTCACGAACGCCACCAAGACCGCGGTAGGCGAGGCCCAGCGTCAGATCAAGAAGCTTTTCGGCAGATGATGATATCAGGGCAGGAGCCGCAACCGAA
>CAZEBC010000131.1:3652-11358 GCA_964510165.1 uncultured bacterium
TTGAGTCCGCTCCGAAATCCTCTGTTTCGCGCGTTATGGTCGGCGAACCTTGTGTCAAACCTTGGGACGCTCATGCAAGGGGTGGCCGCGGCCTGGCTGATGACCTCTCTTGCTCCCTCGCCCGTCATGGTGTCGTTGGTACAAGTGGCCGCGACGTTTCCAATGTTCTTATTGGCGCTGCCGGCGGGCGCGCTGGCGGATATCATTGACCGTCGCCGCCTGCTGCTCGTGTCGCAGGTGTGGATGCTCTCCGTTGCCGCCGTGCTCGGTCTGCTTACAATCGGGGGGATCACCACTCCGTGGATTCTCATCGGATTTACGTTTGCGCTGGGAGTGGGCGCGTCTCTCAACGGCCCCGCCTGGCAGGCGATTGTGCTGGACGTGGTCAAACGCGACCAGTTGCTGGCCGCCGTCTCGCTGAACAGCGCCGGGTTCAACATCGCGCGCGCAGTCGGGCCAACATTGGGAGGATTCGCCATCGCCTCAATGGGCACGGGAGCCGTGTTCCTGCTGAACGCGGCGTCGTTCATAGGAATCATCGGTGTGCTCTTCAGGTGGCGCCGCCCGAGAAACATCAGCGCGCTGCCGGCCGAGCGCATTATCGGGGCAATCAGGACCGGGGTGCGCTACGTACGCCATGCGCCCGTCTTGCGAGCCGTGCTCATCCGCACAGTAACGTTCGTGGTATTCGCGAGCGTGTGGTGGCCGCTCCTTCCGTTGATTGCCAGATTTGAGCTCCAGGGCGGGCCGAGCACATACGGAATTCTTGTGGGTTTCTTCGGCGCGGGCTCCGTCGCGGGGGCAATGATGCTGCCTCGGCTGCGCCGGTTCATATCGGCGGACATGTTCGTCATTGCCGACAGCCTCGTGTTTTCGGCGGTGCTGTTCACGCTTGCCTTCGTGCGCAGTTTCGGGATATTGTGCGCTGCGATGGCCTTGGGCGGGGTTGTCTGGCTCACGTTGCTTTCAAGCTTCAACTCCGGCATACAGTCATCGGCGCCCCTGTGGGTGCGCGGTCGGGCGCTCTCGGTGTATCTCCTTGTGTTCTTTGGAAGTCTGTCGGGCGGGAACGCGTTGTGGGGCGCAGTCGCGAAATACACGAGCATCCGGACGGCGCTTGTCGCGGCGGGAATCGGCATGATTGCAGCGCTCCTCGTCACGAAACGCCACGTGCCGCCCTCGGACGAATCGAAGGACCTTGCTCCCGCGACGGATTGGGAAACTCCGGTAACCGTGGGCGAACTGGACCCGGAGCAGGGGCCGGTGGTCATAATGGTGGAATACCGTATCGCGCCCGAGAATACGGGAGAATTCCTCGATGCGATGCGCGATGTCCGCCTCATTCGACGACGCGACGGGGCGGTGCAGTGGGGATTGACCCGCGACATCGTAGACCCGGCCCGATATGTGGAATTCTATGTGACCGAGTCGTGGGTCGAACATCTCCGGCAGCACGAACGCCTGACTGTGGCGGACCGCGCCGTGTTCGAGAAGGCGCGTTTATTCCACATAGGCGAGGAACCGCCCGTGGTCTCGCACTTCGTTTTCGCATACGAGAAAGAGCCGAGAGAATGAGAGGCTAACTGATGAATGGTCGGAAGAACTCCCCGCTGATTCCGAAATCGCTTTTCCCGCTGCCGCTCGGGCAGATTCGCCCCACCGGATGGCTCAAAAACCAGCTTCGGATACAGGCCGACGGCCTGAGCGGGCATCTGGATGAGTTCTGGCCCGACGTCGCCGACAGCCGGTGGATCGGCGGCAAGGCCGAGGGATGGGAGCGAGGCCCGTACTGGCTCGATGGCGTCGTGCCGCTCGCATTCCTGCTTGACGACGCGAGGCTGAAGGCGAAGGCGCAACGCTGGATAGACTCGATCCTTCGGCTTCAGCATGCCGATGGCTGGCTCGGTCCGGTGCACGACGAAACCTACGGCTACATGTACGACCCCTGGCCCTCGTTCGTAGCGCTGAAGGCATTCACGCAGTATCACGAAGCGACCGGCGACAAGCGCGTGCTCGCAGCAATGATGCGGTTTCTTGAGAGGCTTGCCGGCATCATCGCCGAGCGTCCGTTGCAGATGTGGGGACAGGTTCGGTGGGCCGACCTCGTGCTCAGTATCCACTGGCTTTACGAGCGGACCGGCGAGGCCTGGCTGCTTGACCTCGCCGCCAGGCTGCGCGAGCAGGGGTTTGACTGGCGCAGCAACTTCGAGGAGTTCGCGTTCAAGGAAAAGGTGGATGTTCTGGAATGCGCGGCTCAAGGGCATTTCCTCGCGACGCATGTTGTGAATAACGCCATGGGAATCAAACAGCCGGGCGTGTGGTACCGGCAGTCACGCAATCCGGCGGACCGCGACGCCGTATGGAACATTATCGAAACACTCGACAAGTATCATGGGCAGGCGACGGGCGTCTTCACGGGCGACGAACATCTGGCCGGACTCAACCCGTCACAAGGCACGGAACTGTGCGCCGTAGTCGAGTGCATGTTCTCGCTCGAGGTGCTGCTCGCCGTTCTCGGCGACCCGCGCCTGGCGGACCGGCTCGAGCGAATCGCGTTTAACGCCCTACCCGCCACGTTCAAGCCCGACATGTGGGCGCATCAATACGTGCAGCAGGCCAATCAGGTCGTCTGCAAAATATCCGAGGGCCGCATCTACACGAACAATGGGCCGGACGCCAACATTTTCGGGCTCGAGCCGAACTTCGGCTGCTGTACCGCAAACATGCACCAGGGCTGGCCGAAATTCGCCTCACACCTGTGGATGAAGAGCCCGGACGACGGGCTTGTCGCCGTCGCATACGCGCCGTGCGTCGTGAAAACAGAAGTCAGCGGCCAACCTGCAACTATCGAGGTGGAGACGGAATATCCCTTCCGCGATACAGTTCAAGTTCTGGTGCGGACCGCCGGCGCCGCGCGATTCCCGCTTCACCTGCGGATTCCCGGTTGGGCGGAGGGCGCGGACATTTGCGTTGAAGGTGAAGAACCACTCCAACCCGAAGCGGGCACTTTTCATCGCATCGAGCGAGAATGGAAAGGGACACGCCGAGTGACGCTCCGGCTGCCGATGCGCATGAGGACGCAGACGAGGTGCAATCAGGCCGTTTCTCTGGAGCGTGGGCCGCTCGTTTTCGCCCTGAAGATTGGGGAGGACTGGCGGCGCATCAAGGGCGAGATTCCGCATGCGGACTGGGAAGTCCATCCAACGACCGCCTGGAATTATGCGTTGGATATCGACAGGAAAGAGCCGGAGAAATCGGTCTCAATAGAACCATTGCCGATTGGCGAGTGCCCCTTCTCTCCCGAGGGCGCGCCGCTGCGGGTGCGCGCAAGAGGCACTCGCGTTGACAAATGGACGCTCGAACGCAACGCCGCCGGTCCCGTCCCCCAAAGCCCGGTGAGTTCCTGCAACCCAACCGAGGAGTTGCAGCTTATTCCCTACGGCTGCACAAATCTTCGCGTGACGGAATTCCCTATCCTTGGCTAAAGTCGGGGACGCCATAATTCATGGTGTCCCCAATTTAGCATGCCTTACAGAAACGACGCGCCCTTGAGGGCGAGCGCGCTGTTTTCGCCGTCCTCGATTGTGGACGCGCGAGCGTCGCGGAACATCTTCTCGATCGGGTACTCCTTGCTCAGACCGTTTCCGCCGAAGATCGAAATCGCCTGGCTGGCCACCTTGAACGCGGTCTCCGTGGACAGGATTTTGCCCGCGATCGCGTGCTGCAGCGATCCCGGCTGATTCATGACGTTGTAGCTCCACATGCGCCGCGCATACGCGCGCGCCGACTCGACGGCGACGAACATCTCAAAGAGTTTCAGCTTGATATTCTTGTGCTCGAACAGGGGAACTCCTCCCTGCACGCGCTCCTTTGCGTAGGTAAGCGTTTCGTCGTAAATCGCCTGAGCGAGTCCCGAAAAGAGCGCCGCCATGCCCGCGTTCGCGCCCGTGAGGATCATCTGAACCATGTACGTGCCCATTGCGGGATCGCTCACGAGCATGTGGCTCTTGGGCAACCGCACGTCCTCGAAATATATCTCTCCCTGATTAAGCGGCCGCTGCCCGATCTTGTCGAGCGGCTTGCCCTTCGTGACGCCCGGCAGGTCGAGAGGAACAATGGCGATGCCGGTGCCCGACATTCCAAGCGACGGGTCCACTCCCACGTGGAGGACGGCGTGCGTGGCGATGGTGCCGTTGCTGACCCAGGCGGCTTTCTGGCCGTTCAGGATGTACTCATCGCCCTTGAGGACGGCCTTGAGCGATGGCCCGCACTTGGGAGCATCCAGGTCCGGCTGGCCCGCAAGTATCCAGTCCGATCCGTGCTCGGGCTCGGTCAACGCCCAACAACCGATCATGGTTGCCTTGGAGTCCTCGCAGTAGTCGCGGGCAAGTTGCTGGAGGTCGGGCTCGGGCGACATGGCGGCGAAGCGAAAGGGAAAGTTGCAGACCCCGAGCGAGATCGCTAGGCCCGGATCGCCGTAGCCCAACTGTTCGGCGATGAGCGTGCCGGTCAGCGGGTCTCTCTCGCCCGCCAGCCCGCCGAGTTCCTTCGGGATAGCCGCCTTGTGCAGGTCGAGTTCGCGCTGTTTCTTGAAAACCTCCCACAGGCGCGAATTCTTTGCGATCACGTCGGCGGGATTGGACAGTTTGTCCAGCTCGATGCCGATAGGGCGCAGCACTTCCAAGGCGAAGCGCCTCGCCATGTCTTGCACGGCCTTGTGCTCTTCGGTGAGCGACATGTCGAGTTCGAGGTAGCCCATGGCTTTGCTCCTTTTGATGGTCGGTTGCAGAACGCGGCGCTCTGAGAGGGTGTCAATGCTCCGGCATTGAACGCGCCCCAATCATATATCGTTTGCATCTGAAAATACAAGCGCATCATCCGATCGAGATCGTTCGCGCGAGGGGTAAGGTCGGGCAAGTGCACGGGTTTGCCCATAAGGAACATGCACATGAATCCGGGAGACAGTTCTTACAGCGTGAAAAAGAAGGCGGCCCCTTTGTCCATCTGGCCTTCAGCCCAGATGGCGCCGCCGTGGCGGCTGATCACCCGTTTGACGGTCGCCAGCCCGATTCCAGTCCCCTCGAACTCGACGGAAGGATGCAGCCGCTGAAACGGTTGGAACAGCTTGTCGGCATGCTTCATGTCGAAGCCGGCTCCGTTATCGCGAATGAAGAACACTCGCTTTCCTTCCGGAACAATTATGTTGGTGACATCCCGCGCGGCGCGGGACATGGTGTCCCCAATGTAATCTTCGGTCATCCCGAACTCTATCAGCGCACGGTCTCGCTTCGCGGTGAATTTCCATGCGTTGCCAATGAGGTTCTCCATCGCTATCTTCAGGAGCCGGGCGTCCCCGTTGGCGGTCATCCCCGACATGATGCGAAATTCAACCTTTCTGTCCGGCTCTCTTTCCTGCAGGCGCGCGGCAATTGTTTGCGCAAGTTCACTCAGGTCAACCGTCTCGCTCGACATCTCGCTGCGGTTCACGAGGGAGAGATTGAGCAAGTCGTCTATGAGTTGGTCCATGTGCCTGCACGAGACCAGAACGTTTTCCAAATAGCGTCTGCCTCGCTCGTCCAGCTTGTCGGAATTATAGTCGAGCACCATCCGGCTGAATCCTTGGATGGTGTTCAGGGGAGAGCGCAGGTCGTGTGACGCGGAATACGTGAAGGCCTCAAGCTCCATGTTTGCCGCCTCGAGCTGGCGGGTGCGCTCTGCCACCCGCCGTTCAAGCTCTTCATTGAGCCTGCGGATTTCCTCTTCCGCTTTTTTGCGGTCGGTGATATCGCGCACGTACTCGATCACGCCTTTCAGTTGGCCGGTATCCGCGTCGAAAAAGGGAAACGAGTATACGTCGAGCCATCCCTCAACGTCTCCTTTGCCGCCTCTTCGGGGAACAACCTCATGGGCGACGGCGCCTGTGTCAAGCGCGCGTCTGGTAGGACAGACTTCGCAAGGCTTGCTGTGCCCATGGTAAGCTTCATAGCATTTCTTGCCCATCAACGGAGCCGCGTGTGAATACCACTGCAGCATTGTGGGATTGACTGCGACAATAGTGAGTTCCTTGTCAAGCACGCTGATGCCATCCTGAATGCTCGCGAAAACGCTGGTAAGAAACCGCTCGCTTTCTTGCAGGGTCTCCTCCATCCGCCTGCGTTCGGTGATGTCTCTCGCGATGTGGATGGTCTTGACGATAGTGCCTTCGCTGTCCATGACGGGCGAGACTGAAACAAGATAAACTCCGCCAAAGGCCTCCATTTCCATCTCGACCGTCTTCGGCGCCCCGGATTCAATGAGCTGCTTGTGAGGACACTTTCCCGGCGGCTTGTCGGAACAGTGAAAGATCTCGTGACAGTGGCGGCCCAAAAGTTCGCCCTTTGGCTTTCCCGCCGCCGTGGCGGTTGCGCGGTTTGCCCCCAATACCCGGTGGTCCCGGTCGAGTATCATGACAGGGTCGCTGATGGATTCGAAGATGTTATTCCACTCGTCGCGGGCGCGCCGCAGTTCGTCTTCCGCCCGCTTTCGCTCGGTAATGTCAAGGGCGAGCGAAAGAGCGCCAATGATTTGGCCCGAGCTGTCGCGGCGGATCGCGTTATTCCATTCGCACAGGATGACCTCTCCGCTCTTGGTGAGATTCTCATTGACGCTGACGTTTGACAGCTCCCCCCGAAGCAGCGCGTCCCGTATGGCTTCGACCTGACCCCGCGCCGATTCCGGAATGAGAAAATCAAAGAAATTGCGCCCCAGCACCTCTTCTCGTTTCCAGCCGAATATCTGTTCGGCGCGCCTGTTCCAATCCACTACGCGGCAGTCGCGATCCCAGACGACAAACGCCAGTGGAGCGATGCTGTACACGTCCTGATAGCGCTTCGCGCTTTCGAACAGAGCCTGCTCGGAGAGCTCGAGCGCATCTCGGGACCTCTCAAGCTCCGCGATGCGCGCATGGGCCTTGGCCACTTCCTTTAGAAGCTCCTCTTTCGTCGCGACATCGTTGTTCATGCGTTATCTCCTCGAAGAGGAGGGGTGTAATAGTTGATAGTGGGCGTCGCGGCGGCATGATGCGACATCTGCCAGAGGGAGGAGGAGCGGGAATTGTTGGCGCCCTTCCCCGCGAATGGATATGAGACGAATTGACGCTGCACGCCGGGAGACGTCCTGGAGAACCTAATCCACCTCAATAATCGAGGGGCAAACACACCGGGGGCATTATATCATAAAAGCCAGGCAGTCAGGGAGTGACAAGAGGAAAGATGGGAATCATATGGCCGCCCCTGCCTACCAAAAACCGAATTACGGGATAGGAACGCTCACTTCTTTCTAAAGGACCATACCTCGCCGCTCGTTACGGGGGTCAGGTCCTCGTCAAGGTCGGCTCCCCGCACCCGCCAGTAAATGCGTTCTCCGGGTGAAATCGCCCTCCATACGTTGCGCGGCATTGTCCAACTCGTGCCGGAGATTAGTTGGTGCAAGTTCTCATAGGTGGACCAGTAAGTGGAAAAGTTCAGCGACCGACTCAGCTCTACCGCAAAGACGTTTCTGGTCCCGCCGTCGACGCTCCACGTGAAGGTCGGGCGGGACGCCAACAAAGCCCCATCCTGCGGAGAGAGCAGGCTAATCCCCGTCAACGGAAGCGACGGTCCGCCGATCGCGCGGATCATGACCTGGTCCTCGTAAGCCCACGGATATGAACTTGCCAGCAGGCCCCA
>CAZEBC010000132.1:0-11227 GCA_964510165.1 uncultured bacterium
TAATATTGTGTCCAAAGCAAGGGGAACAGCGCGGCTTAACAGGCTTGGGGCTGGACATGCACCGAAAGCGTCATTTTACGAAGTTCAAATCGAGGTTCATTTCGGCGGCCAGACGCAGGAGATCATCCTTGACGGTGGCGATCGATGTGGTCGCCGGGACATTTGCCTCCAGAATCAGGTCAAACAGGGAAGCGCCGGACAGGGGAGCGCTGGTAACCCGGGTATCCAGGGTCAGGATGTTCACATTGTGGTGATGCAGAAGAGAGACAACCTTCTGGACAATTCCCGGATGGTCCATGGAGATTATCTCAAGCTTCAAAGGGAGGCCTGCCTGTCGCGGAACAGCGGCCGGGTCATCCGCCTCGTGAAGAGAGACCTCAAACCCCGTCGCCCTGAGTTTGTCCAAATCGCGAGTGATCGCACTCAGTTGCTCCGAACTGCATGAAAAGAGAGTCATGACAGAGAATCGTCCTCCGAGGGCAGCCATGCGGCTGTCTTCAATGTTTGCTCCTCGCTCGAAGAGGAAAGTCGAGACATCGTCCGCGATTCCGGGGCGATCCCTTCCCACCAGGAATAATATCCTATATTCCTTCATCTGGCCGTCCCCTGGTAAGATAATACCATTTCAAACTCCGATCTCTTCAATGGAACAATTTGTACTTCGAAGACTCTTTCGAGTTGACGCAAGAGAGCCTCCTTCACATTATCCAAAGGCAATTCCCGCGACAATTCTTGCTGCATTGAAGTCATGCTTGCTCCCTTGAGTCCACACGGATCAACCCACTCAAACGGTTCCAGCGAAACATTCGCGTTCAGTGCGAGGCCGTGAAACGTGATCCCGTGGCGAATTGCCACGCCGATGCTTCCCAGTTTTCTCCCGCCTGCCCAGACTCCTCTGTTCAAGCTGTTCCGTTCCGCTGGAATACCCCACTCCCCCGCCACACCAATCATGGCCTCTTCTAGACCGGAGATGTACTCGTCGGCGCTCAGTCCGGCCTTCGCCAGGCATATGATGGGATATACGACCAACTGGCCGGGTCCGTGAAAAGTGACGCTGCCCCCTCGCTCCGTTTGCATGACGGCAATTCCCGATTCTTCGAGAAAGCGTTCCGTGACCTTAATGCTCTCTCGGCCGCCCCTTCGACCGAGCGTGAATACGGGATGATGCTGCACTGAAATGACAACGTCTGAATCGAGCTCCCCACTGAATCTCGCGGCAACAAGGCTGTGCTGAAGATTCCACGTCGCCAGGTAGTCCATAACCGGCAACTCGATCAGCCGCCAGTTTTTCGTTTTCGACGAAACAGCCATGCTCTTCTGACGCCCTCGGTCGCCCGGTTACCCTGTGAGACACGGATGCCGTGCGGCTCCGGTCTCATCCAGTCTCCTGACCTTGCTTCTGTCAGGCGCGGTGCGAAGCGCCTCCAGGCCCGACTCCGCCTCGCCTGCAATGGTTTTGCAGACCTCGATGAAAAGGTCTATCTCTTCTTTGGATTCGGTCTCGGTAGGTTCTACCATGATTGCGCCGCTCACCACCAATGGAAAGTAAACCGTCGGCGGATGAAATCCATAATCAATGAGGCGTTTTGCTATTTCAAGGGTTGTGATCTTATGCTGCCTCTGCAATTTGTCCGAGAACACGCACTCATGCATGCAGGGGCGATCATAGGGAAGATGAAACACGTCTTTCAACCTGGCCCTGATGTAATTGGCGTTCAGGACAGCAAGCTGGCTGGCCTTCTTCAGGTTTTCGGCGCCCATGCTGAGGATGTACGCATACGCTCTTATCATGACGCCGAAGTTTCCATAAAATGAGTGGATTCTTCCGATGGAGTCCGGATTCTCATAGGAAAGAGAGTACTTGCCGCCGCCCTCCGTTACGCGAGGGACAGGCAAGAACTTCTCAAGGTGTTTCTTCACGCACACGGGGCCGGAGCCTGGGCCGCCTCCTCCATGCGGGGTGGAGAACGTCTTGTGAAGGTTGAGATGTTGAACGTCCACCCCGATGTCTCCCATCCGAACAATACCCATCACCGCGTTCATGTTTGCGCCGTCGCCGTAAACGAGCCCGCCCTTCGCGTGCACAATCCTGGCAATTTCGATGATGTTCTCTTCAAACAGGCCGAGCGTGTTCGGATTGGTGATCATTATGCCCGCCGTTTCTTCATCCATGACCTCGGCAACTGCTTCCGGAGAGAGAACCCCCCGTTCATTCGACCTCACCGGCACCGGTTGATACCCGCACAGTGCGGCGCTCGCCGGGTTTGTGCCGTGTGCGGTATCCGGCACAATGATTTTGGAGCGAAAAGTGCCGTTGCTCTTGTGAAACGCGTTGATGATGAGCATTCCGGTGAGTTCCCCGTGGGCTCCAGCGGCGGGTTGGAGCGAGACTGCGTCCATCCCGGTGATCTCGGCTAATAACCGTTCGAGATTGAACATCAACCTCAGCATGCCTTGTGAGAGCGACGCCGGAAGTAAGGGATGCGCGCCGGCGAGTCCCGGATGGGCCGCCAGCTTCTCGTTGAGTTTCGGGTTGTACTTCATGGTGCAGGAGCCCAATGGATACATTCCGGTATCGACACCGAAGTTCCATTGCGATAGCCGCACATAGTGGCGCACGACGTCGAGTTCGCTCAAATCCGGAAAATCCGGGCCGCCACCCTCGATACTCTTGTCCAAAGGGAACGAGTCTACGTCGCTGACGGGGAGACTCATACCGCTGCGTCCCTTTTTCCCCTTCTCCCAGAGCAGTGGTTCGTTAAAGATCAAGCCCGTGGCGCCAGGAAATTCCGTCATTGTTGAACCTCCCTCACGAGGGCATCCATGTCTTTCCTGGTCTTTGCTTCGGTAACGCACAGCAGGTGTTGGCCGGCAAGCTCGGGATAATAGGCATCCAACGGAAGGCCGGCCAATATGTTCTTTTCAAGCAGTCTTTCATACGTGGAACGCGCATGCTTCGGATACTTCACCACGAATTCATTGAACGTCGCGGATGGGAATGTGATGGTACATCCCGCCTTTTTCAGCGCGCTCTTGAGATATTCGGTCTTATCGTAATTGAGTCGGGCCAGTTTCCGAATGCCCGTCCCGCCGAGAGAAGCCATGTAAATCGCGGATGCCAGGGCGCAGAGACTATGATTGGTACAGATATTAGAGGTCGCTTTTTCTCTCCGGATGTGCTGTTCCCTTGTGGCGAGCGTCAGCACGAAACCGCGCTTTCCGTTTACATCCGTGGTTTGGCCCACCAGGCGTCCCGGCATGTTTCTGACGTAGTTCATCCTGGTGGCGAACATCCCCAGCCCCGGCCCTCCGAACCATTGCGGGATACCAAGGCTCTGGCCTTCTCCGCAGGCTATGTCGGCGCCCTGTTCGCCCGGGTTCTTGAGAATCCCGTACGCCAACGGCTCCGTGAATGCGACCACACAGAGCGCGCCTTTCCCATGGGCTTCTTGTGCGACTTCGTCAACACGCTCGACGATGCCGAAAAAATTCGGTGACTGCACGGCAATTGCGGCCAATCCATCATGCACGTCAATGTTTGAAAAGTCTGTGCGACCTTCAGTGTCATACACTAGCTCCACCACTTCATATCCAGTGGGCGCAAAATAAGTCTTGATCACCTGCCGATAAAAAGGATGAACCAGGCGTGACACGGCCACCTTCCCGCGCTTGGTCACGCGAATGGCCATAAGCAACGCTTCCGCCAGGGCGGACGCGCCGTCGTACAGCGACGCATTGGCCACTTCCATCCCCAGGAGCCGGGCCGTCAGCGTCTGGTACTCATAAATGGCCTGGAGCGTGCCCTGGCTGACTTCCGGCTGGTAAGGAGTGTACGCGGTCGCAAACTCGGAGCGCCCTGCAAGGAAGGATACGGTCTCCGGAATATGGTGCTCGTAGCTGCCCGCCCCTATGAATACCTTGCAGCCGTGATGTGCAGAAAGGGCTGCCATGTGTTCCTTGAGTTCCCATTCCGTCATCGGGCCGGGGAGATTCAATTCCCCTGGATACCGACAACCTTTGGGCACAGTGGAGAAAAGCTCGTCAAGGCTGGCCGCGCCAACCGTCTTGAGCATCGAAGCAATATCTTCATCGGTATGAGGAAGGAAGCGCATCTAATCTGTTCCTTTCAGCTTTTCCAGATAATCCTTCCTGTTCAACAAGGAGTCCAACTCAGCCGGGTTATGCGGCTTCACCATGATTATCCATCCGTCACCGTAAGGGTCCTTGTTTATCAGGTCGGGCGAGTCCTCCAGAGTCTCGTTCACCGCCACAACCTCTCCGCCGAGCGGCATAAACAGTTCGGAAACGGCCTTCGTTGATTCCACGGTTCCGAACTCGTCGCCTGGATTGAAGGTCGTGCCAACTTCGGGCATGCCCACAAACGTGATGTCGCCCAGTTGATCCTGGGCATAATCGGAAATGCCTATTCGCACCTTGTCACCCTCGCGCCTCGCCCACTCGTGGTCTTCGGAATATCGGATGTCATCGGGAAAATTCAGCTCGCCTAGCTCCTTCATCTCATGCTCCTTCTCTCTAGGTCGGGCGCAGCCACGCTGAGGCGTGGGGCCCCTACAGTAACTCGTGAAGTTTTTGCAGTATATCCGCGTACTCATCTCCGCGGAAACAGAACTGAATCTCGCAGAACGGCTTTCGCAGTTCCTTGATGCGCTCCTTCACATTTTTTCCTCTGATAATGACATCGCTCATCAGTTCTGCCATGCGCCTGAACTGTTCCTCGCCCATGCCGAACCGGGTCATCTCCGCGACTCCGAGCCTCAACCCGCCCGCCGCCGTAAACCCCTCATCCTCAGGGGTGGCCTGGTAGTTGCAGATGATGTTATTGGTTTCGAGACGCCTTGCCATCTCGGGCCCACGCGAATACCCGACGTTCACAACCACCTGGTGTGTTTCGGTATAGCTGATAGACGGGTCCCCGGCCACATCCAGCCCGCACTCTTTCAGCGCCCTCGCGAACGCCTTCGCGTTGGCGATCACTTTCGGCTGATACTCGTCCTTGAAATGGTTCATCTCGAAAGCGGCCATCAGCAAACCAAGCAGGGTTCCGAGGTGATGATTCGAGACCGAGCCGGGGAATGTCCGGCGGAGCACTGCCTCCCAGAGTTCGTACCGCACGTCATGCTCCACGAAACGCGAGCCTATAACCCCGCGCTGCGTGCCGAAAAACGTCTTGTGCGTGGAGCCGGTCACGAAGTCCGCCCCTTCCTCAAATGGTGTCTGGAAGTGCGGCCCTAGCAGCCCGAGCACATGCGCTGCATCGTACATCACAATGCAATTGATTCCTTGGGCGTCGAGAAAACGCCGAATCTCGGCCACCGGCTCCTTGTGCAGGAACATGCTCTTGCCGAAGACGATCAAATCAGGGCGGTAATCGTCAATCAACTCCAGCGTGGCTGGCAGGTCGATCTTGTAACGGTTTTCCTCAAGCACGGGGAAATTCTCGACCGCCGCCCGCTCGGTCAAAAGATCGCGCGCGACGTAGTCGCGCAACGCGCCCATCGGCTGAGCGCTCAGGTGGCCGCCCTTGCCTATATGGTGGTTCAACACGCGGGCGATGCGCAGCGGCTCACGTTTGCGGTCGGCGAAGTTGATGTAGTCCACCAACGCGCTGAAGACCGCCATGTTGGCCGTCTGGCCGCTGATCAGGCGCATCTCGACTTCCTCACATCCGAGAAATTTTCTGAATTCCTCGTCCAGCAGCCGCTCGACCTCCGCGATGAAATCGGTGCCCTGATAGTAGAAGACCTCGGCCTCGTAGAGCGCCTCCATCTTCTTGTGCTCGGCATAACGGAATGCCGGGTCCATCACCGACAACAGCCTCGCCATGGGCGAGGCCGTCATCTCCGAAGGAATGAGGTTGACGCACTCCCGCTGACGCCATACCGTGTTCTCGAGCGCCTTTTCCAGGAGGAGGTGCACCTTGGCGGACACTTGGCTTGGCGCGGATTTTCCCTCCGGCAATTCCTGACCATAAACGATCGGGCGGGCGTAGGGCGGCGCCTCTCCCCGAAGATGGAACGGAACCACGATGGCCTCGACCTTCTTGCCGCGTATTTCGACCGTCACCCGCTCGTCCTCGATGATGTCGCTATCAAGCAGAGCGAGTGCGATTGCGCGCAGCTTGTGTTGGTCGCCCGGAACGGAAGTTAAACCCTCTCCTTCAAACACCCACATCGGCACGGTCGTGCCGCTGGTCACATAGCCGACATGTCGCCCGTCTTTGAAGACCTTGTCGCCCGCCCGGGCCACTCCACGGCCGAGCATCGTGATCGGTCGAATCATTCGCGGCAAATCGGCGATCAGCGAGTAATCGCCGTACACGATCCTCTTGAACGCCTCTTGCTGACGTTCCAGCGCTGCCCGACCGACATAATTTCCCTTTAGCGGAGAAAAGCTTACGGCGAATTTGGCCAGTGGAACTGCAAAGATGGGAATTTCCTTTCCCTCGGAGTCCTTGCCCAACTCATGCCCATACAGCGGCAGGCCCGCTTCCAGCCGGAGTGTGTCGCGTGCGCCGAGTCCGCATGGGGTAGCGCCCTCGGCGACAAAAGTGTCCCATAGACAAGACGCGCTCTCGCGCTTGACAAAAAGCTCGAACCGGATTGGTTCGCCTGTATAGCCAGTGCGTCCCACCATCACGTCTGCATCGCAGATTCTGACGGTGCTCAATTCATTCGGCAACGGTTCGGGCAGCCGACCGGACTGGATGACCTTGAGGAGTATCTCTCGCGACACCGACCCCTGCAGCGCCAACATCGCCAATTCTTCCGTATGATCAGCCAGCTCCACATCGCTGAACTGCTTCAATAATGACCGAAGATGCTCCAGGTCCTTTCCGCGATTGTCAGCGTTGACGACGAGCAGATATTCATCCTCCACAAAGCGGTACAGGTATGCGTCGTCGACGGCGCCCCCTGTCTCGTTCGGAATGAAGGTATACTGAGCTTGCTCAAGATCAAGCGCCTGGGCGTTGTTGCTCAGCGCGTGTTGAAGGAAGCGGATCGCTCCGGGGCCGCGTATAGTCATTCGGCCCATATGCGAAATGTCGAAGACGCCCGCTCGCTTGCGTGTCGCGAGGTGTTCGCCCACAATGCCGGCGGGGTAATAAAGCGGCATCTCCCAGCCGACGAAGTCAACCATCTTCGCACCGAGCGCAACGTGCCGGTCATGGCAGACAGTTCGTCGAAGCTCTTTCATCTCTTGCATACTCTCTGGATGATTGCGTTAACGACGGCGTCAATGCCGTCAGTTTCAGAAATCTCTATCACTATGTCAGCGTAGTTCCTGTAAAGAGGCAGCCGATCCTCAAAAAGCGCTCTCAAACCTTTCTTCTTAAGTCCGACGATACCACGCGTGTCTTTGTTCGCAAGGCGGTTCTCTATGCTCCCGAATGACGCATGCAAGAATACGATTGCTGAGTGTTCTCTCAAAAACTGCATCGCAGCCCTTGAATAGATTACACTGCCGCCGGGGGAAATGATGCTCCTCTCGACTTTGCCCAGGCTCAGGACCGCTCGTTCCTCGATTTCCAGAAACTTCTCGTCGCCGGAATTGTCGAGTGTCTCTTGCAGCTTCTGCCCTGTCGCTCGTTCGATTATTTCATCAATCTCGACAAATGCATAATCGAGTCGCCTGGCCAGTTCCCGGCCTATCACGCTCTTGCCGACGCCGGCCATTCCAATCAGGGTTATGTTCGTACTCATAGCTTTCATGTGCCAAATTCCATATGCGGCAGTATACATCAAGAAGTTTTGCCGTATCAACTGCGCCGCCAGTTGCAATAATTGGCGGCGACAGATAGAATCCTTTTGGAATCGTCGTACAACACTGCGCGAATCGCTATGCCAATGGTAACAAGAGGAATGAAATATGAATGACTGGAAGAAAACCACATGCGTGCTCTGTGCGGTGAACTGCGGTTTGGAGGTCCAGACCGAGGGAAACCGAATTGCCAAGGTTAGGCCCGACAAGGACTGTCCTCGCAGCCAGGGATATGCGTGCCGCAAAGGGCTATCTATCGCCTATTTTCAGAGCCACGCCCAGAGGCTTACCCATCCGCTCAAGAGGGTCGGAGACAAGTTCGAGAGAATCTCATGGCAACAGGCCACAAGCGAGATCGCCGCGAGGTTAAAGGAGATTGTAGCGACTCACGGCCCCAAATCGTTCGCGTACATGGGAGGTGGCGGACAGGGCTGCCATCTTGAGGCCGCGTTCGGCGTTCGGCTCTTGAGGGCGCTTGGTTCGCGCTACCATTACTCCGCGCTCGCGCAGGAACTGACCGGCTTCTTCTATGTTCAGGGCGAAGCCCTCGGGCGTCAATACCTCCATGTGTTCCCCGACGTCGAGCGCACCGACGTCCTTGTCCTTTGGGGCAGCAACGCATGGCGCAGCCACGGGATGAACCGTGCCCGGCCCGAGCTCATGCGCTTGAGCAAAGACCCGAACAAGCTTCTGATTGTGATTGACCCGTGCAAGACCGAGACCGCAATGCGCGCAAACATTCATCTCGCTCCGCGGCCCGGCACCGACGCGCTGCTCCTTAAGGCGATGATCGCCATGATTCTTGACGACCGCATATATGACGAGGAGTATGTGGAGGAATCTACGACTGGCTTTAGCGAAATTCTGCCGCTTTTCTCAAATTTCGACGTGAGCGAGGCGCTCAAAGTATGCGAGCTTGATGAGCGCGAGGTGCGCGAGGTGGTCCACCTGCTCGCGGCCAATCGGTGCAGCTTCCGCTCCGACCTCGGCCTGCTCATGGGACGCAGCAGCACCATGAATTCGTATCTCGAGATGATTCTGATCAATCTGCTCGGGAACATTGGAAAACCCGGAGGCAACGTCTTCCTCGGACACCTTGTCCCACTCGGCTCACACACGCCCATCGAAGACCCCGCCAACTGGCGGACCGTCGAGGCCGGCTTCCCCGCGATCATGGGCGTGTACCCGCCAAATGTCGTGCCCGAGGAAATCCTGAGCGACAAACCGGAGCGTTTGCGCGCGGTCCTTGTCAGCGGCTCGAACCCGCTCATCACGTACGCGGACACACACGCATACGAGGAAGCCTTCAAGAAACTGGACCTGCTGGTGACCGTCGAAGTCGCGATGACCGAGACCGCCCAGTCGTCCCACTACGTCCTGCCCGCCAAGTCCGCATACGAGAAATGGGATGCGTCGTTCTTCTCCTGGAAATATCCCGAATACTATTTCCATTTGCGACGGCCCGTGTGCGAATGGCTCGGCGAACCCAGGGAGGAAGCCGAGATATACACCGACCTCGCGGAGGCGCTCAGCGTGATTCCCGCCTATCCGCGAGAGTTAGAGGAACTCGCCTCCGGCGACCGCATGGCGTACGGAATGGCATTGATGGACTACCTCGCCGAGAATCCGAAGAGCGCCGATATGCTGCCGTTCATCGTAGCGAAGACCCTCGGCAAGGCGCTCGGCTCGCCCGCATTGTCCCTGGTATGGGCGATTTTGAACCGGTATTGCCAAACTGCCGGCCCCAAGCTTGAACGCGCGGGGTATACCCTCTCCCCCGCTCTCGGCGACGAGCTTTTCGAGAAGATGCGCACTACCCCGGGCGATATGCTGCTCGGCGTGCAAGATATGGAAAACAATCTCACCGAGAACATCAAGACCTACGATAGAAAGGTGCATCTGCACATACCCGCGTTGGACGCATGGCTTGCCGAAATCAACCCGACAGATGAATCGAAGGCTCTGGAAACTCCGGGCTACCCGATGACGCTCGTTGCGGGCGAGCGCACCGACTTCAACGCCAACTCTCTCATGCGCGACCCCGACTGGACCGCCGGCACGCGCGCCTGCACGATGAAGGTTCATCCCGAAGACGCGAAAAGCCTCGGGCTTGAGACCGGCATGACGGCGCGCATCGAGACCGAGGCAGGTTCGCTCGATGTGTCGGTCGAGGTCAGCGGAGTGCCGCGACGCGGAATGGTTATCATTCCCCACGGTTTCGGCATGGAGTACCGCGGGCACACTGACGGCGTGAACGTGAACTGTCTCACTCCCGCTCGCAACCGCGACCGTCTCGCGGCCACACCCTTGCACCGGTTCGTGCCATGCAAAGTCTCGAGAATATGATTACCTGCAAAAATGAGCGTCATAAGGACTCAGTTGCCGAATCCCCTTTTCGAGGTTGTCCCGTAATTTGGTATTTGGTCGTAGGGCCGGCCCTGTGTGGCCGCCCGGGCGCCCACATAGGGGCGCCCCTACAATTACGGGACAGTCCCCCTTCCCCCCTTTCTAAGAGGGGGAGTAAGGGGGATTTCGAATGAACCGACATCACGTGATTACAACGTAGTACTGGGAAGCGCACATGACCGACGCCAAAAAGAAAATCGAAGCTCTGCGAAAGGACCTGTTCCTGGCAACCGCCAACCGGGGCCTGGCCTACACCGCCATCTTGAGGGAATTGCGGAAGGAACTCGGAGACGAACGAGCGAGCGAAATCTTCAAGCGCGCCATATACAACCACGGCGCAAATGTTGCCAGACTCTTCAATCCCCCCAACACGCTCGCCGAGTTCAAGGACTGGCTGCTGGATTTCTTCCCCGATGAAGGCGCGATGAACGAGCCCGAGGTCATCCGGTGCGACGAACACGAACTGGCCGTGAGGCTTCCCCGCTGCCCCCTCAAGGAGGGCTGGCGAATGTTCGGCCTCTCTGATGAGGAAGTCGCAGACATGTGCCGTCACGCCGACGCCTTCGACCACGGCTTTTTCGGCAGTTTCTTCGACTACGAGATGGAACTCTGGGCGAACCGGCCGGACGACGCCTGTGTGCTGCACTTCTGGCCAAAGGGGCACTCCCGGGTGTAGGCGCGAATACATTCGCACATGCATGCCCTCCGATAATCTCTCCAATGTGCGGACAGCTCCATCTCTATCTGTAACCCATCTGTAACCCCTGCCGCGATACAATTAGGGAAAAGAGGGAGAGGAATTATTGCCTGCGGCGCCCGCGTTTGCCTGCGAAACCGTGCGAGGTCCGACTCGCAATTCAGGTGGTTCCTTTCCTTCAAAACCACAGGGGGGAATCATGGCGGTCTTCAAAATCTTCGAGGGACTACACAAACCCGAAATTGCGGACATTTTCGGCCTGGGCATCATTCACCCGATTGAGCAAGGAGCGGTGGTACTCCAAAAGGGCGATATCGGCCGTGAGATGTTCGTCATACTGACGGG
>CAZEBC010000133.1:0-11037 GCA_964510165.1 uncultured bacterium
CGAAAAAAAGTTGACTTTTCCGGCGATGGAAAATATAATTTTCGGTAGCCGCATTCTCCACCCAACTCGGAAAGAGGGGGTAATCTCCGTGTTCGACCCCGGCCTGTGGATAGAGGACCAATACCTGGTGCTCGAACGACACCGCGGCCGACGCTGGATTCTGTATGTAGTTCAAGACCGCATATCGGAAACCCTGTTCGCCGTCAAGGCGCCTGCATTTGTCCTGAGCCCCGACACCGCCGCGCGATTCATTCGCAAGGCCAAGAACTGGATCAACCTGGGCGAATGCGAGCAACTGGCTAATGCCTATCTGCTGAAAGAATTCAACTCCGTTCCGCATCTCCTTGTCGAGTACGCCGATGGCCCAAGCCTCGCCGACATCCTCAGCTCGCATCCGGGACGAGCGCTGCCGATACGCCAGACCGTCGCCTTCATGAGACAACTCATCAGCGGGATGAAGTTCCTCCATAAGGTAAGCCTCCCCGGCGAGAGTCACGGCGCGATCCATGGCAATCTGACCCCGCGCAATATCCTGACCAAGGCCGGGAACATCAAGATTACCGATATCGGCATGGCGGACGCCCTGCGGCGGCCGACCATTACAAGCGCAGACCTTCTCCCCGGAGAGGCCCTCTATACGGCGCCCGAGCGACTCGAGAAATCCGCCAAAGCAAGCGAATTGACCGATGTCTACTCCTTCGGAGCCGTCATGTACGAGGTCGCGACGGGCACCGTGCCGAAGACTTGTCAGAGTTCGTCTGATCCGCTCTGCGAAATCGTGAGCATCTCGATCGCATCCCCTCGCATGCGCAATCGCTCGTGCCCCCGCTGGCTCGAAGAGATGATCATGAAGTGTATGGCCCCGGAGCCTGAAAAGAGGTTTCAGAGCTTCGAACAGATTGACGCCTTCCTTCGCGAGGTCGTCAATACGGACGAGCTTCCCCCCGACGACGGAGCCGGCAAGGAACCGCCGAAGACCTCGCGCGTTGCGCGTATACGCGGCGCGGCCAAGAAGGAATCGCGGCGCCTCGAGCACTATTACCTCGGCGTCGAACATCTGATGCTCGGCCTCATAGAAGAAGAAGAAAGCGTAGTCGTGAGCTGTCTTGGAGACGCCGTCAGTGCCGACCAGCTTCAGTCCGAGATCATTTCCTGGCTCCCCAAGGGCGAGGGCCCCTGGTATTGGGAGGGCATAAGAAAGACTCCGCGCTACAAGAAGGTCATGCGAATAGCCCGCAAGATCAAGCGCGGCCTCGAAGAGGACCGTATGCTGCCCCAACACATCCTTCTGGCAATACTCGAGGAAGGCCGCAACATCCCCGCTCGAGTCCTCAAGAACCTTAAGGTGGACGTGAAGGCCGCATCCGCCAGCCTGCGCCGAGAGCTGCGCCGCAACCGCCCGGCGGTTTTCGTCAAGGACGCTGACTCGCCCGCCGCAGTCTGCACCTGCCGGGTGACGTGCACAACGGGCATCCCCGGCAACATCCCCTATGTCGGCCATGACGCGGAACTCCGGATGGTCGAAAGCCTCCTGCTCGACGATAAAAAGAGCATCATGCTCATCGGAGAGCCGGGTGTCGGCAAGACGGCCTTCCTGAGGAACCTCGATTGCATAATTTCAGACACGGTGACCAAGACCGGCGCGGAATACGGAGGCATCCATCGCCTGCGCAATGCCGCCCTCCTGGCAACTTCCGAACGGGAAGACGACGTGTTCTCGGGCCTGTCGAATGTGTTGAAATCGCTGGTTGAATCGAAGGCGGTGCTCGTGATAGAGGACCTGCCCGTGATGCTCGACCCGGGTATCAGAGTGTCCCCACTTGACCTGTCGGCCTTGCTCAGCAACTACGTCGTCTCAAGAGGCCTGCTGCTGGTCGCTACGGCCACGCCCGCCGCGTACCTGGCATGTGAATCCGGTCACAGAAACCTCCTTGACTTCCTCGAGGTGGTCCGCTTGCCCGAACCGTCGGAGGAAGAACTCACCCAGATACTCTCCTCCGCGCGGGAGGTGCTGGAATCGGAGTATTCGGTAAAGGTCGTTGACGAAGCCCTTGTCGCGGCCGCCGCGTTCTCCCGTGACATTAAGGACCGCGCGCAGCCAGCCAAAGCGCTCGAATTGCTTGAACTCGCCTGCGCCTCCGCCAGGAGGTCGTCATCCAAGTACTCGACGGGAGCAATCCTCGTTAATGCGAAACACCTGGAGGACTCGTGCTCGGAGTATTTCAAGATAGCCTCGACTCCGAGTCGGGAATCTGAATAAAGGCCCCATATGCCCGAAAGCGAGAAAATAGTCGTCGAGATCATGAACGGCCCCGAAGACGGGCGAACCATTTCCTGCCAGGAATTCCCGATTACAATCGGGAGGGCCACCGACAACGTCGTTCATCTGCCCTACGACCACCTGATTTCACGCTACCATGCCAGGGTTCTGAGGTCGGAAGGTCAAATCCTTCTCCACGACCTCAACAGCACCAATGGCACCTACATAGGAAAACGGAGGATTTACGATGAGACGCCGGTCGAGGCCTATCGAATATTTCGCGTCGGCTCAACTCACCTCATGCTGAAACGCGGCTCCGCAAAGCAAAGCCTGAAGGAATAGCCGGCGAACGCCAATGAGCAAGAGAACCGAAAAGGCTGCCCACGAATCGCAGGAGTACCGCCGCAAGGTGCCGTGCGTCAATCACCACAAGATTGTCGCGGTCACCCGTTGTGAGGTCTGCGGCAACCCCATCTGCCGGGAGTGCATCAAATATTATGAAGGCGCCCTCATCTGCAGCGCCGAATGCCTGGTCAAGAAGACCTCCGAACAAGAGGGACGCATCTCCGCCGATGATAGACATCAGCGAAAGGTGCGGGAGCGAAAGCTTGACCGGGCCGTGACCATAGGATTGTGGTCCGCTCTGGGCTTGGTCCTCGCCGCTGTCGGTATATTCGTATACCTGAAAATGACAGACCAGTCCGGCGAGAAAATGTGGGAGTTCAAGAAGGCCGGCGGTTACTTCAGATATTGGGTCAAGCCCGGCATAAACACCCTCTTTCTCCTTTCCGACGAGGGTACCCTCGACGCCGTCGATTCGCTGACCGGCGTGCCGAGTTGGAGCGCCAAGTTCAAAAAGGGCAAAGGGTCAGGCCGCGCGCTCGTCATCGATGCCGCGCGCTGCCTTGTATACTTCTCGGACACTGTTCTCCTTTGCCAGGAGGAGCATGGCGATCCCGTCTGGAAGTTCGATGTGCCAAAGCCCCCGCTGTCAGCCACACCCGCCTTCCTGAACGAGCGCGTGTACCTCGCAAGCTGCCCCAGCGACTTGTCTTACGAGAGCTTCGATTATCTCTCGTGGCAGTCGTCGCCCCCTGAAAAGGAGGGGGATGAAGGGGAATACTCGGTTGTGACCGCCGTTGACATGAGCTCCGGCCAGGAACTCTGGAGCATCGAGCTGAAGGATATCCGAATCAGCGCCCTGCTCGCCGCCGACCACGGCCTGTACGCCGTCGGTTACAAGTTCTCGGACTACAGCCGATACCGCTATCTGCGCTCCAGGGAGCGAACTCCATTAAGCGAAGAGGGGGACGCTGATGAGAAGGAAGAGCTCCCGTCACAACTCCATCTGTGGGCGCTTGACCTCGCCTCCGGCGAGCCGAAGTGGAGAATCGAAGGCACGGGCGATTTCGCCGCCGCGCCAAGAACGACCGAGCGCGGCATCGTGTTCTCCACCACACAGAATGTGTACCTTATCTCGCAAGATGGGACATCCAAATGGAAATATCCGCTCATGGACAAGCTCGTATACGCGATCGAGCCATCCGCAACGGACCTCTTCGTCTCCACAGACGACGGCTTCCTCAACTGCATTGACCTGGATTCCGGCAAATGGAAATGGATGTCTCACGTCGGGACCGGCGCGTTCAAGATCGTGCCATCTCCTCCTCTGGTGTTCGTATCCGGATGGGTGAAGAAATATCAGGATGAAGAGGACGAAATGCAGTTCACCGCCACAAAACGGGCGCAGGGCGTCGAGGACCTGCTCGAGGAGACCATGAGGCCCTTCGACGACACCTACGAGAGGGTGCTTTACGGCATCAATATCGAGTCCGGCGAGAAACTCTGGTCAGTCCCGAAAATAACGGGAGATTTTCAATTCGCTCAGGGAAGGCTTTACGCGCTCAGATACTTCGAGTGGATGCAACTACTGGACGCCACCGTCGACCCGTCACAGTTGGCAAAGCGCGTCTCGAACCTCGGCGCCTATGACCCCCTCACCGGCGAAAGAGTCTGGGAGTCCGGCATAGAAGGACATGTCTCGGACCTCGCCTTGACCGATTACGCCGCTATCGTGACCGCCCGGGAGGATGTCTTCAGCATCGCGGGCGGTCAACAACCCAGAGAGGTCCGGCTGATCGGGATTTCGCTCCGGTAGAATACGCAGCATGCAGAACATGGATGAAAAGGAGCATACGCGCACACACTCCCTCAACCAGCCCCTTGCAAGCCGCGTCACCGATCTTCTCCAAGGTTTTGCCGTCGTTACAGACTACACCTGCAAAGCGCATCCGAATCGAATTGCCACCGCAGCCTGCGAAGCGTGCGGCGCTGACCTATGTGCCGAGTGCTCCTTCATTCGAGGCCGACGCCTTCTGTGTGAGAGATGCCTCGGGACCGTCGGAAAGGCGCTCGGCGGGAGAGGCGCCTCTTCGCTCATCACCGCGCTGCTCACCCATCCGCTGTTCGTCGCCCTCGCGCTATCCGTCCTGCTCGGAATAGTCTTCGTTAACTTCGGGGCGTCCCGCCGCCGGGGGCTTCTCGGTGGCGCCCCCGAAAACGCCATCGCCGCCGAAGAGCAGACGCGACTCAAGATACTGCTCCATGTTCAGAAGGCGGACAGGATCGAGACCTTTGCCGACCTCCTGCGCGACAGGGACCGCCTCATTGAGGCCAACCGTCAATACGCGCGTTCAAAAGAGGTTTACGAGTTGCTCATGCGTGAAATAACAGATCGTTGGGAAAGTAATCTGCTCACCTTGGTCCGCGCCCGCATCCTCGAAAAGATGGGCGAAGCCGACTACGCCGCCGGCCTTTATGAGTCGCTGGCCAACCAGCCCGGCGAGGACAAGACATATCCCGCGATCGCCGAATATCATCTGGCGAGGCTTCAGGAAGCCCACAATCCCGAGAAGGCCGTCGAAACATACTCGAAGTTCCTGAAGGACTTCACGTTCGTTCCTGACAACCTCACGCGCGCCCTCAAGGTAATGGGCTCGAGTGAAGGCTCGTATAACTACAAGAGCAGGCTTCAACGACACACGCGCACCGCGTTCAACTATAAGAAGGCCGAGGTGGAAGCCCTGCTCCGCCTGGGCCGACTGCTGAGTTCGCTCGGGCGCGCAGGCGAGGCACGGTACCGTTTTTCGCTTGCCGCCGACCTGGGCCGCGGGACCGACCTGGGCGACCAGGCGAGCGAGGAACTTGAGAAACTCCGCGCCGCCAGCGCTCCCGCCGAGCCGGAATCGAAGGAAGAACCGGTTACGGAAGAACTGGTCATAACCCATTTTTGACAACGATGCTGCTTCCCTACAAGATAGAAACCGAGGTTCAGAGATTCCCGCTCTTCACGTATCTGCTGATAGCGGTCAACGCGGTGGTCTTCATCTACATGCAATTCCTGACCAAAGACGCGCGGGAACTCATTTGGTATTCCTACGGCTTCTCTCCCGGGCTGGGCGAACCGTTGACGCTATTCACCTCGATGTTCCTTCACGCGGGCTGGCTGCACATCCTCGGCAATATGGAATTCCTGTGGCTGTTCGGACGCGCGATTGAAGAGCGGCTGAACATGGTCGTCTGTGCCGCGCTCTACTTCGCGGGCGGGGCAGCCGGCGCGCTGCTCCAAGGCAGCCTTACCCCTGATTACATGACCGACATCCCCTGCATCGGAGCCTCGGCCGCCATCTCGGCAATACTCGGCGCCTACATCATGCTGTATCCATGGGACGAAGTGAGCTGTCTGTACTTCTCTTTTTCGATGAGGTATGTCGTCCCGATTACGCTCTCCGCCGTCTGGGTGCTCGGCTCGTGGTTCGTGTTTCAGTTCGTGTACGCCCTGTGGTTCTCCCCACAGGCAGCCGAGGCAAGCGTCGCATATTGGGCGCACATCGGGGGATTCGCCCTCGGCGCAGTCTCGGCCGCGATCATCAAGTATTTCGCGGCGCTGGGCGGAACGCTCCGGCAGCGCTCGGCGGCAATGGCCCTTGAGCGCGCATCGGACTTGAGGCGGCAGGGAATGACCGCCGAGGCCGAGGCGAAGCTGAGGGCGGCGATCGCGGGCTCGCCCAACAACGCCCTCGTCCTCGCGGAACTCGGCCGGCTGGAACTCCTCAAGGATAATCGCAGCCCGGCCCGCAAGCTGCTCCGCCGCTCGCTGAAGGAGGCCCTGGAACGAAAGCAGCCGGCAAAGGCAATCGGCGCCTTTTACGCGCTCAAGGCGGCGGGTCAGAGGCCGCCCGACAATGCGCTTCGGCTCACCCTGGGCCGCAGGTTCATACAACTGAAGAAGTACGGCCACGCGCTCGGCGTCATGGCCGAGCCGTTCCGAAAACAGACGAGCAAGTCCGAAGTCGAACTCGAAGGCCTCGACAAGCTGCTCTATGAGATTGCCGACCTTTTCGCCGGACCGCTTCAGGACCCCACGCGCGCCCAGGCAGCCTTCGGCGTCCTGCAACAACTCTTCCCGCAATCCCCGCGCAGCCTCGACGCCGAATACAAGCTTCGTGGACTCCGCGCCAAGGGCAAGGGTGCGCTTGGCGGATGAAGCCCCGTCACCCAACCCATTTGACGAATGCCAGCCCGTTCCCTTATGATTCTTGAACACTCCGCTTCCATTCCCGCAACGAGGAGATGCATCATGAGCGCAGCCATCTTTCGAAAATTCACGCTCCTAAGGCTTTTCACTATTTGCGTCTTGCTGGTCGCGGTGGCCGCTGGCGTTCCGGCACCCGCCGCGGGCGAATTCACGCAGGAAAAGGTCTGCGCACCCGGCCAATACCAGGGATATTCATTCCCGAAATATGACGGAATCGAAACCACTTCGTTTTACCTCACCATGCGCGACGGCGTGAAGATCGCCGTGGACCTGCATCTGCCAAAGGGACTCAAGGACGGCGAGAAACTTCCGACCATTTTGTTTCAAACACGGTACGTGCGTTCGCTCGATTACCGCTGGCCGTTCAGCGCGTTCTCCGACATGTCGCCCGAATCTGGAAAGGCGATCAAGCTGTTCGTGCCGCGAGGATACGCCTGGGTGGACGTTGACGTGCGCGGCTCGGGCGCGTCGTTCGGAACCCGGCCCTACCCATGGTCTCCCGACGAGGTGAAGGACGGCGGCGAGATAGTCGATTGGATCATCCGACAGCCGTGGTCCGACGGAACGGTCGGCTCGCTCGGATGGTCCTACACCGGCTCGACCAGCGAATTCCTGCTCGTCAACAATCACCCCGCCGTCAAGGCGGTCGCGCCACGGTTCGCCTTGTTCGATGCCTACACCGACATCGCGTATCCCGGCGGCATCCATCTCGCATGGTTCACCGAAACCTGGGCCTGGGTGAACCGCACGCTCGACCGTAACGCGATGAAGGAATTCGGCTTCATGCCCTGGCTCTCTGTAAGAGGAACGAGGCCAGTGGACGCAGACAAGGACCGCTCCATGCTCGCCGCCGCCATCAAAGAACACGAGGCGAACACGAGCGTGCATGAGCAATCCCTCGGCATGCAGTTTCGCGACGACATCTCGCCGTCCGGGCTCGGCACGATCGACGCCTTCAGCCCACATGCCTTCCTCGACAAGCTCAATTCCTCCGGCGCGGCGGTGTACAGCTTCTCCGGCTGGTACGACGGCGCCTATCAGCACGCCGCCATCAAGCGATACCTGAACCTGACTGTGCCGCAGAAGCTTACCATCGGGCCGTGGGATCACAGCATTGAGATTCGCCCGTGGTGGCCCAACGCGCAGAAGCCTGAGTTCGACTTCAACGCCGAAATGCTCAGGTTCTTCGATTACCACCTCAAGGGAATCGAGAACGGCGTGATGACCGAAAAGCCGATCCATTACTACACGCTTGTCGAGGAAAAATGGAAAGAGGCCGACGCCTGGCCGCCAGCGTCCCAGCCCACCGTGTATTACTTCTCCGAGGACAACACGCTTGCGGGCGAAAAGCCCGAGGCCTCCGACGCATTCGACACTTATGTCGTGGATTACACCACCGGCACTCGCCTGCATTCGCGCTGGGTGTCACTCGTCAATATGGACGGGACACCGATCGTGTATGAAGGCAGAATGGAGGAAGACAAGAAACTGCTGTGCTACACCTCAGCCCCGCTCGAACAAGACACCGAGGTGACCGGCCACCCCATCGTCACGCTCTATGTGTCCTCAACGCATGATGACGGCAACTTCTTCGCCTATCTTGAGGACGTTCACCCCGACGGTCAAGTCACCTACATCACCGAGGGCCAACTGCGCGCGCTCCATCGCAAGCTGAGCGTCGAGTCACCCCCGTACAAAGACGTCGTGCCGTACCACAGCTTCAAGCGCAACGACGCCATGCCGCTTGTCCCCGGCGAAGTCGCCGAACTCACATTCGATCTGTTGCCCACCTCGTACCTATTCAAGAAGGGGCACTCGATACGAGTAGCCATCGCCGGCGCGGACAAGGACCACTTCACCCTCATGAAGACCGATCCCCCGCCGACCCTGAAATTCTATCGAAGCGAAGCATACGCATCATCTATACAGTTGTCGGTGATACCAAGATAGAGCGAGGGCACAATGAACACCAGACCATACCTCATAATCCTCGCCGTCCCGTTCGGACTGATGATAGTCAGCGGAATCCTCGGCGTTGGCTAGAATCATCCGAGACCTTGACGCGGGACAGCATCGGCTCGAAAGGGGTCATGATGGTGAAGCTGTTCTACCTCGGCCTGTTCTTTCTCGCCGCGTTCGCGGCGGTTCCGCTCATCCTCCATATGTTTATCGCCGGGCAGATCAGAATCGGCAACGGCGAAGTGTTCATCATCAAATGGCTTCAGGCGCACGAGCGTATGGTGGTCTATTGCGCGTGGGGATTCTTCGCGCTGGGCGTCGGAATAGCCTTTTCACTGGCCAGGAACGATATTCTGCAGCAACTGAAATAAGATGACAGAATGTATTCGCTCCAGTCAATCATCCTCGAGCACAAGCTCAAGTCTGCGTACGACCCCCGTCGAGGTCGCCGTCGGGCCCGGAGGCGCCGTCCTCTTGAGGGTGGAGACGAGCGACCCCGCGCAATGGCACGACCTCATTTATTTCGTGCGACAGATCGAATCGGCGGTCGAGTGACCAGCCCCGGCCCTTGCTCCCGCCTAGAACGTCGGGCCCTGCTTGAGGTAGTTGAACGGGACCGAACGGTTTATCTCGGCGCAGGTGCGCCTGCCAGCGGCGACCTCGAGCGCGAGATCGAAAATCTCCCGGCCCACCTCTTGGATGGTCCTGCCCTCGTCAATCACCGTGCCTGCGTTCACGTCCATGTCGCCCGGCATCTTATTGTAAGTCGTCGAGTTGCTGGAG
Source organism: uncultured bacterium (assembly GCA_964510165.1). Taxonomy (GTDB): domain Bacteria; phylum Abyssobacteria; class SURF-5; order SURF-5; family SURF-5; genus CAZEBC01. The sequence goes on from CAZEBC010000133.1 coordinate 9,600, forward strand.
ACCTTGACGACGGGGACCGCCGGAAAGCCCGCGGTCGAGCCTCTTCCCGTGGTGAAGAGGATTATCTGCGCTCCAGCGGCAGCCATGCCGGCCATCGAGTCGATATCGTAGCCGGGTGTGTCCATCACGACGAATCCGCGCCTTGAGGGTCGGCCCGCGTATTCGATCACTTCGGTTATCGCCGTGGTGCCCCCCTTGGTTATGCAGCCGAGCGATTTCTCCGTTATGGACGAAAGCCCGCCCTCGATGTTGCCGGGCGCGATCACCATTCCCGCCAATGCGCCCAGCGTCTCGCGCACGCGCTTCTCGTGCTCGTTCACCAGGCATTCCATCTGCTTGCCGAGATCGGGGTTGGCACAGCGGCGTTTCAGGATGTGGGCGGTCCCGATCATCTCGGTCGTCTCCGAAAGGATCACTGTGCCGCCCTGGGCCACGAACAGGTCGGCAGCCGCCCCGACGCTCGGGTTTGCGGTGACGCCGGAGAACGCATCCGAACCTCCGCACTCGAGCCCGACTACCAACTCGCTCACCGGCACGGGCTCGCGCTTTTGCGCCGCGAGTTGCTCCAGGAACCTTCCCGCAATCTCGATGCCCTTGCCAGTCGTCGCCCGGCTCCCGCCGGACTCCTGTATGACGAGTGCCTCGACGGGCTTGTCCTCCGCCATCTGTGTCAGGTACGAACTGTTGAGAGCCTCGCAGCCAAGACCGATCACAAGCACGGCGCCGACGTTGGGGTTGTTGATCAGGCCGCCGAGGGTGCGAATGCTGACACCGATATCGTCGGGAGTATAGCCGCAGCCGTACCCATGCGTGACCGCCACGACATCGGGTAGCGCGCGCCCTATTGCGTCTACGACTCCATTTGCGCACGCGACCGAAGACACCACGAGCACGTGGTTGCGAACACCAACCTTCCCGCCCTCGCGTTTATATCCGAGAAATTCCATGAAAGGATACCTCCGTCATCCAGGAGTTGACCATCTCCATTTGTCGATGAGAGTCCTGAAATCTCTCCCGACTCCCATAGGGACACGATGCGCCGTGCCCTACACAATGATGCTCGAATCGGGGCACATTCACTGTTCCCTCTGTGGGCTTGGGCATTATATCAAAGCGCCGATTCCCTGTCTATTCGGTCTCCCTCAAGGAAAGAGCCAGCAGCAGCCGCCATCAGGCCGGAGACCAGCGGCAATTGCCAGCTCAATCGTTCCCCCTGGCGAAAACCTTCTCCGCAAGAAACACCGCCAACCCGCTCAGACTGATCCCGAACAGCGCGACCGATATCGCCACGAACGCGAAACGATACCACATCGAGACCGAAAAGATGCGGGTCAGCGCCATCTCAAGCATCAGGATCGACAGGCTGATCAGGCCGAGCCCCATGAAGTGGCACGTGTGAACGCCAGCGCCGTCATGCGTCGAGACAACATGCTTCAAG
>CAZEBC010000134.1:0-7503 GCA_964510165.1 uncultured bacterium
ATATTTTTCGCCGAAACGATTGAATAATTGTTCAGACATAGAAGACAGGAACCGGATAGCGTTATGGACAAGCAGAAGACACTCACCCAAGTCGAGATACATGTCAGCGGAATGGACTGCCCTTCGTGCGCGGAAAAGGTGGAGAAAGTCGTGTCCGCGATGGAGGGAGTGGAGGGCGCCGAACTGAACTTCGTGGCCGGAACGATGAGCGTCCGGTTTGCGGAAGACACCGTCAGCCTTGAAGACATCGAGCGCCAGGTCCAAAAACTCGGGTATCAGACCGCCAAGCCTCCTCGCCTGGCCACCGACAGATTCTTTGTTGAGGGAATGGACTGTCCGGACGAGTCATCCGTGATCGAGAAGAAGCTGCTCGGCATGGAGGGCGTGAAGGAGGTTCGCTTCAACCTGGTATTGCGCGAAGCGATCGTCTCGCACGACCGCCGCGTTGTCAGCCGCGAACGGCTGCTTGAGGCGATCAAACAGACCGGCATGGAGGCTCGCATGGCCGGCGAGGTCGTCGGACGCCCCGGAATGGCGAAGGAACGGACGCGGCTCATCCTGACCGCGGTGTCGGGCGGGCTTATCGCGGCCGGGCTCGGCCTGTCGCTCCTCGATGTTCCCCCGCCTGTATCCATCGCCCTCTATCTGGCCGCGATGGTCGCGGGCGGGCTTCACATATACCGCAAGGCGTTTTACTCGGCGAAGAGCCTCATGCTTGACATGAATTTCCTGATGTCGGTCGCGGTCATCGGCGCGGCGGCAATCGGCGAATGGCTCGAGGGCGCCACGGTCGTGTTCCTGTTCTCGCTGGCGCAGTTTCTCGAGATGTACAGCATGGAGCGCGCACGCAACGCCATCGAGTCGCTCATGGAGCTTGCGCCCGACAACGCGCTTGTGAAGCGCGAGGGCAGGGAAGTGCTCGTCCCGGTCAGCGAGGTCGAACTCAAGGAGATATTCATCGTTCGGCCGGGCGAGAAGATTCCTCTGGATGGCGTGGTTGTGGCCGGCCTCAGCGCGGTGAACCAGGCGGCCATCACGGGGGAATCGCTTCCCGTTACCAAGAAGCGCGGCGATGACGTGTTTGCGGGCACGCTCAACGGCGACGGCTCGCTCGAGGTGCGCGCCACCCACAGGGCCGAAGACACCACGCTGGCGCGCATCATCCACATGGTCGAGGAGGCCCAGGCCAAGCGGGCGCCCATGCAGAACTTCGTTGACAAGTTCGCCAGGTATTACACGCCCGCCGTCATCGGACTTGCCGCCGTCGTCGTCTTTGTGCCGCCGCTCGCGTTCGGCCAGCCTTTTGCCGCCTGGTTTTATCGCGGGTTGGTTCTGTTGGTGATCTCGTGTCCGTGCGCGCTCGTGATATCAACGCCGGTTTCCATCGTGTCGGGGCTTGCAAGCGCGGCGCGCCACGGGGTGCTCATCAAGGGCGGCATCTATCTGGAGAAGGCGGGCTCGCTCAAGGCGATCGCCTTCGACAAGACCGGCACGCTCACGCTCGGACACCCGTGCGTCAAGGAGATCATTCCATTGAACGACATGCCGCCGGGTGACGTGCTCGGCATCGCCGCCGCCATCGAGTCGCGGTCGGAACATCACCTTGGGCGCTCGATTGTAGAGGAAGCCTGCCGGCTTGGGATACGCGCGAGGAAGGTGGATTCGTTCCAGTCGTTCCCGGGCAGGGGCGCCAGGGCCGTCGTGGACGGGCAGATGTATTACCTTGGCAGTCACCGGCTGTTCGAGGAAATGAAGCTGTGCTCGCCCGAGATTGACAGGCAGCTTGAGGAAATAGAAAAACGCATGCAGACCGTCGTGCTTGTCGGCAGCGAGCGCGGGCCGATCGGTATCATTGTCATGGTCGATGCCGTCCGCAAAACCTCGCGTGAGGCGCTGAAACTCCTGCGAAAAATCGGCGTCCGCCAGATGACCATGATCACGGGCGACAATAAAGGCACCGCCGAAGCGATCGCCAAACAGCTTGACCTCGACTACCGCGCGGAACTGCTGCCGCAGGACAAGGTGAATGCGATGGAGGAACTCGTGCGCCGGCACGGAGCAGTGGCAATGGTCGGCGACGGCGTCAACGACGCGCCCGCCATGGCCGCCTCCACAATCGGCGTCGCGATGGGGACCGCCGGCACCGACGCCGCGCTCGAAACGGCGGACATCGCGCTCATGGCCGACGACCTGCTGAAGCTGCCGTTCGCCATCTGCCTCAGCCGCAAGACGCTCGCCGTCATCAAGCAGAACATCACTCTGTCAATCGCGATCAAGCTGGTGTTCCTCGCGCTGGCGATACCGGGAGTGGCGACGCTCTGGATGGCCGTCTTCGCCGATATGGGCGCGTCGCTGCTGGTCATCTTCAACGGCATGCGCCTGTTCCGCGTCAAGGAAACCCTCACCTGCCCGGAGCAGTAACGCTGTCAGCGGCAATTGCCAACGGATGGGAAGTCAGAAGATTGACCTTGGCGACTTGCGGTTGTTTTTACTTTAAAAGCACTGAGGTCTATATTGATCCTGAATCGCCCGTTCGCGGCAAGATCAGACCGGCGAATCTGTTTCTTGGGAAAGTTCCGAACAAAGTTCTCTGGTACCAGATATATGGCATGCGGCATGAGATCGTCAAAGACTACAAAGGCGTAGTGCGTTGCCCCGGTTCTCAGATCATTGTCTTTGTCCTTCTTTTGGATAATATACCCATTTATCGTATTGCTCGGCGCTCTTGCAATGCTCTTAACCTGAATTCTCCTCTTTCCAGCCACAACATCATAGCCATGTTGCGACTTGTTTTCCGGCAAATCTCCGTCTGGCGCCACTTTCACAAGCCACTCCGAAAAATCGCTTGGAGGAGACTTGAATGAGCGAATATATCCTTTCTCTCGCAAGCCCCGCGTGGCCCGCACATATCTTCTCCTTATTTGGGCAGCTTCCTCGATTTCTTCCTTATACATGCTTTTCCTGCAAAATCTTCGCCCGATTCCACGATCGGGGCGACCTAACTCCGGGCGCCGGTGCGGCCGCGCGCGGATGTCTGATCAACCATCTTTTCGTAAAGAAACTCCGGCGCTAGATCGGCATCGTTCTCCCAGCGCACCGTGTGGAGAACATCCGACACTTCGAATCGCTTGAACATCTCGATATCCTTTAAAGGCTCGAAGACCGGTCCCCAAAGTGCGTCCTTCAGGTCGACCGTCCCGCATTCTCCGGTGTTAAAACAAACACGAATTGTGTATCCTTCCACGTATTCAGCGCTCGTGACTTCCAACGTGATTCATCACTCCAATGGCGGGATCTTCTTCAGGGGCATATGTTGCTCGGCGAGCCGCCAGTCCTCCATAAGCTGATCCTTATATATCTCATACTATTCCATCAGCGCGTTTAACGCCCTCTTTGGAAAGCGCCCGCTGACAACTCCGGTGAGAATCTCCACTGTGACTCTATATTCGCCGTAGTCCGCATGAAAATGCGGCGGCCGGTGATTATTCATAGAGAATATAGATCACAATCCCAAGAAACCTGCATATCTCAGGCAACTCTTTCGCGCTCCCTTCAGTTCACCGTCAGTATATATCAGGTAAGGGCAGAAACGCAAACCCGATGGGATCCTTAGGTCAACTCTGCTCTCAACTTGCGCGCATCCGAAAAAAATGGTACAAAGGTGGTAGGCGCCAATTCATTCAAACGGTTGTGAGCGCGGGTACCCGGGAGGACATGCGTGGGACAGATAGTCTCGCAAGAAACCATTCAGAAGGCCGTGCAACTGCTGCGCGAGGCCGCCAACCCTGAAAAGATTATCCTTTTCGGCTCTTACGCGCGAGGCACGCCAGACGAAAGAAGCGACGTCGACCTCCTCGTCATCGAGAAAGAGGTGAAGGACCGACACGCCGAACTGGTGAGGCTCTTGCGGGTTGTCGCGGAACTCGACGCTCCCATCGAGGTCATCGTTGTCTCGTCCAAGGACGTCGAGGAATGGGGACACTTGCCCGGAACGGTGCTGCGTCCGGCGCTCAGGGAAGGGAAAGTCCTGTATGACGCCGCATGACTTGGCGCTCGTGTTCCTCAACAAGGCCGCCCAGGACGAGACTGTTCTCGCAAAACTTGTCGACGACCCGGAAATATCCGATGAGGTTGTCGGATTCCATGCCCAACAGGCGTCAGAAAAACTGCTGAAGGCCCTTCTGACCAACGTCGATGTCGAGGCCGAACGCACTCATAACCTTGCCCGTCTCATACGCGCGGTCGAAAACGCAGGATTTGCTCTGCCGGGGCAACTGAAGAGGCTCGATGCGCTGACTCCGGTCGCGGTGGAACTGCGGTACGGGATATTCCCTTCGGACATGCAGATGTCAATCGGGCGGCCGGAAATGTTCGCTCTTGTTCGCCAATTGCGCAAGTGGGTGGAAAAAAGAGTGAAGAGATAGCGTTGGTTAGTTTGGCGCCCTTCACGTAGGAAGCGTTCGCGAATGGCCTCCTTTCGGAGTTGCTTTTTCCAGTTGACTCCTGTCTCTCAGCACCCATCCGATTTCCTTGAATTTACCCCAGTCTTTTGTTAAGATTAAAAAGAACGTTATCTCATCTAATATTCAATGAAGGAACGTAAGTATCTGCAATGCTGGGACTTTTGAAAAAAATTTTTGGCACTAAGCACGAGAGGGACATCAAGAAACTGCTGCCTCTTGTGGACGAAATCAAGTCGCACGAGGCCGAGATGGCCGCTCTCTCGGATAAGGAACTCCGCGCGAAGACCGCCGAGTTCAAGTTTCGCCTGGCCCAGGGCGAGGCCCTCGATGATATCCTTCCCGAAGCGTTCGCCACGGTGAAAGAGGTCTGCCGCCGACTGTACGGCAAGAACTGGTTTGTGCGCGGCCACGAGATCACGTGGGACATGGTGCCCTTCGACTGCCAGCTCATCGGCGGAATAGTCCTCCACCAGGGCAAGATCGCGGAAATGGCCACCGGCGAAGGAAAAACGCTCGTCGCGACACTGCCCATCTACCTCAACGCGCTCACCGGCAAGGGAGTGCACCTGATCACGGTCAACGATTACCTCGCCAGTCGCGACCGCGAGTGGATGGGGCCGGTCTACGAGTTCCTCGGGCTGGCCGTCGGCTGCATCCAGCAGCGAATGGACCCCGAGGAGCGCCAGGAACACTACCGGGCCGACGTCACCTACGGCACCAACAGCGAGTTCGGGTTCGATTACCTGCGCGACAACATGTGTGTCAGGAAAGAGCATCAGGTGCAGCGCGGGCATCATTACGCTATCGTTGACGAGGTGGACAGTGTGCTCATTGACGAGGCGCGCACCCCGCTCATCATATCCGGCCCGGTCGAGCAATCCAACGAGCAATACGAGGCGCTTGCGCCCGGCATCGACCGGCTCTACAAGCAGCAGCAGCGCATCGTCAAGAAACTCCTTGAGGAAGCCGAAAAACAGCTTGAACAGGGCGACTTCCAGGAGGCCGGCAAGAAACTGCTCATGGTCAAGAAAGGCGCTCCAAAGGACAAGCGCTTCCTTGAACTCATGGAAGACCCCAAGCTCCAGAAGCTGGTCCGGCGCGTCGAACTCGACCTGATGGAGCCCTTCATGAAGGGGCCCGAAGAGTCCCCCATCATGAAGCTTGTGTCCGACCTGTATTTCACAATTGACGAGAAATCCAACGTGGCCGACCTCACCGAGAAGGGGCGGCGCACGATCTCCTCCGGCCACCTCGACATGTTCGTCGTGCCCGAGATCGAGGACGAGGAACGCGAGATCGACTCGGAACTCGAAAAGCTCCTTGCCGACGATTCCCTCGATTATACCGCCAAGATGCAGCGCGAGATGGAACTCGAGAACAAGCGCTGGCAGCTCTACGACCGGTTCAATGCGGTGAACCAGAGAATCCATGCAGTCTCGCAGTTGCTGAAGGCGTACTCGCTCTTCGAGCGCGACGTTGACTACATCGTGTCCGACAACAAAGTCGTCATCGTTGACGAGTTCACGGGCAGGCTGATGCCGAGCCGACGCTACAGCGACGGGCTGCATCAGGCGCTCGAAGCGAAAGAGCGCGTGAAGGTCGGCGAGGCCAACCAGACGCTCGCCACAATCACTCTCCAGAATTACTACAAGATGCATGAGAAACTCGCGGGCATGACCGGCACCGCCGACACCGAGGCCCAGGAGTTTCACGACATCTACAAGCTCGACGTGGTCGTCATCCCGACGAATCGCCAGCTTATCCGCTACAATTATTCCGACGTCATCTACAAGACCGAGCGCGAGAAGTTCAAGGCTGTCATCAACGAAATCAAGGAGATGCACAAGCTCGGACGACCCGTGCTGGTGGGCACCATCTCGGTCGAAAAATCGGAGCTTCTCGGAAAAATGCTCCGCGAGGAGCGCATCCCGCACCACATCCTGAACGCGAAATACCACGAAAAAGAGGCGGAGATCGTCGCGAGAGCCGGCCAGCGGGGCGCAGTCACCATAGCCACCAACATGGCCGGACGCGGCACCGACATCAAGCTGGGCGACGGCGTGGCCGACCTTGGCGGCCTCCACATAGTCGGCACCGAACGCCATGAGAGCCGCCGAATCGACAACCAGCTTCGAGGTCGCGCGGGACGTCAGGGCGACCCCGGCTCCTCCCGCTTCTACATCTCGCTCGAGGACGACCTGATGCGCCTCTTCGGCTCCGACCGCATCATGCGCGTGATGGACCGGCTCGGCATCGAGGAGGACCAGCCCATCGAGCACGCGCTCGTCAGCAAATCCATCGAGTCCGCGCAGAAACGCGTCGAATCGCACAACCTCGAAATCCGCAAACATCTCCTCAAGTACGATGACGTGATGAACAAGCAGCGCGAGATCATTTACGCTGAGCGGCAGAGAGCACTCGACGAGTCTAATCTCAAGGAACACGCGCTCGAAATGATTGACGACGTGCTCGACGAAACCATGGAGGAGTTCGTCCCGAATGAGACGCTCCCCGACGAGTGGAACCTGCGTGGACTCAGCGAATGGATGCGGCGACACCTTGGGCTGAACGTGCGCTTCGAAGGCGTGGACCTCGAGACCGTCGAGCGGCAAGACATCTTCGAAAACCTCCAGAACGTCGTCCGCTCCGCCTACGATGAAAAGGAAAAGCGCCTCGGACCCGAAACCATGCACGAACTCGAGCGCGTCGCCATCCTGCGCGCCGTTGACTCGCGCTGGAAAGACCATCTCTACGCCATGGACCTCCTCAAGGAGGGCATCGGCCTGAGGGGGTACGGCGGAAAGGACCCGCTCGTCGAGTACAAGCACGAGGCATTCAACCTCTTCAGCGAGATGATCCGCGACGTCAAGCTCGCGGTCGCAGAGTTCCTCTTCAGGGTGCAGGTGACCCAGCCGGAAAGGTTGAAGGAGCAGGCGCCCCGCCCAAGCGAAGCGGTGCTCACGAAACATGACTCATCGGCAAGCGGGCTGACCGAACCGCAGAAGCAGGCCGTCGTAACTTCCGGACCGCAGGGGACGAC
>CAZEBC010000134.1:7603-11034 GCA_964510165.1 uncultured bacterium
GAGGCCTGGCTCCCTCGGCTCCCCTCCGGCTCAACCAGCATAGCCGCCTCGCTCTCCCCCGACATCTCCTTCAAGGAACAATGGATGGGCATCTATTTCGCCGACCAGAAAGTGGGCTACTCCAACACCACCGTCAATCGCCGCCCCAGCAGCGCCCCGGGCTACCTCATCCTGAACCGCACCTTCATGGTCGTCGAGATGATGAATACCCCGCTGAAGGTGCAGTTCGAGGGACTGCTCAATACCGACCCCGATTTCAGGATGCGCAATTTCACCTCGACGCTCATTTCGGCCGGCCATCGCATCCAGATTGACGGGGAACTCGAGGGTGACACGCTCTCGCTCAGCGTCCTCTCCGGAAGCAAAGTCTTCCGAAAAGAGATGAAGGTGAGCGAAGACCTCAACCTCTCCAACAGCCTTACGCCCCTGCTTTTCTTGCCCGACCTGGAGCCGGGAAAAACGTATACCATCGACATCCTCAACCCGCTCTCGTTCACGACCGACAAGGCCAAGGTCACCGCGAGGGGCATCGAGCCTTATGAATACGAGGGCAAGCAGATAGACGCCTATGTCGTGGATACCGAGTACCAGGGCATCACGTTCACCGCGTGGGTGACCGAGACCGGAGAAGTGCTCAAGGAAAGCACTCCTCTCGGCTGGACCCTCCTCAGGGAGGACCGTGATGTCGCAGTGGACTTCCGCGCCGAGGTCGCTGAGTTCAAACACGATATCGCAAGGATTCTCTCGGTGCCCTCCGACATGAGGATCGAGGAGCCAGAGAAGACACGCGCGCTCGAGACGCAACTGTCCGGCATAGATTTCTCCCTCTTCAGGCTCGAGGGCGCAGGCCAACGCATCGTAGACGCCAAAACAGGCCTGATACGAATCGACATGAAGCGGCCCGATGCGGCCGAGAGCCTCCCGATTCCCATTTCAGATCAAGCGCTCGCCGAGCATCTCAGACCGACGCTCCTCATCCAGTCGGATGACGCCGGCATAAGGACGCTTGCCGCGAAGATCGCGGGCGACGAGCGCAACAGCCTCATTGTCGCCGAGCGCATTAACCAATGGGTGTTCGACAACATCCAAAAACAGATTACCTTCTCGCTCCCGTCGGCGGTTGAAGTGCTGGAGTCGCGCCAGGGCGACTGCAACGAGCACACCGCCCTGTATGCGGCGCTCGCCCGCGCGGCCGGAATACCGACCAAGGTCGCCATCGGAATCGTGTATTACAGAGGCAGCTTTTACTACCACGCCTGGCCCGAGGTGTACGTGGGCGAATGGGTCGCGATGGACCCCACGTTCGGCCAGCCGCTCGCCGACGCCACGCACATCAAACTCCTTGAGGGCGAACTCGACCAACAAGCCAAGCTTATGCAGATACTCGGCAAGATCAAGGTCAGCATACGCTCGATCTCGTATGAGCCGCCTTCCGGCAAGGATGCACCCGAACCGCTGACCCGCGAGGACGCACGCGCATGAACAAGCTTCCATCCCCAAACCGTCATTCCCGCATCCCTAACTGTCATTCCCGCGAAAGCGGGAATCCACAATTCGATTCTCCCAGTCAAGTCTCTTCCTTCACAAGTGGCGGCGGAGCGCTCGCAACCTACTGGCTCACCAAGCTCCGGATGCTGCGCCACCAGATTCTCTCGATTCGGAACGAGTCGAAGCTGAAGGTGGGCGTCATCGTGTTCTGGTCTTCCATTTTCATCTCGGTCGGTTGCTGGCTGTTTTACCGGGCGTTCGACTTCCTGTACAACTTCCCCGTCGGCGACCTGCTCGCCGTCCGTGTGCTGGCGCTTTTCTTCCTCACGCTGTTCGCGATGCTGGTCTTCAGTAATATCCTCGTCGCCTTCTCCACGCTCTACAAATCGAGCGAGACCGATTTCCTGTTCTCGCTGCCGATGGACGATCAGGAGCTTTTCCTCTGCCGCTTCATCGAGACCATCGCCTACAGTTCCTGGGCGTTCGTGTTCCTCGGCATTCCCCTCATGATAAGCTACGGCGTCGTCTTCAAGGTAAGCTGGTATTTCTATCCCGCGCTTCCATTATTCTTCTTGCCGTTCATCGTCATTGCCGGCATGCTGGGCACGCTGATTATGGTGTTCCTCATTCGCGTGTTCCCGAAGATGAACTTCAAGATCATCGCCGCAGTGATCGCCGTTCTCGCCATCGGGTTCGGATACTTCCTGTTTCGCTCGTTCTCGGTCGCCCGCATAAGCCAGCTTGAGGTGCTCGACCAGATTCTCTCGGCCCTCAAGACCACCCAATCCCCCTATTTCCCCAGCCATTGGCTGAATGAGGGAATTCTCGCGGCGGGAGCCGGCGAGCTGAAAGGTTCCGCCTTTTACCTCGGGCTCCTCGTGAGCAACGCGCTCATGATAAGCATGGTGGCGATGTGGCTGGCGAAACTGCTGTATTTCCGGGGATGGGCCGACATTCGCGGGTTCAGCCTCGTGCGGTTTCATCCGCCCGGGAAGGGGCCGCTGAGCTGGCTTGAGGCGCTCATCGGACCGCTCCGCTCGCCCACGCGCGCACTCGTCATGAAGGACCTGCGCATGTTCTGGCGCGACCCCTCGCAATGGGCGCAGTTCGTCGTCTTCTTCGGACTGCTTATCCTCTACGTCAGCAACCTGCACAACTACGAGAAGTATATGGGACCCGACTGGCAGACGCGCATCGCGTTCCTCAACCTCGGGGCGGCCTCGCTCGTCTTGGGCGTGCTCACCACGCGGTTCGTGTTTCCACTGTTCAGCCTCGAGGGAAAACGCTTCTGGATCGTCGGCCTCGCGCCGGTCAAACGGAGCCGGCTGCTCGCGCAAAAATTCGTGCTGAGCATCGGCACTACGCTCATCTTCACCGAAGCGCTCATGATCGTCTCAAGCCTCGCGCTCAAGCTCGGGCCGACGGTCACTGCCGTCTGCTGCGCCACCATGTTTCTCATGAACTTCTCGATGGCCGGGCTTGCGGTCGGCCTCGGCGCGATGTTCCCCAACTTCAAGGACGACAACCCCGCCCGCATCGTGTCCGGCCTCGGCGGCACGCTCAACTTCATCCTCAGCATGCTCTACGTCTCGTTCGTCGTGCTGCTTGAGGGCGTCGTGTTCTGGCGGTACACCGAGGGTGTCCAGACCGGTCGGTTCCTCTTCGGCGTCGGTTTCACCCACGCCATCATTCTCACTTTCTCCGTCGTCGTCCTCGTGAGCCTCCTGACCGCCATCGCCCCCATGTACCTCGGCATCCGTAACGTCAACCGCCTGGAGTTCTGAGAGCCCTTCTAGTTATCCGCTGGCCTGTGGTCCTCCTTTGTGCCCTTTGAGCCTTTGTGGTTTAAACGACTCTTCCTTTCGCACTCCGTGAAAATCCGTGCTAATCCGTGGTTTCCCAAGTGGTTCTGTCATTCGAAATTTTTGTTAACAAAAACTTCG
>CAZEBC010000135.1:0-11017 GCA_964510165.1 uncultured bacterium
TTCTCGATGTCCAAGAGAAACAATATTGACGGCGAGTTGGACCAGGCGATCTTAAGATTGTATATTTCTTCACCGGTCATGATCTCCGTATCTATCGTGCGGCCCGACGCCGACCTCGTCATCATCAGCGTCGAGATCAACCGCTGGCTATTGTGGCGCAAAGACCTCGATATCCCGAAACAGTTCGGCATCGAACAGGCGCAGGGCGAAAACGACGGCCCCGGTGGCCTGTTCCACTCTATGCGGCAGATTCCGCCGATTGTCGAAATCTGCCGGGAGTTGCGAGACAGGGTTTCTTGACATAAAAACGGAGTTGTGCTAGATTAGCGCCGTTTTCCGTGTTATACTCGCCTTACATCGCGTATTCTCGCAAAAAGCACCCCAGATGCGGATTTCGGAGAATCAAGGATCATGGAAAAATTTCAGGTCGGTATAATTGGAGGGGGACCGGGCGGTTACGTGGCCGCCATAAGGGCTGCGCAACTCGGCGCACGAGTGGCGCTGATTGAAAAAGATGAGGTCGGCGGCACGTGCCTGCTCAGGGGGTGTATCCCGACAAAGGCATTCCTCGCAACGGCTGACTTCCTGGCGAAGGCGCGCGAGGCGGAACGGTTCGGCGTTGAGGTGGGACAAGCCGCCCTGAATTACGCCAAGGCGCTGGAGCGCAAGAACGCGATCGTGCAAAGACTCATCAAAGGGGTTCACAGCCTGCTGAAAGCCCATAAGATCGAGTATGTTCAGGGTGAGGGAAAACTGTTGGGCGACCGCCGCATCGGCGTGACCCTGGCGCAGGGCCAGGCCAAGGGCGAATGCGAGAACATAATTCTCGCCACCGGCTCAACCGAATCGAAACCCGAGATGTTCAAGATTGACGGCGTCAACGTAATAACCAGCCGAGAGGCGCTCGACCTTAAGGACGTACCGGAATCAATACTCATCATTGGAGGCGGATACATCGGCTGCGAGTTTGCCAGCATGTTCAACGATTTCGGCAGCAAAGTCACTCTCGTCGAGATGCTACCTCAGATCGTTGCTACCGAAGAGAAAGAGGTGGCCCAAACCCTCAAGAGCCAGTTCAAGAAACGCGGCATCAATATCATGACAAACGCCAAGATAGTGGGCATGGACGTGTCCGACGGCAAGGTGACCGCCACCCTCGAGTCGGGCGAGACAATCACCGTCCAAAAGGCGCTCGTCGCGGTGGGACGAAAGCCAGTGACTGAGGGCCTTGGCCTGGACCAGCTCGCCCTCGAGATAACCGAAAAAGGCGGAATCAAGGTCAATGAAAAAATGGAGACCAGCGTGCCCGGCGTCTATGCCATCGGCGACGTGCTCGGAACGGTGATGCTCGCTCATGTCGCGAGCACCCAGGGCAAAGTGGCTGTCGCCAATGCGCTCGGGGGAAATGAAAGGTTCTCGTACGATGCCATTCCCAACTGTATCTTCACAAGGCCTGAGATCGCGAGCGTCGGCATGAAGGAAGCCGAAGCAACCGAAGCCGGGCACGACGTCTCTACCGCCAAGTTCCAGTTCAGCGCCCTGGGGAAGGCCATGATCCTGGAGGACACGACCGGCTTCGTCAAAGTGGTTGCCGACAAGAAAACCGACAACGTGTTGGGCGTGAGCATGATTGGACCGGGCGTCACCGACATCATCCATGAGGTCGTTTTGGCGATACACGCCGGGATTACCGTGGAGCAGGTCGCCCGCATGATCCATGCACATCCGACATTGCCCGAAAGCATCCACGAGGCTATCGAAGGAATTCACAAACAGGCGATTCACACGATCAGCCGGTAGCTCTTTATCCTGATTTCATTGACGCGATTTATGCCGATATGGTAAGATAACTCGCTAGATTCCTGGCAAGAGAGACCCGTATTTGCAGTTTCAAACCAGCAGTAGATGCGGAGACAGTTCATGCAGCTTTCTCAGGATTTGAGCCTTTCCAGTATCTATCAGCCCATCACGGACCATCTCGCAGCGGTGCGGAGTAACTTGATTCGAGCCCTCCGTGATGCGTTTGGCCTGATTAAAGGCATAGGCTTTGAGAAAACCGTCGTCGAGGGAAAACAGATACGCCCGGCCCTTGCGCTCCTGGCGGGGCTATCGATGGAACCGGGACAGGGAGCGAAACTGATTGGAGTGGCGGCCGCAAGCGAGATGGCGCACTTCGCCAGTCTGATCCACGACGACGTCGTTGACGGAGCCAAAACGCGGCGAGGAACCGAATCGGTCAACGCGCGCTGGCACGATAAGGTGGCGGTCCTCCTCGGTGATTACATCATATCGCAGGCGCTCTATATGCTAAGTGACTATCAAAATGCCGAGGTGATGCGCACCATGATGCGGGCCGTAAAGGATATGTCCGAAGGCGAACTTCGCCAGATCACCGCCAGTAGGGACGGCATTATCAGCGAAGACGATTACTTTAAAGTGATCCAACACAAGACAAGCTCCCTGATGGCGGCCGTCTGCAAGATGCCGACCCAAGTGTTGGACGGTCCGCCAGAACTCTCCGAAGCGATGTACTCCTTCGGTTTCAATTTCGGGATGGCTTTCCAGATTGTGGATGACCTCCTCGACTTCGTCGCTGACGAGCAGCGCCTCGGCAAACCGATCCTCGGCGATATCCGCGAGGGAAAGGCGACCCTCCCGACAATCTATATGCTGAACAGGCTCGGCGCCAACCAGGCGTCTCGGGTCGGGAAAATTCTGGAAGAGCGCCAGTTGAGGGATGGCGACAAGGCATGGCTCCTCGAAACCGTCCGTAGTTCCGGCGCCACGGACTATTGCCAGGAGGTCGCCCGCGACTTCACAACCCGCGCCAAGACGGCGCTCGATATATGCCCAGACTCCGAGTACAAGAAATCAATGTTTGACCTCTGTGATTATGTGCTGGAGCGGGAACGCTAGACCGGAGGTTGCGCGAAAACAACCAGCCACATGGCGCAATAGAGACATTTCACCCTTCCGATTTGCGGACAAGCTGAACCGAAAATGCTTCTTAAGCAATTGATAAGCCATAAGTTGCGTCGGTTGGACACGAGACATCATCCATTGGCAATTCCTTTGCTCTAACCAGTGTATATCCCGGACACTCCTCCCAAGGTTTTCCCAGCCTCGCGCAGCAATGGAAAATTGTGCCGATAGAACAGATGAAAACGACATGGCATGGTGAACAACGGTTCCCTATAACCACGTAACATTGCGGCTTCGGTGTGTGTTATAATAAATCGTGCTTGGAGACAAAATGCTCAGAAAAATCTGGAACTTCTTCTGCTCTGTCAAACTTACCGTCGTGCTATTCGTGCTGATTCTCATTCCGTCCATCATCGGCACGCTCATCCAACAAAACGTCGACCCCCACAAATACGAGGAACTCTATGGACCGTTCTGGCACGGCATCTTCAAGTTCCTGGGTTTTTACGACGTCTATCACGACTGGCGCTTTATCATCCTCCTGGTGGCGCTCGGGCTGAATACGTTCGCGTGCACCGTGAATAGATTCAGGCCCAAATGGCGAATGGCGGGCATGCTGATGACCCATTTCGGCCTTCTGCTCATTCTGCTGGGAGGACTCGCGGGCGCAATATTCGGCGTCAAGGGAGATATGCGGATTCCCGAGGGACAAACCCTGGACACCATAGAGATACAAAGGGCCGCCAACAGCTCGACCAAACCTTTAGGCTTTCAGGTCAAGCTGATTGATTTCATCCTCGAGGAGCACGAAGAACCTATCCGCAAGCTGGTGGTCTCCAGTGTCAAGGCCAAGCGACAGGAACGCCACTCCATCAACGAAGGGAAAACGATTTCTGCCTTTAAACCAAGATGGGCCAAACCGGCGGCGCTGCTCGGAATCGAGGCTGAGCCGCAAGCCCTGATCCATATAAACAAAGTCATTCCGAATGCCGTTCCCAAGACCGTAATCACGGAAGGCCCCGAGCAGACCGGACTGGCCGCAGTGGAATTCCGGCTTGTCGGCGATACGGCGGAATCGGCTTTTGCCTTCTCGCAACTTGATCGCCCATATCTTTTCCCTGAAAAGAGCATCGCGGTCGCCTACCAGAAACTGCCGAGTCAAAACCTGATCGATACCCAAATCCGCCGGGCTGTCTCCCTGATGCGCCCGGTCAATGTTATTGAGCTCACCATTCCGGAGACCGGGGAGAAGAAAACCTATCCTGCCGAGGTCGGCTCCAAATCACGAGTCGAGGGGACGGACTATAACGTGGAAGTGCTCAGATACGTGCCGGATTTCCTCATCGATACTGCCACCGGCCAGGTTACCACGAGATCCCAACTCCCGAATAATCCGGCGGTACGAGTCAGAATAGACGGACCCGCCGGCCCTCAGGAGACGTGGCTGTTCGCGAAGTTCCCGACGATGCATGCCGCCGGAGAGGCGCCGCCCCTTTCGCCGGTCTATATACGCAGCGCCGGCCTCGGAAACATAAAGGATTATGTCGTGCTGTTCAAGCCTGACAACGCCGCTCCAGCGCTGGTCCACGTCGCCGATAGTAAGGTCGTCTCCAGGAAAGAGGTCGAAATCGGCAAGCCCGTCAAGATCGAAGGAAGAAATATCGAAATAGTCTTCGAGAAATTCATCGAGAATGCCAACGTGGTGACCGAACTCGTGAACGACCCCACTCGGCCGGGGGGACGGCCGGCTGTCGAGATCACGATCGAGGAGCGAGGCTCCTTTAAGCCTTATTACCTGTACGCTGACTCCATTGCCGATATCAACGGCTACAGAATGCTGTACCTGCAACAGCCAAGGCCGAGCGATTTCTACAGCATTCTTCAAGTCATAGAAGACGGCCAGGTCGTCACCGAGAAAAAGATCGAGGTGAACAACCCGCTTCGCTACAGCGGCTACTCCTTCTACCAGGCATATTACGACGATAGAGCGCTCAGTTGGAGCGGCCTCCAGGTTAAGAAGGACCCGGGCATACCGCTCGTATATGCGGGATTCGTAGTTCAGATTCTCGGAATGATCGTGATCTTTTACATAAATCCGCTGGTGCGAAAGGCTCGAAAATCCCAGCCCGCGCCGGCATAATGGGCAATCCGTAGGGGCGCACGGCATGCGCCCACAACCGAAAAGATGTAGCGCAGGCTTCCAGCCTGCAATCCGAGCGCCCTCTCCCAGCGTGAGAGGGTTGGGGTGAGGGAAAAAGAACAACAAAAATTCACGAATTCCCACGTGAGTAACGCAGGAGCATCTAAATGAGCGCAACGCTGATAAACTTCTCTTTCGCAACCTTCGTGGTGGCCACTCTGGTCTATGCTGCCAACAACTTCATCAGACGCGAGAAGCTGAGTAGGATACTTGGATATCTCGGAAGCCTCTCTCTGCTTGTCGGACTCGTTGTTATAACCGCCGCCATACTCATGCGCTGGCAAGAGGCCGACCGTCCGCCGTTCAGTAACATGTACGAATCACTCATCCTGTTTGCCTGGTCGATCGCCCTGATCTATCTGGCGTTGGAGCTCATATACAAAATACGCATCGCCGGCGCCCTCGCGGCAATCCTCGCCGTCACCGCCATCGCCGCCGCCTCCTTCTTCGACAGCACCATTGAGCCGCTCATGCCTGCCCTCCAAAGCAACTGGCTCTTCTACCATGTGCTCACCTGCTTCGTCGGCTACGCCGCGTTCGCCATATCGGCGGCTGCCAGCGTCGTATACCTCATTCTGAAGGTCAAAGGCAAAGCGCCCGCTCCAACGACCCAAGGCGGCGAGTTGATGCGCGTGCTCGAGTCCTTCAATTACGAATCCGTCCGGTTCGGCTTCCTTTTTCTTGGAGTCGGCATCATAACGGGCGCCGTCTGGGCAAACGAGTCGTGGGGCACCTATTGGAGTTGGGACCCCAAGGAAACCTGGTCGCTCATCACATGGATCATCTACGCCATAATGATCCATTTCAAGTACGTGTACGGCCGCTTCGGCGTCAAGGACATACACACCTTCAACGCAATCTGTTCACTCGTCGGCTTCCTCGCCGTCATCTTCACCTACTTCGGCGTCAACTTCGTGCTGACCGGCCTGCACTCCTACGCCTGACGCAATGCGCTTCACCTTGCCTCCGGCATCCATAGGAGTGAACTTCGTATTAGTCCAACGCCTGCCCAAGGCAGGAATCCAGCGGTAGGCGCGATTCGCGAACCGCCGCGGCAGCCTGCCGAATACATCATTGAATTTCCAAGGCCGCTTCCTGAGCCTCTTGACCGTCTTCCTCCCCATCTGGAACCGAGGGAACCACTCTTTGGCCATATTCATGAATTATAGTCAGTTTATGAACAACGTTAATTTTTCTCTTGACTTTTAGGCAAGCTTTCGTATACAGTAGTCCCAGCGCTCACGCCTCCTATTCCGGCGCCAGTGATAGAAACGATCACATGGCCGCCCGATTCGTGCAGCGCTTACGCCATAGGCCAGATGCTGGCTAATCGCCCCGTATGAAAACCTCTGCCGTATCCGAAACGGCCAGAAAGGATGCCCGATATGCAAGCCTTCAAGGCGCTCGCTGAAGCCGCCGACACAAGGCACAACCGCTTCGTTCATGACTGGAAAGCACAAGGGAAAAAGGCCGTCGGCTACGTGTGCACGTACATGCCCGAGGAGATTCTCTTCGCCGCCGATATCCTCCCCTATCGCATTACCGGCAAAAGCGTTACGGACACCTCCCGCGCCGATTCCTACCTCACCCGGGTGAATTGCACATTTTCCCGATGTTGTCTCGAAGTCGGCATGAGCGGCGGATTCGACTTCCTGGATGGCGCGGCGTTCGTCAACGGCTGCGACCATATACGCCGGGCATACGACAACTGGAAAGCGCACGAAAGCGCGCTCCCGTTCATGTACATCCTCCCCGTCCCGCACGTCCTGAGCGACGACGGCCTCCAATGGTACAAGGAGGAAGTTGTCAAGCTCAAGGAATCTGTCGAGGAGCATTTCGCCGTGACCATCACGGAGAAGAACCTGAAGGAAGCCATAAAGACATACAACGAAACCAGATCGCTCCTGAAACAGATGTACGATTTGAGGGCCGCTGACCAGCCCGCACTCACCGGCGCCGAGACGATGACCGTCCTGGCCGCCGCAAGCTCGATGCCCAAACCCCAATTTAACAAGCTCTTAAGACAACTGCTCGACGAGGCGCAGAAGAGAAAGAAAGCGCCGCCGCCAAAATTCCGCCTGCTCGTCGCCGGCAGCATGATGGACGAGCCGCAGTTCCTCGCCAACGTCGAGGAACTCGGGGCGACAGTCGTCGCCGACGCGCTCTGCTTCGGCGCGCGCAGTTTCTGGGACCTGACCGAGGAGAACGGCGACCCCTTCGACGCGCTCGTCCGGCGCTACTACTATCATGTGCCGTGCCCCCGCATGGCTGGCCAGTACGGCAGACGACGGGCGTTCGTCATGGAGCAGGCCGAGCACGCCAATGTGGACGGCGCGATCCTCGAGCACATCAAGTTCTGCGATATCCACGGCACGGACAACGCCCTGTTGAAGGGAGACCTTGAGAAGGCGGGCATCCCCGCAATCGAACTCGAGCGCCAATACGGGCCGCTCGCCGACGCGGGCAGAATCCGCACTCGTATTCAGGCATTCCTGGAAAGGATTCGGAGATAGACCATGACTGAAACCAACGCGCTCCAACGAATGGTCGATGCCTTCACGCAAGGCTCCATGCTGCCGGAGGACCTGGACCTCGATTCGCCCGAGATGCAGGCCATCCTCGCCATGCTGCCCGAAGCCCGCAAAAACATGGTCCTCGCGATGGCGAAAGACCCCGACGTGCGGAAAATGTCCGCCGTCTTCAACCGAAACCAGGGCAAGTTCTGGCAGAGCGTGCTCTCCGCCAAGGACCAAGGAAAGAAAATTGTATTTCTCCCATTCAATTTCTCTCCCGAGATTTTCCACGCAATGGACATGGTGCCCGTCTGCGTCGAGGTGTTAACCACTATGGCGCTCACCCTCGAGGAGGGTGTCGAGCCGTACCTTGACCTCGCCGTCGAACGCGGCCTGCCCGACACGATGTGCTCGGCCCAGCGCGGCGTCGTCGGCCTGTTCGAGGCCGGCATCCTCGATAAGCCCGACCTCCTCGTCAACGGCGCGCTCGGCGGTTGCGACCCCAACTCGAAAGCCTTCGAGTATATGGCCGAGAAATTCGACATCCCAGTCCTCTATCTCGACCTGCCGTATTACCATGACAAGCGCGCAATCGGTTACTACGCGAAGGGCTTCCGCAAAGTGGTCGAGGCCCTCGAGGAAATTAATGGCCGAAAACTCGATCCCGACCGCCTTCGCGAGGTGGTCAACCAGACCAACAAGGCCACCGAACTCTTCATGGAGATCAACGAACTCAAACGGCACGTGCCGAACCCCGTTCCGAATTACTACAACATCCATCATACCGGCACGAAGCTGATGATGGCCGGCACGCCCGACGCGGTCGACTACTACCAGACTGCATACGATATCAGCAAGCAGCGCCTCAAACAAGGCAAGCACGTGATGCCGGAGGAACGCATCCGCGTCTTCTTCATGTACACAGGCTACTATTTCGACAACTCCATCTTCTCATGGTTCCAGGAGGAGATGGGCGCCACATACGTGATGGACGTGTTGAATGCGTTCGATTTCAATCCCATCGTTGACACGACAAGCGTGGACACGATGCTCGACGGGCTGTCGGAAGTAATGTTCAACCTGCCGATGACGCGCCAACTCAAGGGCAGTTGGAACATGGACTCCAACTGGCTCCACGACACGCTCTATTACGCGCGCACCTACAAGGCCGACTGCTGCGTGTTCACCGGGCACACCGCCTGCAAGCAGGCCTGGGGCGTGTACCGGCTCGTCGCCGACGAGGTCAAGAAACAGCTTGGCATTCCTTCGCTCCGGCTCGAGGGCGACGGCTGGGATTCTCGCATCACCCCCATGTCCGTCATCAAGGAACAATTCGAGGAATTCTTCGCAACGATCTTATAGGATGATGCAATCATGATTGTAGCTGGATGCGATGTAGGCTCATTGACCGCAGAAGCCGTCATCATGAACAACGGCACGATACTCGCCTCCGAGATCATCCGGGTCCGGCCCACGGCTGAGCAATCGGCCAGGGATGTGATGGACCGGGCGCTCTCGCGGCTCGGCATCTCGTACGGCGATATCAATTACTGCGTCAGCACGGGGTACGGTCGCGAGACGATCCCGTTCGCCAACGACAACATCAGCGAAATATCGTGCCACGGCCGCGGCGCCCAATGGCTGATCCCGTCGGTCCGAACTGTCATAGACATCGGCGGGCAGGATTGCAAGGCGATACGAGTGGACGGCGGCGGGCTGCTCGAGGATTTCGTAATGAACGACAAATGCGCCGCCGGCACCGGGCGCTCGCTCGAACTCATGGCCGAGGCGCTCGGCGTTGACATCTCGGAACTCGGGCCGCTCTCGCTCCAGGCCTCAAGCCCCGTCGTTATCACCAATCAGTGCAGCATCTTCGCAGAAATGGAAATCCTTCATTACATGTGCGAGGAGAGGAGCATCTCCGACATCGCGGCAGGAATCAACGAGTCAATGGCCCGCCGGGTTAAGATGCTTGTGGGCAGAGTCGGCATCAAGAAAGAAGTCGGCATGACGGGCGGCGTTTCCAAAAATGTCGGCGTCGTCAAGTTCCTGGAGAAAATGCTCGGCGCGAATTTCGTCCAGTTCCCCGTGGACCCGCAGATCATAGGCGCGCTCGGCGCCGCCATCTTCGCCGGCGAAAAAGCAAGAAAGGTCGCTTGACATTCGCGTAATTCGTTGAATTCGTGACATTCGTCATCCAAATCTCTGATACGCCAAGGAGCTCATAATGATCTACGCCGGATGTGATCTCGGCGCCGTCGCAGCAAAGCTGGCGCTCACTCAAGACGGTACCATCCTCGCCTGCGAGACGCTCGCGTATCGCAACCTCCCAAAACAAGCCTCCGCAAGCGTGCTGGAGGCGGCGCTCCGCAAAGCCGGAGTCAAGCGTGACGACATCGCCCATTGCGTCGCCACCGGTTTTGGAAGAAAGCGCGTGGACTACGCACAGGCGGACGTGCCTGAAGTGATGTGCCTCAGCCGCGCCATCCGACATCTCGCTCCCGCTGTCCGCACCGTCATCGACGTCGGCGGCCAGAGCATCCGCGCATTTAATCTCGGCGAGAATGGAAAGATCACTGACTCCACAAACAACGAGAAGTGTGCCGCCGGAACCGGAAAATTCATCGAGGTGATGGCCAAGGCGCTCGAGTTACCGCTCGACCGGCTCGGCGAACTCGCGCTCGCCTCGAAAGAACCCGTCTCCATCACGAGCCAGTGCGGAGTGTTCGCCGAAAGCGAAGTGATTACCTATGTCAACAAGGGCAGGGACCGCGCCGACATCATCGCCGGCATCAACCGCTCCGTCGCCGGTAAGACGGCCTCGCTCGTGAGACGGATCAGCCTGACCGAAAAAGTCGCGCTCGTCGGCGGAGTCGCCAAAAACGCCGGAGTTGTCCGCGACCTCCAACAAGAGCTCGGCATACGCCTGGCCGCGCTCGAGGTTGACCCTCAGCTTGTGGCCGCGCTTGGCGCCGCCCTCCTCGCCAAGGACAAATCCACTCGGTGACCATTTGTGTCCTTCGTGGATAAATCTGTTCTCTTCTCGTCGCCGCGCTGTAGAGACGGCCCTCCGTGGCCGCCCGAGTGCCCGCGCTAAAAATAAAGCTCCTCACAAGAATTTGTGGGTAGTTTTTCATCAGAATCCGAGGATTTAGTCAAGGATGAAACCCCGTAAGGGGCGGCCTGAAAGGCCGTCCTTGACGAAATCTCCGAGGATTCTGCTAACATTCTGAAAGGGAAGAAGGAAGAAATGGCGCAGAGACTTCCCAATTTGGCGAGAAGCTGGAACTGTCCTACCCGCTCAGAATACATAGACCAATACATTTCTTCCTTCTTCCTCAATAACCCTTTGATAATAAATAACTTACAAACCAAAAAAGGC
>CAZEBC010000136.1:0-8821 GCA_964510165.1 uncultured bacterium
GCCGGTGGTGGTGTGGTTCCGGATAAACTCGGAGGAGGTCAGCGAAAGGCAGACGGCGGCCAAGGCAAGCATCGAGCAGACGAGAATGATTGATATCATTCTGTTTCAAGCGTGCGCGATTATCTGAGGATTGCGCGCGTGGTTTACGGCCACATCGTAGGAGATGATGCCTCGCAGATACAGTTGCTTGATGGAGGCGTCCAGCGTGATCATGCCGTCCTTCGAGTGTGTCTCCATAATACTGTAAACCTGGTGCGTCTTTGCCTCACGGATGAGGTTGGCGACCGCCGAATTGTTTCTCAATATCTCGCAGGCGAGCACGCGCCCTTTTCCGTTGGCGCGAGCGAGCAGCCGCTGGGAAACGACGGCGAGCAAGCTAAGCGCGAGCTGGATGCGGATTTGTTGCTGCTGGTGGGAAGGGAACACGTCCACGATGCGGTCTACCGTCTGGATCGCGTCGTTGGTGTGCAGCGTCCCGAGGACGAGGTGGCCGGTCTCGGCGGCCGTCAATGCCGAAGAGATGGTCTCGAGGTCGCGCATTTCGCCGATGAGAATAACGTCGGGGTCCTGCCGCAGGACGTACTTGAGCGCCGAGGAGAACGAGAGCGTGTCGCTGCCGAGTTCGCGTTGGTCAACCACGGATTTCTTGTGATGGTGCACGTATTCGATCGGGTCCTCGACGGTGATGATGTGGCATCGCTTATGAGTGTTGATGAGGTCGATTATCGCGGCCTGAGTGGTCGTCTTGCCGTGCCCGGTCGGGCCGGTTACGAGGATAAGGCCTTGGGGGCGGAACGCCAGTTTGGCGACTATCTTGGGAAGGCCGAGTTCCTCGAGCGAAGGAATCTGCTCGGGAATGGCTCTCATGGCCGCCGTGACGCAGCCCTTCTGCATATACACGTTTACCCTGAAGCGGTGTCCTCCGCTGACGCCGATGGACATGTCGAGCTCGCGTCGTTCCTCGAACTCCTCCCTCTGCTTGTCCGTGAGGATGCTGTAGATGAGCCGCTTGTTTTCCTCGGGCGTGAGTTCGGGGTACTCGGTGGCCTTGAGTTCTCCGTTGATCCTGAGGAGCGGGGGCGCGCCCGCAGTGAGGAGGAGGTCGGACGATTTGCGAACCATGACCAGGTCGAACAGGCTCTTCATATCAACCCGTCCGAAATCCGTCCCGACATCCGACATAGTCGGCTCAGCGCGAGTGATATCCATGATAACTCCTAATGGTTTGCCAACGCCAAGAGCACTATACGATCCTTAAGACTTTGCTGACCTTATCGAATCCACGCCGGTAAACATTCCCTGCGCGTTCAGCTTGAACTCTTCCGGATTGGAAGAATTCATAAGCGCATCCTCATAGCTGATCAAACCCTCCTGGAAGAGTTCGAGCAAGCTCTGATTGAACGTCTGCATCCCGAACTCCCGGCCGTTCTTGATGTAGTCGGGAATCCCCTTGGTGTTGCCTTCGAGCAGCAGCTTCCGGATGATCGGGGTCGCGCGCAGAACCTCGGTCGCGGGGATGCGGCCCCTGCCGTCCTTGCGGGCAATGAGCCGCATGCAGATGACCCCTTGCAGGCACATGGACAACTCCAGCCGGACCTGGTGTCTCATGTATTCGGGGAAGTAATTGATGATCCTGTCGAGGGTTTGCGCCGAGTCGACGTTGTGGAGCGTCGTGATGACGAGGTGGCCCGTCTGCGCGGCGGAAAGCGCGACGAGCATGGTCTCCAGATCGCGCATCTCGCCCACGAGTATCACGTCGGGACTCTGTCTGACGACATGTTTGAGCGCGTCCGCGAAGGAGTTGGTGTCGAAGCCGACTTCCCTTTGGTTGATAATGCTCCGTTTGTTGTAATGGATGAACTCGATCGGGTCTTCTATCGTGACGATGTGTTTCTCGAAATTGCGGTTTATGTGGTCAATGATGGCGGCCTGCGTGGTCGTCTTGCCGCTTCCAGTCGCGCCCGAAACGATCACGAGTCCTCGCGGCAATTCGGCAAACTCCTGCAAGATTTGGGGCAGATGAAGAAACTCAAAATTGAGGTTTTCGGAAGGGATCAATCTGATGACCAGCCCCACGTGGCCGCGCTGCCTGAAGACGTTTATGCGGAACCGGTTACCTCCCTTTGTATCGTACGCGAGGTCCAAGTCGGGGTCCTTGCCGAATCGCTCGCGCTGGAAATCGGTCATCACGACTTCCATGAATTTCGACATATCCTCGTCAGTGAGTTCTGCGAACTTGCTGGGTTGAAGGCGTCCGTTAACCCTGAAAAACGGTTTCTCGCCGACTTTCAGATAGCAGTCCGAAGCCCTAAGCAATACCATTCGTTCCAGGATTTCGGTCAGAGCAGCCATGACAAACACGCTCCCCCATAAGTCTATAATACATCATAACTTAAAAGTGCCGGAAAATCAAGGTTGCCGCAATCGGCGGTGTCCCCATCACCCCAACCCTCTCCCGCCGGGAGAGGGCAGAGTGAGCAAATTTGCTTGCAGCTTTGCCGCGCTGGAGAGCGTGGCGAGTCGCAGGCGAGAATTACATCGCACATCCGTCGAGCCGCTCTAATGTGAACGTTTCGCAGAACGCATCGACGACGTGACGCTTCACCTCGTCCATGTCGGGTGCGCGGCCGAGCGCGTCGCGCAGGCAGGTGACCGGTTTTCCCTTGAGGCCGCACGGAATTATCAGGTCGAAGTGTTTCATCATGGGTATGACGTTGAGGGCGAACCCGTGGAAGGTTACCCATTGTTTGATTCCGATGCCGATGGCGGCGATCTTGCCCGCGCGTGTCCACACCCCGGTGAGGCCGGGCACCGCGTAGGCGTCAACCTCCATGCGCTTCAGGGACGCGATGAGAGCCGCCTCCAGCTTTCTTAATATCCAATCAACGTCCTGCTTGTGGGCCTTGAGATCGAGTATGGGATATCCGACGAGCTGTCCCGGCCCGTGATAGGTGACATCGCCGCCCCTGTCGATGTGCAGGACTTCGATACCCATGGATTCAAGATATTCGGGCGATACGCGCAGATTTTCGAGGTTTCCCTTGCGCCCAAACGTGATCACCGGCGGGTGCTCGACCAGCAGGAGCGTATCGGAGTGAGAGCCTTTGATTTTTGACTCCACCAGTTCCTTTTGAAGGGCATACGCCTTTGCGTACGAGCACAGGCCGAGGTCAATGACCTGGCAGGTGCGGCGGTTTGTGGATGAAGCGGTATTGAGCGCCATAATCGGATCAAATGAAGGAATTGCAGTGCGCGATGTTCATATTATACTGCGCACAGCCCCATGCGGCAACGTCGGAGCGCACGCATCAGTCGGGATCGTCCACGACTTTGGTGAGCACTGCCAGCTTGACGGGTCGCACTTTGCGATAAACGTCTTCCGGACGCGCGGATCGTCCGTCCATTTTCAACAGATGGTCATTGATGGAGATGCCAAACAGCCGCTCGTTCTCCTGGAGGAACGGCAGGATGATCTGCCAGTCCGCATTCGTCATCGGCGCCAATTCGCCGCCGTTCAACTGTTCATCGACCACCAGGCGATGCGGGTCCCGCACGTAAATGGCGCCGCCTGACGCGAGCGAGAACAGGTTAGAGCCGGGATATGCGAGCGGAAGGTCGCGGACGGCGCCGTCCTCGTCGAACTCCACTCCATTGAGCACGACAAAACCGCCGCCCTTGAGCGCGTCTCCCGCCATGAACGACTCGGCCAGGTAGTCCAGGCACGTTCCGTTGATGACCACTCTTGGCCGGCCGACGGCGTTGATGAGCGGACGCCCGGCGGCGTTGCCCATCACATAGACCGAGCCGCCCTTCGCGCCGTACATGAACGTCTGGCCCACGTCGCCGTACACGACCAGCTTGCCGTCCTTTATGATCTGAGCCAACTGGTCCTGGCCGTTGCCGTGGATGTAAATCTCCATGCCGTCAATGCCGGAGGCGACGTAGTCGCCGGTGCTGCCATACAGGTCGAGCACGACGTCGCGGGTATTGGGGCCGAATCCACAGCCGGAGAAACGCTCGCCTCTGAAACCGTGCGCGATGAATCTCTTCCAGCCCAGTTTGAAGGCTTCGACCAGCAGGTGTGAGTGGCAATCCGGTCCTTCCGGAGAGAAACCGGCGACATTGACTACGAGCGTTTGCTCATTAGTCTGAGGCGCCCTCAGGCGTCCGCGCGTATTCCAATCAATCAACCTGTACCGTGACGCACCTTCCGCCTCGATGGGTAGACAGGCGGAGAAGATCGAGGTGAGCGCGGCGTGCACAAGCTCGAGCACCGAGCTTCGCTTCTTATCGCCGGTTGGGTAACGCCTGTCGTTGAGCAGGGTGAGCGCCTTGATAATGACCTGCCTATTGTCGTCATTCTCAGAGGCGATGCGCGCGCATTCCTCCAGCGTCCATGCCAGCGTATCGTAGTCCCATTCAATAAGCGACTGGCTGATGTGAGCGAACAGGCCGTCCGTGTCGCCCCGTTGGATGAAATCGCGGACAGGCTCGGCCAGCGTGCGCGTTTCGCTCGGAGCGATGGCGGTCGCCGCCCTGTCGCGGTGTTTTTTCCGCGATGATATTGTGACTTCGGTTCCGAACTTGTCGGTGCACGTGAGCTTTTTCTGCTCGCCGTCGCCGGATAGCGTGAAGATAAACGCGCCGCCGTCGGTGTGACTGCCGCCGCGCGCGTTCCAATACTTGTCGGCGATCGGGTGGAAACGCGGGTCTTCGCTCGCGAGCGAGTGCAGCGTGGCGTCTATCGCCTGTTTCTCGGAGCAGCACAGTCCGATCTCAACCTCGCCCCTCGACAGCGCGAACACCTGCGGCCTCAGCATCGAGGTGTCGGTTATCCCGATCAACTGGAATTGCTTCTGCTCGGTGTCGTTCCGCGCAATAATGAAGAACCAGGGGCCGTCGGGCGAGCCGTGCATGTGGCACGCCTGCACCTGCCGGTAGACCCTCTGTTTCTCGGGCGGAAGCCGGTCGAAGTCGAGTTCGGTCGTCGGCGCCATCGCCTCGATCACGTACTCGAGCGGATACCTGTAGGCGCGCTTCCAGAGGTCGAACAGCAAGATGGAGACCTCGGTGTCTGTGAGGAACAACGGATAGCAGTTTCGCATCTTGAGGTATTCGGTGACCGAATGATAATTCGCAAAGTCGCCGTTATGCACCAACGCCTCATTCATTCCGATGAACGGGTGCGCGCCGCCCGGATGCCACACGCGCCCCTTGGTCGGATACCTCTGATGCGCGATCCAGCAGTGCGCCTTGAAGTCGTCGAGCAGATAATATTGCGCGAGCTTTTCGGCGTAGCCGACGATCTTCAGGATCATCATGTTTCGTCCATGCGAGAGGACAAACGCCTGCTTCTCGCCGAGCGAGGCGTAGTATTTCTTGTTCAGTTTGAAGCTGTTCTGATAGACGAACTCATCCTCGGCGTCACGCCGGTCGAGTCCCTCCAGGTGGTTGTCGCGAATGAAGCGGTCGAGCACGTCGGGCTTGACCCTTACAAACGCGCGGAGCACGTCGGGCGGGCGAACCTCCAGCCCCTCGACGTCGCGGTAATCGTCAACGGTCGGAAGCATTCCTGACTCCGCCACGTCGAAGTGCGGCAGGATGAACTCCTCCTCGAGCGCGCGCCTCACCGACGCATCCAGCAACCCCACCTGCAGCATGTAGTGCGAGTCGAGCACTTCGCGCGAGACGCCTACCTGTTCGGGCACGAAGCCGACCGCCGCGATGCCGCCACCCTTTCCGTTGCCACGGTTGTGCATCTGGCAGGAAGGCTCGTAGATGTGCTTGCCTCTGACGGGCACGCTGCATGCGAAACCGACGACGCCGCAGCCGCCTTCCTCGGATTCCTTCCGAACCGTTGTATTGGGCAAGGCGCCCATGAGGCCCGCTCTGGATTTCAGGATTCTGTCGGCCGTATTCATGTCTCTCTCTATCGCAGACGCATCAGGCAGTCGGTGCGTCCCACAAGTTCCCTGACGCTTCGCATGCCGAGCCGTTTCAGGATGCGCCTGAGTTCCTTTGCCCACGCGCAATACATGTTGCTCAGCCGGCGAGCGGCGTATTCCACGGAAATCAGTTCGGTCAGTTCCGGGTCGGTGGTGGCGATGCCGCGCGCGCATCCTCTGCCGCTCTCGCAATTGGCGCAGCGGATGCACTCGAGCGCCACCATCTCGGACGTTCCGATAACGACACCGTCGGCCCCGAGCGCGATTGCCTTGGCGACGTCCCACGGATTGCGAATGCCGCCCGATGCGATCAAGGTGATTCTGTCGCGCACGCCTTCCGCGATCAAAAACTTGTGCACCTTTGGGATGGCGTATTCGATCGGCATCGCGATATTCTTCTTCGCGATGTCGGGCGCTGCGCCCGTGCCGCCGTAGCTGCCGTCGAGATGAACGATATGCGCGTCGGCGTAATAGCTGCCGACGGCCACCATATCCACGTCGGTCGGGGTGGACACCTTCACCGATATCAGCGATTTCGGGCTGATTGCCTTGATCCAGTCCACATGCTTCTTATGGTCCTCGACCGAATAGACCGAATGGAACGGGAACGGCGAGAACAGCGCGCTCCCCGTGACCGCCTCGCGCATGCGCGCGACGGCGGGCGTCACCTTATCGCCCAGCAGATGGCCGCCCAGTCCCGGCTTGGCCCCCTGCGCGTACTTGAACTCGATGATGCGCGACCGCTGGATAGTTTCCTCGCGCACTCCGAATAATCCCGTCGCCACCTGGGTAATGATGTGCCACGCGAACGGCACGAGCGCCTCGGGATAGCCGCCCTCGCCCGTACAGGTGAACGTGTTCCAGTTCTTCGCCGCAATCGCGCGCCCAAGCATCGTATGCAGGCTCACCGAGCCGAATGACATGCCGCCTCCGTACACCGGCAGGTCAATGGTCACTCGGTGGCCAGCGTCGTCGCGCCGATTGAGCTCAATGCTGAGGTCTATCCCGTCTTCCGTGACTGAATTCGGGGCCTGCGGAAAATCGAATGCCAGCTTGTCAAACCCGCCGCCGGAACGGCCGAATTCGTACTCGATGCCTCCTGCGGGCGCGTCGCCGGTTTCGGCCATGATCCATGTTGCGAGAAGCATGTCCGCCGTCCAGCGCGCGTCGCCCAGCGCCTGGAAGAGCGGGTTGACGCCCAACGACAGCGCGCCCTCGGGGCATTGGGAGACGCAATAGTAATCGTTCCTCTCGCACATCGGCCCGATGCAGAGCCGCTCTTTCGGCCTGAGCATGCGAGCGCCGCTCTGGACGTGCACTCCGTACGGACACAGTTCCGCGCACTTGCCGCACGCCGTGCATGCGCCGCTGCGGAACACTCTGTATTTTGACACCTGGTTGCGGAAGCGGGACGGCGTCAGCACGGGCTCGCGTCCTTCCAGGCGAGCGCACTCATCGCACTCATCGGGCGCGATAAGTCTCTGGGGCGACTTTGACATCGCCGAATGCCTCCTTCTCAAGGTCTTCGTAAAACATCGCGCGCCCGACTTCGCCACGCAGTCGCCTGACTTCGCGAAGCCCCATCGCGCCGAGAACTTCTATGAGCTGCGAATGCCACGAACACATCAGGTTCCGAATCCGGGCAGATGCCCATTCCGGGTCCACCGACCCGATCGAGGCCGGACAACTCAGGCCGCGCGCGCATCGCTTGCAGACGCGGCATTCAAGGGCCACGTGAAGCGCCATGTCAACGGCCACGAGGTCGGCCCCGCAGATGATAGCCTTCGCCACGTGTTCGGCCATGGCGATGCCGCCGCTTGCAATAAGGGTGACTTCATCGCGAAGCGATTTCCCTATCAGGTTCAGATGGACATCGCGGAGCACGTCTTTTATGAACCTGGGCTTCGGCTCGCCAGGCTCGTTGCCCTGCCAATCGGCCATCAGATGAACCACTTCCGCGCCCGCCCGCGTAAGCTCCTCCACTCGCGCGCTGGCCGACCTGCCCGTGGGCATGCGCACCGCTGCGACAATGTTCGGATTGATGCCCTTGACCGTCCTTATCCTGTTGACGATGTCGGAGGAGTCTTCCAGTTCGATCATCTTTGCCTGCGCGACCATATCCCGGATTCGTTCGTCGCCCAGGTCGGCCTTCGCGCCGATAAGCGGAACGATATTTTCGATACGCGCAGTGAGTTTCCAGTCGAGTTCGCGCTCGGGGACAATCGCCATGGAGCCGACCATCTCGGCGGCCTGCACGAAGCCGGCACGGACCAGCTCGTTCATGACGCCGAACGGCGGGATATCAAAGAGAATCGGAATGGGGATTTCGACCTGCGGCGGAATCTCCGAGGTGAGTCGGCCGTCGCTGAATTCGAGCCGGGACGGTTTTCTGCCGATATCGACCGATGTGTTGATGTATTCGCGACCGTGGATGCCGTCGCGGGTGGGCCGCACGATCTCTGACATGTCGGTCCACATCGAGTCGAAGTTCGGGCCCGAGAACGGGCCGCGATAGCCCGCGCCCGACACCGGTATCTTGCCGGTCGTCGCCTGCTCCCAGAGGCTGGCGATCTGGTCGGGTTTCCAGTGCGCGTCGCCGAGGGCCTCGAAGTCGGGATTCCTCATCTTCGAGAGTATCTGGCCCTTGCATCCCTGGATGCAGCGCAGGCAGTTCTTGCAGAGGTAGTCTATGGAGTCGGCCATTCGCGCGGGGTCAAACCGCCGGTTCTCGTACACATCATAGACACACTGACGCTTCGCGCACTCCAAACAGCCGAGGCAGCCCTCCTTCTCGATCATCGAGTACTTGGGCACCGGCATGAACCGGGGCGGCATCAATTGTCCATGTATCCGATATTTCTTTGGCATCTTATCGC
>CAZEBC010000136.1:8921-10977 GCA_964510165.1 uncultured bacterium
CCGGCAAGACTGTCTTGCCGGTTCCCTTCAGAGGGTTCGGCCCAATCTTCTCTATCTGAGCCTCAAGCTCTTCGATGGCCTGCCGGAAGGAATCCTCAGCGTTCCCGTTGGCCTGCCTGATGATGATACGGCCGGACCCGAACCCGATTTCCTCCAGCACCTTGTTGGCCTCGCGCACGCGCAGCCGCGCGCGGCGGCTGCCCTCAAGCGATTTGCAGTCTTTCTCGGCACAGGCCAGCACGATCACGCCGTCCGCTCCGTTTTCGATTGCAGACAGCAAATGAACGGTGCTCAGCTTGGCCGAACAGGGAAGCTGGATCAGGCGAACGTCATGGCCGCCGATCGTGTCGGGCGCAAAGGGAGGACGCCAGTCGTCAGGTATGCGATGCTGGCAGGAAAAAATGTAGAGTTCCACAGAGAGTTCTTTCCTTTGAGAGTCACGATTCTCGACCGGTCATCCTGCGGGGGGGAAGACGCCGAAACTACTCAAAGACCATCATAGCAGGTTTCGGGATGAAATTCAAGCCGTGAGGTTTTGTCTTTTTGTCTTGGCGGCCACCTCGGCGCGCATCCGCTCGAAGCTGTTCGGCGACTTCAGCGGCTGCGGTTACCAGTGGTGGGTGGACTCCTCGGGTATCTACAGCGCGATTGGCAGGGGAGGACAGCTCATCACTGTCGCGCCCGACAAGAACATGGTCGTTGTGCTGACGGCGGGACTGGCCAGCACACGCGACAGGAAAAAGGAATTCGAGTTGCTGAAGTCCATGGTCCTTCCCGCCGCAGGGAAAAATGGACATGCAACTATCCGTCGGACTCGATAGCGTCTATCGCGTCTTTGCCCGGAAGGCATGGGCTGCCGGCGGCCGCCAGGGGAGCTTGGGAGCGCGATAATGTCTTCGTCGTGGACCTCGACGAGGTGGGAAACATCAATCGCTGGCGAATACGCATGAAGTTCAAAGATGAAACGGTCCGCGTCACCATGCGCGAGGCGACGGGTCTCCCCACCACAAGATTCCGCGGTCGACTGCAGTAACAGAATTCGGGGGCATGGTCTCTTGCCCGCACGATCTTGGTGCTTCGCTTGGTGTCCTTGGCGTCTTGGTGGTTAACAACGAGCGTTTCATCGGCCTTGCGGTAATTCCCTCAGCGTCTCTTTCATGAACGAGATCGAGGCCAGGGCGATGAGGCCGGAGAGTGTGCACAAGAGGAAGGCGGCGCGATAACCGGCGACCGGCGTGGCGCCGGCGGATGCGCCGAATCTATCAATGATATGGCCGAGGACCGGTTGAAAGACCGCTCCGCCGGCGAACGGAAACAGGTTGACGGTCCCGACCGAAGTGCCCGCGATCTCAATCGGAAAAAGCTCCTTGGTGGCCGTGAACGCGATCACCACAATCGCCGCCGAGAACATCCCTATCGAGAAGAACGCGAGGTACAGCAGAGGCGCGTTGAGCCTGGCCGTGAACAAGGTCAGCAGCGCCATCGTCGCCGCGACCGCAAGGGAACTCAGTATCATCACCTTCTTGCGGCTGGTCAGAACCTTGTCCGACAGCGCGCTCAGAACGGGGCTTCCGACAATCAGGCCCACGGCAACCATGTTGAGCACGTTGCCCGCCTGCGGTTTCGTCATCCCATAGACCTTCATAAGATACGGTCCGCCCCACAGCCCGCCGATCCCAAAGAAAATGCCACAGTTGAAGAAGAACCATGTCGCGATCGCCCAGAAATGCGGGCTCCTGACGACGCGGCGCATGCCTTCAAGCAGCGGAATCGCCTCGGTCGCCGAGTCCGACGAGCCGCCGTCGAGCGCCTCCAGCGGCGACAGGCCCATCTCCTCGGGCGTGTTGCGCACCCAGGCCCACACCGCCCCTGCGAGCAGCAGCGTGGCGACTCCAATCACGACAAACGTCTGACGCCAGCCGAGCCAATCGGTCAAGAACGCGAGCGGCGCCGCGGCCACGAGCACGCCCACTCCGCCCATCGCGTTCAGGAGCGCGGTCATCATCGAGAACTCGCTCTTGCGGAACCATCGCGAGAGCACTTTGAGCGTCGGCAC
>CAZEBC010000137.1:0-10912 GCA_964510165.1 uncultured bacterium
CCGGATCAAGCTCAAGCGTCTTTATCCGACACTTGACACGTGACATGGCACTAGGACTGGTCCCATTTCGGCGTAAGAGCCCGCGGAAAAGGTCGCCTTGGATTTCAGTTCCATTCGCCGCGCGGAGCGGAGGGTTTCGCTGCGATCAGTGTTTGAGAGCATGGTTGTTCCTGTTCCGTTTTGGTTTCATGAGCGTTGTAGCTCATTCGATTATAGCACAGGGGAATGCCTCGCGAGGCTTGGTCTGCTGGCCTTGAGGACATAAGGCGTGATATTATTACAATGTGGTTCAGTTGAATCGGCCCCGGGGGATGTGTGTGATGCGAGTGCGGTAAGACAAGAATGAGGAGGAGCTGCGGATGAGAGGGTTCGTGGCGCGGTTCATCATCAATCTGCTGCTGTTGGCGCTTGTCGCGTGGATGTTTCCGGGAATCCAGGTTTCCGGGCCGTTGGCCCTGATCTTCGCCGGGATAGTGCTGGGCGTGCTCAATGCGTTTGTCAGGCCCATCCTCATCTTGCTCACGCTTCCGCTGACTATTCTGACGGTCGGGATATTCATTTTTGTGATAAACGGGTTGATGATATGGCTTACGTCGGGGATGGTGAAGGGGTTTTATGTGTCGGGCTTCTGGACGGCCGTGGGCGCGGCCCTGGTGTACAGCGTGCTGAGCCTGCTGGTGAACTTCCTGCTCAGTGACGCCGGCCGTATTGAGGTCGTCCATTTCCACAAGAGGGTCTGAATCAGGGGGCGCGGTCGGTCGGGGGAATATTGCATTTTGCGAAACTCATGGTATAATTTACGTACAACTTCCTGCTAAGCCAGCTAGCGACGAAAGGGATGATTCCATGCTCGGGCCCACACTGAAGAAGGCGCGATTGGACAAGGGTTTTACACTTGAAGACGTTGCTTCCAGATGCGGGTATTCCAAGGCCCTGATCTCACGAATCGAGAACAATAACGTATCCCCCTCCATCGAGTCCCTCTCGAAGATTGCCGAGGCTCTCGATCTTCCGCTGTACGACATCTTCGCTTCGGTCCCGATTGATGAGCCGGTGGTCCTGAGGAAGAACGACAGGACGAGGTTCAAGGTCAAGGGCGGCGACTTCGACATGGAGTTTCTCGTGCCGAACCCCCATACGGTCGCGATGCTGGCGATGCTTTATACGGGCGAGTCCGGCGCTCATTCTACGCACAGTATGGGGACGCACCCCGGCCAGGAGTGGGCCATTATCACCAAGGGCAGGGTTGAAGTGACCGTGGGAGAGTCGAGACTTGTCTTGAAAGAGGGCGACTCGATTTACTTCAATTCCAATCTTCCTCACAAGTACGTCAATGTGGGAAGAGGGCCCGCTGAAGGCATTGCTATTACTATTCCTCCAAGCTATTGAAGCGTTCTTTCTGATACGAATTGCCTTCCTTCACTTGAAAAATGCTCGTTTGCGGGATAGAATACTGCACGACGCGCAGCGGAGCCGCAGCCGAAACCCCTCACCCTGCCCTCTCCCGCTGGGAGAGGGTCAGGTTGTAGCGCAGGCTTGCAGCCTGCAATTTCAGAGTGAGCGGCATAGACTCGCGCGTGTAAAGTGAAGACGTAGGGACGCGCCTCAAGAGACCCCGGGGGAACGAGGATGGCCTCCTCGCTTCGAGAACTGGTCCTCAACGAAGCTCGCGCGTACGCGATGTTCGCGAATGGCCGAATCGCGGACCACCGTTTTGCCGTGTCGCTGATGTGCGACGATATCCTCGACACCCGGTTCAACCGAGGCTACGTCATTGAGCCTGCAAACCTCACACGGGAAACCCTCGAAGAGATATCCCGCGACTTCATCACGCTAAGGCTGCCGTTGCGGCTGGACATATTCCTTCCCATACCCCCCGAGACAATCGAGTTGCTCGAGCGAAAGCGATTTGAAATGGCCGAGGAATACGCTTCCGTGATGGTTCTTCAGGAAAACGAACGACTGTTGCGGAAGAATGAGGGCGTGGAGATACGGGAGTTGACGACAGAATATCTGGATGACTTCTCCACAATCATGCTCAAGGCCTACGGCGCGCCGCTCGACATGGTCCACATGTTCACTTCCATTTTTCGGGGAACCATTGCGAGGGCGCTGAGGAGCAGGGGGACCACCTTTTACCTCGCGTTTGTTGAAGGGGAGCCGGCGGGAACACTGTATCTGTTCTCGTACGGCGGCGTCGGCGGCATTTACAACCTCGCGGTAGACGAACGCTACCGTAGGCATGGGGTGGCCACTACGCTTGTGCTGCGGGCGATCGAGGACTCCAAGTCCTTCGGCAATGAAACTCTGTGTCTGACGACGCGCGTCGGTTCTATTCAGGAGAAGTTCTTTGAGCGATTGAAGTTTCGGACGGTGGCCCGGCGAAAACGCGCGATCAAGGAAGTTTGAACACAGGCAAGTACTTCCGGTGAGCTGCGAATAATTCGTCCAGCATCTTGTCAATGTTGCGGCAGGTGCGGCTGAGCGGGTCGCGCTCAAGGAATTCGCAGGCCGCCCTGCGGTCACCCTCAAGGGCGGCCTTGACCACCAGACGCTGATTCTCGGCATGCGGCAGAACGAAGTTCCGGATTTCCCGGGGCAGCGCTATCGATCCGAGGGGCGCGGTGCCTTCCGCGGAAACCTTTCCGAGCGTCTCGACAATGATGCCGTGGGGAAGGTTGCTGATCTGTCCCTGGTTCAAGAGATTGAGGATGTCCACTATCGGCGGCTTTTTTTCTGCGAGCGCCGCGATGAGGTCGGAAATCGTTTCGCCGGACTTTGCGGCCGGAAGCGGGAAATTCCCCTCGAGCATGCCATAGACATAGGCCCGCATTGCGGCGTGCCAGGAGTCTCTCCTCTCCGCGATCGAGGTGGGCTTTATGCCGTACTTCTTCTCGGCCACTTCGAAATCCGTGAGATAGCAATCGAAAAACTCCGCGATGTGCCTGTCGCCCGCCGCCGGCAGATACCCCAGTTTGTCGAACAATTCGAGCTTGAGCCTGAAGGGGTCTATCGTTGAGGGCGCGAACATCTCCTTTATGTCCTGGTCCGGAACCGTGAAGGGCGTCGGGTTCTTCATCCATTCTCGAAGCATCTCGAAGCCGTCCATGCCCTCGATCTTCAGGTTCAGCAGCCATATGAAGTGGTTGACGCCGGCGACCTCGTATTCCAGATGCGCGTCGTCATGCAGCTTCAGCATGCTTCGCACGATGGCGAGGACGCCCTGCAACTCGTGACAGAGGCCGACCGTCTTGATGCTGGTTTCTTGTTGAACCGCCAGACACAGCGTCGCCATGGGATTGGTGTAGTTGATCAGCCAGGCGTCGGGACACAGCCGCTCCATGTTTTTCGCGATGCCGACCAGCACTGGGATGCTCCTCAGGCCCCTGAAGAGCCCGCCCGGCCCCACGGTGTCGCCCACCGTCTGATTGACGCCGTATTTCAGGGGAATCTCCAGGTCATGCCGCATCGCCTCGAATCCGCCCGTGGCTATGGTGACGGCGACGAAATCGGCGCCTTCGAGCGCTTCTTCCTCGTTCGTGGTGGAACTGAGCGTGCAATCGGATTCCTTGTCGGCGAGCATCTGCTCGCCGAGCCTGTGAATCGCCCCGAGCGGCTCGGGCGATATGTCCTCAAGGACGATGTGGCTGCCTTCCAGGCCGGGTGTGAGCAGGATGTCGTTGATGATCGTGGGCGCCCAATTGTAACTGCCCCCACCTATGACGGTTATTTTTGGCGGCATGTGTTCTCCTATTCCCAGTCGTGAACCAGTGATATGCGAACAGGTTTTCGAACATTTATATCTGATTTGGGAGGGATAGTCAATGTTGGGAAGCGCGGTTTCTGCTTGACAAATCAGGAACAGGTGGTATAATAACATCGCTATGTTACATAACGGTGTTACCCATTATGATTGACGACCAACATCATTTATCTATTGACCTGCTGCTCGATCAGGGCGCCATTGACCCCAAGACGCTCCACGAGCGGGCGGCGCAACTGACGCGCCGAAGAATCCTTCTGGCGGCGATGAAATCTTTCGCTCGCAAGGGCTATCAGGTTGCCACGATACGCGAGATTGCCGCCGACGCGGGCGTAACCATGGGGGCGGTCTATCATCATTTCAAGGATAAGAAGGAACTGCTCATGAGCGCGAACCGGCTGCGGCAGGTCCGCTCGTGGGAACTGCTCCGAGATGCGGTCGCAAACGATGGGGATTTATTCGAGGCGCTGAGAGGTTCGCTTCGCGAGCAATTTCACTTTTTGGCGACAGACGCGGTCCTTCGCGGAGTGACGCGCGAATACATGGGTATGGCCCTCACGGACAAAGAAGTGAACGAAATGCACAACGCGCACGACGCCGAGTTTCGCGATCTTGTGACATCTGAGCTGGAACGCCGCTATCCGAAATTGTCCGAGGAGAAGCGCGCGGCGCTCGTGCAGACGCTGTTTGTCTCGCTCGAAGGGCTGTTTACCTCGTTGGTGGTCGAGTCGCCGGTGGTCGCAAATCCGGAAGGTATCCTTGACGCGCTGATAGACTCCTTTCGGGACGCGGTTGAAAAGTGGAGCATGAACTTATAGAATCGGCCTTGGGTGGATGACGAATGCAGATCAAGAAATTGGCTGTGAGGTTCGTTCTCGGCGGACTGCTGGTTCTTGGCGTGGTAGTTGTCGCTCTGCTCTTGTATCGCGAATACTTGCAGCACAGGGTCCGTGAAGAGACACGGATTTCTTCACCTGGGGGAATCGAATCGCTGGAGAAGGTCAGGCTTGGCGGCATCGATCAGTGGATTCTCATCCGGGGCTGGGACGCATCGAATCCGGTGTTGCTGCATTTGCATGGGGGGCCGGGGGCGGCGGACATTGCGATTGTGCGCCATTTCGACACCGATCTCGTGAAGCGTTTTGTGATGGTCCATTGGGACCAGCGCGGCGCGGGCAAGTCCTTTAGCCCGGATATTCCGCCTGAATCCATGAATCGAGAACAATTCATTTCGGACGTTCGCGAACTCACCGAGTTTCTCAAAGAGCGGTTCAATGTTCCCAGAATTTATCTTGTCGGTCACTCCTGGGGCAGCGAACTTGGGATGCTCGTTGTGGCGCGGTATCCCGAATACTACTATGCCTTTGTCGGCGTCGGTCAGGTTGTGGACGACGACCAAAGCGAGACAGTCTCGTATAACTTCGTTCTCAAGAAAGCTCGAGAGGCCGGCGACGAGACGGCTCTCCGCGAACTGGAGGAAATCGGACCGCCTCCTTATGACACGCACGACGAGTTGCTCACTCAAAGGAAATGGCTCGAGCGGTTCGGCGGGGTTTCGCACACGCCCATGCCCATGCGAGACCTGATAATGCTGGGTCTCGGCTCACCCGACTATACGCTGCCAGACGGCCTCAACTTTTTCCGCGGGCAGTCGTTTACAGCCAAACACATGTGGGGAGGCGTCGAGCAGACCAATCTCTTCGAGCAGGTTCCGAGGGTCGAGATTCCCGTCTACTTCTTCGCGGGAAGATACGATTACAACACGCCGTTCGAGCTTGCCGAACGCTATTACGAGCAGCTTGAGGCGCCGAGGGGAAAGCATATCGTGTGGTTCGAGAATTCCGGCCACATGATCCCGTATGAATCGCCGGAGGAGTATTCCAAGGAACTGATCAAGGTGCTTGAGGAAACATATGAGCGTTGACAAGCGGGGGCACGGCGCGCCGTGCTTCTACCAATAGACGGCATCAAGTCTGGCAAAGCAAAGCGGAGGTCTCACATGGCAACGAGTTTCGATGAAATCCAGCAATCCTATTTCGCGTGGTCGGCAAAATCGCGAGAGTTGATGGAGCCGGCGAGGAGGTATATGCCCGGCGGCGACACGCGCAGCACGGCGCACTATCTTCCCTATCCCGTGTTCATGAACCGCGCGCAGGGCTGCCACATTTACGACGTGGACGGCCACGAGTATACCGACTTCATGAATAACTTCACGACGTTGATTCTCGGGCATGCTCACCCGAAGGTCGTTGAGGCGGTCGCAAAGCAGGCGGCGATCGGGTCGGCCTACGCGGCGCCGACCGAGAGCCAGTTCGAGCTTGCGAGGATGATCTGCGAGCGCGCGCCCTCGATCGAGCAGCTTCGGTTTTGCAGTTGCGGGAGCGAGGCCACCATGATGGCCATCCGCGCGGCGCGGGCGTTCACCGGCAAGCAGAAAATCATGAAGATCGAGGGCGGCTACAACGGCAATCATGACGCCGGCGAGATCAGCCTGATTCCCATCGAGGCCGGCCCGTTCGAGGAGCCTACAGCGCTTCTGCCCGACAAGGGCGTTCCCCTGAGCGCCCTTAGCGATATGGTGATCACGCCGTTCAACGAGCCGGAGATCACGGAGAAGCTGATCAAGAAACATAAGGACAAGCTCGCGGCGATCATCATGGAGCCG
This sequence comes from uncultured bacterium, assembly GCA_964510165.1. Classification (GTDB taxonomy): domain Bacteria; phylum Abyssobacteria; class SURF-5; order SURF-5; family SURF-5; genus CAZEBC01. Next base: position 6,429 of record CAZEBC010000137.1, read on the forward strand.
ATGATGGGCGCGCTCGGCATGATCGCCCCCAAACCCGGTTACCTGCAGGAAATCCGCCGGATCACGCGCGAGAACGGCGTGCTGCTCATCTTCGACGAGGTGATCACGTTCAGACTGTCGAGCGGCGGCATGCAGCAGATGTTCGGAGTTGCGCCCGATCTGACGGCGATGGGCAAGATCATCGGCGGCGGCCTCCCGATCGGAGCGTTCGGAGGCAGGCGAGACATAATGCAGCAGTTCAGTCCCGAGACCCCGAATTTCATGATGCATGCGAGCACGTTCAGCGGGAATCCGCTCACCATGGCCGCCGGCATCGCCGCGCTGAAGGAACTGACGCCGGAGGTATACCAGCGCCTGAACAACTTGGGTGACTTGCTCCGGAAAGGCTTCAACACGGCATTCGAGGAGGTCGGCATCCGCGGCCAGGCGACCGGCCTTGGTTCGCTCGTGAATCTGCATCTGACGGACCAGCCGATCAGAAACTCGCGTGACAGCGTCATGGGCTTCTTTCAGGCGGGTCCGGTCCCGATGCACCTGCATCTGTGCATGTTGCAGCGCGGCGTGTTCCCGGCGAGCCGCCAGATGTACAGCACTTCGACGCCGATGACCGAGAAGGATATCAGCAGGACGGTCGAGGCCTTAACCGACACGCTGCAGGAACTGAAGCCTATTATCGAGGCGGATTATCCGCATTTGTTGAAATGACGAGCAGGAGAACGTTCTTCAACCACCAAGATACCAAGAACGCCAAGGAAGCACCGAGATTTCTCGTGATTTCCGGGTGGATACGGAGGGACTTCACATGAGACGTGGAAAGTACGCGGCCCTTGTCCTTTTGATCATCGCTATTGGAGTTTTTGTTAGCGTGACAAACGCGGGGCCGGAGTCAACCACATTTGGGACGTATGAGGGCGCCGCTCCGAAATACAGTGGCATGAGCACGCAGTCGCTGTATATCACCATGCGCGACGGCGTGAGGATCGCCGCGGATGTGATGTTGCCGAAGAACCTGCCCGAAGATGCGAAAATTCCCGCCGTTTTGAAAATGACGTGCTACTGGCGGGCTGTGGATTACAGGCCGCCTCTGAGCTGGTTTCAAAGACCGGGTGAATTCGAGCGCGTCTTCACGGGTCACGGGTACGCGCTGGTGGTTGTTGATGTGCGCGGCACCGGCGCTTCGTTCGGCACGCGGCCTTACCCGTTGTCCAGGGAAGAGGTCCTGGATGGCAGCGATTTGGTGGACTGGATAATTGCGCAGCCGTGGTCAAACGGAAAAGTCGGAGCGATCGGCACTTCGTATTCCGGCACAACCGCCGAACTCCTGGCCGTCAACAATCATCCTGCGGTGAAGGCGGTCATCCCCCGTTTCGCGGACCACGACATTTATTTCGATATCGCGTTCCCAGGCGGGGTGTTGTTCGACTGGATGATGAAGAATTGGGGCCACTACACTCACCTGTTGGACAACAATATCGTGCCGAGAGAGGCCGGACTGATGGGTCGCTTGTTCGTGAGGGGAGTCAAGCCGGTGGACGGCGACAGAGGGCGTCGACTTCTCAAACAAGCGATTGCCGAGCACGCCGAGAACGGCGATGTGTATCAACTGGTCAAATCCGCCACGTTTCGCGACGACACGAACATCCTCTCAGGCGTAACGCTCGATGATAATAGCACCCACACTTACAAGAAAGATATCGAGCGGTCCAACGTGGGCATCTACAGTTGGGGTGGATGGATGGATGAGACCATGGCGGACGCGGCCATCCGCCGTTTCCTTACATATAGCAATCCGCAGCGGGTGGTCATCGGCCCGTGGAGTCACGGGGGCGACCATCACGCCAGCCCTTACCTGCCTGCCGACACCCCGACCGACCCGAGCATGGAGCGCCAGTGGCTGGATTGCGTGAAGTTCTTCGATTACTATCTGAAAGACATCGACAATGGCATGATGTCGGAAAAGGTTCTTATCTACTACACCATGGGCGAGGAAAAATGGAAATCCACGACCGTGTGGCCGCCGGAGGGAAGCGTTACTCGGCGGTGGTATATGGCCGAAGACAACATGCTGTCTGACAGCGAACCCACGGCGGAATCCGGCGCTGACACGTACACCGTGGACTTCGAGGCGACCACCGGTACACTCAACCGCTGGCACACGCAGATGGGCGGCGACGTCATATACCCGGACCGCGCCGAGCAGGATAAGCGCTTGTTGACCTATACCAGCAATACGCTGGCTGAAGACATTGAGATAACGGGCCACCCCGTCGTAACGCTCTATGTCGCTTCGACGCACACCGACGGCGCCTTCTTCGTGTACCTGGAGGACGTTGATGAAAGCGGTCGAGTCACCTATGTGACCGAGGGCCAGCTCCGCGCGCTGCATAGAAAGGTCTCAACCGACGAGCCGCCTTACGCAATGCTTGTGCCCTATCACTCATTCAAGCGCGAGGACGGCGCGCTACTGGTTCCCGGCGAAACGGCGGAACTCAAGTTCGGGCTCCACCCGACATCCGTCCTCGTCAAGAAGGGACATCGGCTGCGCATCGCCATTGCGGGACACGATAAGGACACGTTCGCGCGGATACCCGCCGAGGGTGACCCCGTTGTCACAATCGAGCGGAACGCGCGATTTGCATCGTGTATTGATTTGCCGGTTGTCGCGAAGTAGGGTGAGGGAGAGGAGCAAATGACAAGGGAGCGCGCATACGATTTCATCCTGAAGAACGGGCGGGTTTATGACGGCGCTGGGAATCCATGGCGCAGTCTGGACGTTGCGGTCAAGGGCAAGAAGATCGAGCGCATCGGGCGGATGGATAAGGCGTCGGCCCGTGAGACTATTGACTGCTCCGGTCTTGCGGTTTGTCCCGGCTTCATAGATATGCACAGCCATTCCGACCTCTTGATGCTCGTTGAGCCTGAAGCCTCCGCAAAAGTAATGCAAGGCGTGACGACCGAGGTGCTCGGGCAGGACGGCATGTCGGTCGCTCCGATAAAGGACGAACACAAGCGCGATTGGCGGCGGCATCTTTCGGGCCTGCTCGGCGACCCGGACCTCGAGTGGACATGGAACACGTTCGACGAGTATCTTTCAGCGCTCGAAAAGGCAAGGCCGACCACCAACCTCGTCTCGCTCGTGCCGCATGGCTCGCTACGGCTGTGGACGATGGGGATGGAAAACCGCGCCGCGACCGCCGCCGAGATGGACGAGATGAAAGGCCTGCTCCGCGAGAGCCTGGAGGCGGGCGGCGTCGGCATGTCAACGGGACTGATATATCCGCCGTGCCCTTACGCCGACGCGGAAGAATTGGTGGAGTTCTGCCGCGTGCTCGTCGACTACGGCAGATTCCTCGTCGTCCATATCCGCAACGAGGATGCCGGTCTGATGCAGGCGCTCGACGAGATGCTCGAAGTGGCGCGCCGGTCCGGCGCGCCGGTTCACATTTCGCACTTAAAGGCGGCAGGCAAATCGCAGCGCGGAAAGTCCGGCGAGTTGCTGGGCAAGATTGACGCCGCCCGCGCGGAAGGCCTCGACATAACCTTCGACCAGTATCCCTACACGGCGGGCAGCACGATGTTGTTCGCGCTCTTGCCGCAATGGCTTCAGGAAGGCGGCTCGGAGCAGATGATCGAGCGGCTCAAGGCCGCCGAAGTGAGACAGCGCATTATGGAGGAGATGGCCTCGCGCACCGAGTCGAGCGAGTACGAGATGACCGACGTGCGCGTATCCGGCGTCAAGACCGAGAAGAACAGGCACCTTGAGGGCAAGAACCTCTTCGAGGTGGCCGAGGCGATGGACCGCCCGTTTATTGACGCCGTCTGCGACCTGCTCGTCGAGGAGGACCTGAACGTCTCGATGATTGTCTTTGTTGCGGACGAGGACGACGTGCGAAGGATACTGCGCCATCCCGCGCAGACCGTGTGCACCGACGGGCTGCTCGGCGGGAAGCCGCATCCGCGCGCATACGGAACGTTTCCGAAAATCCTGGGCCGCCTGTGCCGCGAGGAAAAGGCGCTCGAGCTTGCCGAGGCGATTCGGAAAATGACATCGGCGGGCGCCCAGCGGCTTGGGCTTTCGGACAGGGGCTTGCTCAGGGAAGGCTTCCGGGCCGACATCACCGTCTTCAATCCAAACACCATCACCGACACGTCCACCTACGAAGACCCTCGCCGCTTCCCTCTCGGCATCGAGCATGTCTTCATCAACGGGAAGCACGTGGTGCAATCAGGAAAGCAAATCGGCAAGTCAGCCGGACGAGTGCTGCGGGTGTAACCGAAAAGATTCATCCACGAAGGACACCAAGAAACCCGAAGAGAGATAAGATAATTGTAGAGGCACGTAATCATACGGCGAGCAGAACGGTCTCGAATTTCTCTTCAGGCACAGGCACGTTATCTTCTTCCAGCGCAGCGATATACCCTCTGATAGCCTCCTTGATATTCGCGATCGCATCCTCCTTTGTCCTGCTCTGGCTTATACACCC
>CAZEBC010000138.1:0-10892 GCA_964510165.1 uncultured bacterium
CAGATGAACCGCATCAGCGCACCCGTCTCATTTCGGAATTGATGAATCTCGTTCGGAAGCACAAAGACGACCGACCCGGCGGGCGCGGCGTGTGTGCCCTTGTCGGAAACCACAGTAGCGGTTCCCTCAAGAATGAATACCTCATGTTCCCACTCATGCCGATGGTGCGGAGTAAAGCCGCCGGGCTGAACATCAAACACTCTCATGTAGAAGTTCTTGGCGCCGTCTTCCTTCGATATGACCCATCTGATGGCCACGCCCTCCGCCCCTTGCTCCTCCACCTTTCGACAATTGATCTCCTTGTAATCAGCAATCTTCATCCGTTCTCATCCTCCATGTTGGCCAGGCAGTTTGCGCGCGTTCCTCAATCCATTATAACAAACCACGACTTCCCAACCGTCTCCTCTGCCGAAGAAAGATTTCTTCTGGAGTCGCCCGCGGCAACCGTGCTATAATACATCTCAGCATTCATCAAAAGGACGAACACCATATGCCGAAGAAAGCGCCATTCGCATCCGACGAAACCAGCCGCGTGCGCGCCTTCCTCATGAAGATCCTCCACCCGATTTGTCGCGCGGCCGGAACCCTCGTCGGAATTCAAGGTGAGAAGATCGATGACTATTTCATCGAACGGAATAACCGTGCAATCGCGGCTACAGGGAAAAAATATCGGCCCGAGGAAGTGCTCCTGGTTCTCCCCCATTGCCTGCAGGACTGGGAATGCCCGCACCGCATAAACGCCGATATCCACAACTGCAAAGCCTGCGGAAAATGCAGTATCCCTCAACTCATCGAGATCGGCGACCGGTACAAGGTGCGCATGCGCGTCGTCGGCGGAGGTTCGGCGGCACGCCGGGCCGTGTACGACAGCATGCCCTCCTTCGTTATCGCAGTCGCCTGCGAACGCGATATGGTGTCAGGCCTCAAAGACGCGCTTCCCCTGCCAGTCGTCGGAATCCTGAACGAACGCCCTAACGGCCCCTGCAAGAACACCAGAGTCGACCTCACCCGTGTGGAACAAACCCTCGCCATGCTCATTGACGGCCGATAGCTTTCTGATCTCACGGTGGCCTGCACTTGACACCTATCCACAATGCTTGATATAAATAAGCGGTCAACGCTGAAATATTCGGGATTCTGAGGGAATACTCAAGATTCGAACTCGAAACCCGAAACTCGAAACCATTTTTCCGGAGGTCACCAATGAGTCAAACCAATGTATACCAGGAACTGGCCGAACGCATGTTCATGGGCCATTCCGATATTGTCAAGCGCCTGTTCCAGATGATCGCGAACGAGCAAGAAGCTGCCCTCATGCTCGCGATGCCTGGGACGGCCGAAGAACTCGCCGAAAAGACGGGCCGCCCGCTCGGTGACGTCGAGAAGTCCCTCGGCGTTCTCTTCCACAAAGGACTGGCGTTCGTCTCGGGAAGTTCGGGCAAATACCGCATGTGTCGCGACATAGTCCAATTCCACGACGCCTCCATCCTCTGGCCCGAGGCCTCCAAGCAATTCCATAACCTCTGGAAGGAGTTCACCGACAAGGAATGGGGCCAGGCGGTCAAGGCTATCGAGGCGATGATGGAGCGGCCGCCGACCCGCATCATCCCCGTCGAGGCCGCCCTCGAGGCCAAGAACCAGATTCTCCATTATGAAAACGTGCGCGAGATCGTCGAAAACGCCAAGCGCATCGCCGTCACAAAGTGCACATGCCGCGTCGTCGACGGCAAGTGTGGGCTTCCGGTCGAGGCGTGCATCCAGATTAACCGTGCCGCCGAGTACGCCATCACCCGAGGGACCGGCCGCGAGATCGACAAGAAGGAAGCCATGGACATCATGAAGAAGGCCGAGGAGGCTGGGCTGGTGCATGTCACCATGAACACCGACCACATAGACCACTACATCTGCAATTGCTGCTCCGACTGCTGCATCGGCCTGCGCTACATGATCACGGAGGGAACCAAGTTCGTGTCGCCGTCCAGATTTCAGGCCGTCATCGACGAGGATGCCTGCATCGGATGCGAATCATGCGTGGACCGCTGCTACTTCGGCGCAATAACCGCTCAGGAAACCAACGGCGAGACCAAAGCCAATGTGGACGCCGAAAAATGCGTCGGCTGCGGCCTCTGCAGCGTCGTCTGCCCATCCGACGCAATCCACTTCGACGAGGCTCGCCCGGCCGACTTCATCCCGACAGCGGGCAAGTGAAACTCAATACACCTGCCGAAAAACATTCGCCCCTGCGAACTGCTACGTTCGCAGGGGCGAGTCGTCTGTGATACCCTTGAACTTTACATAAACTGATCCAGCGGCTTGCCCGTGTGCATGCTGCGCTCCATCATCCACGAGACCATGCTCGACGGCGGCTCGATGCACTGGTCGGCAGGTTTGCGAACAAGCAAAATAGACTCGCTCGGACACGTCGGCGCGCACACGCCGCAACCGATGCAGCGATTTCGGGCAACCTCATAGTGATCGCCTTGCTCAGAAATAGCGCCCATCGGGCAACGCTCGTTCGCGCATGTCCCGCACGCCACGCACGTCTCCGGATTGATCGAGGCCCAGAAGTTCGATTTCGCGAGCATCCCGGGCGCGTTGAACTTGCTGATGCCCCGCAACAGCCCGCAGCAGCACGAACAGCAATTGCAGAAATGATACGTGTCGTCGCTGAAGCTCATCGTCGCATGGACGAGGCCGGCATCCTCCGCTTCCTTCATGATTCGTTCGGCCTCCGCCCGGTCCACTCGCCTGCCGCCGTAATCCACGTCAAACGCATGCTCCGACATAGACATCGTGATGCAATTGCCCTTGGGCTTGCTGCACGGATTCCCCAGCGCCTCCTGCTCCTTCTGGCAGATGCATTCGCGCGTGATGAACACCTTCGCCTGGTCCATCAATCGGCGTACGCTCTCAAACGGATGCACCTCAAGCTGCGCGTCCACTGCCTGCTCAATCGGAATCGTGTGCATGAACGCAGGCTTCGTGTTGCCAATCCGCTCAAACAAGCCTTCCGCAATATATTCCTCCATCAGCTCCGCCAGTTCCTTGTCCATGCGCGGCATCTGAAACTCGTAAATGCCCACAATAAACGGAACCGCATGATATCTGCGCGCGCCAAGCGGGCCCATTCCCCCTATCTCGCCCCGCTCGACCATCTTCTCCAGTTTCTCGGCCATCGCCCCCGCATCGCGACCGAGCCGCTCGGCTATTTCAGCGGGCGTCTCGGGAATCAGCTTGAGCGAACACGCGATCTCGGCCTCGTCGTCAGTGTAAATCTTCCTCAGCACCTTCAGCTCGATGCCGCTTCTTGTCCTCGGGAAACCGTTCGGAAGCGCATCAAGCCTCTGCGCCAAACGTTCGTACACGTCACTCATTGAAACCCTCCTTTTGTATTGCCCTTTCATTCAACCGCGCCCCGGCGCGAAACCCCTTCACTGCCTTTGAACTCTGCACCGAATGTACTTGTGCAGCGGCGTCCCTGTAAATGGCTCGCGATGCTCCGCCGCAATAAGCTCGTTCACGTTTATTCCCACCTGTTCCAGCTTGCCGGTCGCCTTGTCCGTGTGCAACATGCCGAAACCATGCGGAATGGACACATTGCCGGGATAGATGTCGTCCGTAACCTTCACCGGAATAGAAACCGCCGATGTCTCCGTCTCAAGCCTCACCGTCTCGCCGTCCGACACTTCCAGCCGCTGCGCATCCTGCCTGCTCATCCGGAGGTAATTGCTCGGCAGCTTGTCCACGCGCCAGTCATGGTCGCGCATCAGCGTGTTCGCCGTGTAGTTTGTGCGCTCGCCTGTCTGCAGGATGAACGGATAGTCCGCATCCGCCGCTAGGTCCACCTCTGCCGGAATCTTCAGTTTCTTCAGCAAGTCAAGCACCATCGGTACCTCAAGGTGTACCTTGCCGTCTGCTGTCTTGATTCGCTCCAGGTTGTTCTCGTCCTGAGTGTCGCACAGGTAAATGCCTTCGGGATGCTCAAACACCTTCTGGAAAAGCTCCGCCGCATCATCGCCCTTTCCAGTGATCACACTGTTCTTTACTAATGCGTCGCGATGCTTCATGGCGAACATAGTGCTGAATGCCTTGATGAGCGAAAGAATGGGATATTCTTCGCCGCTATCCTTCGCCAGCTTCAGCATCGCAAACGGCAACAAGCCCGACACATCCACACCCATCTTCTCTAAAATCATCAGTTGTATGTCACATTCCTGCCTCGCCAGTTCCGGCCCCTTGCACACCGGATGCCGCAAGTGATAATAAATCTGAGGGAATCCCTTCGGGAAAAATGATGCCTCGAATTTCTCGAAGCCGCACTTCGCAGGAAGCACGTAATGCGCCAGATGGGCAGTCTCGCTCATCGCCGGCTCTATCACCACCAGAAGGCCAAGCGCCCTGAACGCTTTTTCAAACTTCTTGGTGTCCGCGTACGAACGCAGCGGGTTGCTCCCCTCAACGATCACCGCGCGAATTCGCCCCTCGCCCGGCGTGAGAATCTCCTCGGGCAGCGCATTCGGCGGGAACAGTCCCCTGATCGCTGGTATGCCCGCCACGCGCGTCTTCCATTTCTCAGCCTCTCCTTCCGGCAGGTCGAGGTCCATGAAACCCTCGGAAAACGTCACGCCGCCAGGCACGCCCAGGTTGCCCGTGATTGCCAGAAGAACCCGCTCCAGATACACATTCTCCATCATGTATATCTGGTGATAAATCCCCAAGTCTATATATGTGGCCGCTCGCTTCGCCTTGGCAAATGTGCGCGCAACATTCCGGATTTGCCCTGCCTCGATGTCACACAATGGCGCCGCCCGCTCAGGAGTCACCAGGTCGGCAATCCACTTCACGTTGGCCCAACCGCTCGTATGTTCCTTGATGTATTCCTCGTCACACAGGCCCTCCCTTACTACCACATTAATGAGGGCGAGCAAAAAGTAAACGTCTGTGCCCGGCTTTATCCGCAAATACATATCCGCTTTCTCAGCCGTCTCGTGGCGGCGCGGGTCTACCACTATCAGCGTCCGATTCGGGTCCCTCGATATCTCCCCCAAAACCAGCCGCGCCCGTTGGATGCCGTGGCTCATCCACGGATTGCCTCCGATTATCAGAAGAACGTCGCACCGATGCTCGTCACAATGAAAATCCAGATTCTCGCTGCCGAACATCTGGCCGTTGATCCAATACTTCTGCGTGTACTCCTGCGCCAGAGGATTGTAGATGTACTTCGTGCCAAGTGCCTGCATGAAAAACAGGGCGTAAGGCACATCCAGATGGTTTGCCTGGCCGCCACCCCCCATGAACGCAATTGCCCGCGGCCCGTGCTTGTCCAATATCTCCTTCAGTCTTGCCGCCACCTCGCCCGTTGCCGTATCCCAGTCTATGGCCTCGAACGAGCCGTCCGAACGGCGCCGCAGCGGCGACAGCACTCGCTGATTATGGCTCTGATAATGCGGATTATAGAACGACTTGTTGCAGACATATCCCCGGCTGAACGGGTTGTTCTTGTCCGCCCGCACCTTCACAATGCGGTCATTCTCCACCTGCACCTCAATCCCGCAATTGTTCCCGCACATGCAGCACGCCGTAGATTTCCACTCACCGCTCCCCATTCTTCTCTCCCCCTTCAGCACTGCTCGTTAGAACCTGAACTCCCGTTGCTTGTCTTGCATCACCTTCATCACCAACTCGCCCTGCCTCGGAACCAGCCTTCTCTCCGCCTCCGGTCTCTCGACCAGCGACACCGATTCCGATGGACATGTCGGGTAACAAACGCCGCACCCGATGCATTTCCCCGCGTCCACCTGCGCGGGTCCGCCGTCCACTACTATTGCGTCCACCGGACACCGCTCGGCGCAAGTCCCGCACTCGACACAGCTATCCTGGTCTATCTGTGACACGAAGTTTGAGCGCGCAAACATGTTCTTTTCACCTTGTACCAGCAGGCCGGTCAAGAAAATGCAAGCGTCCGCGCAACAATTGCAGATGGTGTCTATCTCCTCCTGATAGTTGCCCGTGATATGAACGAGGCCTTCCTCGTTCGACTTCTTGAGTATCTCCAGCGTCTCGTCCACCGTTATCTCGCGGGCCATTCCGTTCGCGACAATATAGCGGCCAAGGCTGCCGAAGTGCAGGCAATTCTCGGTCGAATGCTCACATTCGCCCTCACCCGCATACTTCCGCATCAACCGGCATGGACAGTGCGCCACGGCCTGGTACGTCGTCTCCTTCACTTTCTCCACCAATCTCTCATAAGGCGAGACCTTGCGGGTATCCAAGATCGATTCCTGCACCGGAATCACCCGCGTCATCGGCATGTCCGACAGCCCGCCGATTTCATGGTAGAACGCGCTGCGGGCGTACTTCAGCCACAGCGGCGCCAGCTTCTCGGCCTCGGGCGACCGCTTTCCGCCCCAGAATGGTGTCTCGCTCAAGCCCACCACCGTCGGCAATAGCCGATATAGCGGCTCATCGCCGCCAAGCACCACAAACACCGTCCCCTTCTTCGCCATCTGCTCGAGCATCGGCCTCAATTCCCCCTCGGCCATGCCCGTGCGCTCGGCAAGCGCATCCAGCGCCATCGGCAGAAACGGCAGCTTCAGCGCAAGCTCAGCCTCTTTCTCGGTATACAGAATCTTCAAAATCTCGAACAGTTCTTTTGCCTTGGGAGCGCCTATCGGCATCGAATTCAGATACTCGGCCAGTTGCTCATACACCCCTTGCCCGCTCATGTTTCATTCTCCTTCTCCTCTATCTCTCCAGCCATATTCTATACTGACCAGTTAGTATGGCAAATCTAGCATATCCCATCCCCGCTGTCAAGCGCCTCATAGCCCCATCGTGGATAACCTCTCTCTTCATTGTCTCTCAACCCTAAACCCCGGGAACCCTGAACCCCCATCCCACACTTGACAAGACTTATATTCTAGATTATAATTCTACCATGCCGAACACAAAACATACAAAACACTCGCATACCGCCGCGCGACGCACTCAGATCATCCGGGCGGCGCTCGCATGCTTCGCCGACACCGGCTTCACACAAACCACCATGGAAGACATCCGCTCTCGCTCCGGCGCAAGCAACGGAAGCATCTACCATCATTTCAGGGACAAGGAGGCGCTTGCGGCTGCGGTGTACCTGCAGGGAATCAGCGACTACCAAAAAGGCCTATTGGCGAAACTCAGGTGCCACCCCGACGCCCGGGCCGGCATCCGCGCCATCGTGAGTTACCACCTCGCTTGGATAAGAAAACACCCCGACTGGGCTCGCTTCCTCTTGGAAATGCGTCACGCCGAATTTATGGCAGGCGCAGAACAAGCCATTACGGTTCAGAATCGCGCATTCATGACCGAAGTCATGAAATGGCTCAAGCCGCGCGTCGCCACCGGAGTGCTCCGACAAGTTCCCGCCGAAATGCTTGTCTCAATCATTTTCGGGCCGTGCCAGGAATACGCGAGGCTCTGGCTCGCCGGACAAGCGCGCACCAAGCTCCTCGATGCAATCAACGAGTTGTCCCGCGCAATCTGGCTTGCGCTCGGCGGAAAAGAAGAAACGTAAACAAACAACAAGAAAGCGGAGGGAAAAACCATGGACGAGAAACGCATGTATCAATTGGCCGAACAGTTTCTGGGCGCGTGGAACACACAGGACGTCAATCGCGTCGTCGCCGTGTACACCGATGACGTCACTTATGTCGACCCAAATACCCGCGGACCGGTCAAAGGCTCTGACGCGCTTCGCCGGTATCTTACCAAGCTCTTCGGGCACTGGAAGATGCACTGGAGTCTGCGCGAAGCTTACCTCTTCGATGACAGAAACGGCTGCGCCGTCCTGTGGCATGCCACGTTTCAGAAACCCGACGGCGGCCCCATCGTCGAAGCCGACGGCATGGACTTCGTCCGCGTCCGTGACGACCGCATCGAACGCAACGAGGTCCACTTCGACCGCGCCGTCCTCGCCCCGCTCATGGGGTAGCTTCACCACTCCGACCCGTGGAATATGAAAGGAGATAGCAATGTCGAATGAAAAGTCTCTCGATGTCTTCAAGGGTATGCTCGGATACAGCGACTCGGAATTCGAACAATGGAAAGCCGTTCCTCGCAACGTCCAAGTGGCCGAACGAATGCCCGACTTCGCGCGCTACCGCGTCGTCGTGGAAGTCCTTAAATCGCATGGCTGCGTGATGAACCATAAGCCGGGTGACAAGTTTTACTTCACCGGCAGCGGAGCGCTTCTGTGCAGCGAAGGACCGCCCCATATCTGCGCGGGCGCGCTCGCTCCCGTGATGACATTCGCCCTCAGAGTTCTTGACAAGATAGGTGCCGGTCTCGATCCCACAAGGTACGCCTTCAATCGCGTGCGCTGCGTTGATGTCGGGCTCGACAACGGCGGCTGGGGCGAAATCCTTATGGAGATCAGAGTGGAAAACGAGTAAGCCGAATACTCTCGATTTTCTTAGATAACATCTATGGTACGCGCGGAGTCATTTGCAGGCGAATCCCAAGTGTTCCGCGTAACCTGAGCCTTCTACTTCTCCCGACGGCATGCGTGCGCCCGTCATGCGCCCGCGATAGTCGAAGCCGTACAGGAATCCTTCGCCGAAGATAGGCATGGGTTTCGTTGCGCGCTCCGCTTCGTACACAAACTCGGCGGCCTCGGCGCGTTGTGTTCCCACCCACCGCCGCGGAACACGGATTGGACGGCCCCCGTAATTGTCGAAAACTTCCCAGTCAAGAACCCTGCATTCATAGTGACGCATGAAGAGAGCAGGCTCTCTCCCCCGCCGGATCAGTCCCAGGTTCTTGAGCTTCAGTTTGGCCGGCCCTTCGGTCCAAAGTGAAAGGGCGAAATCGCCGCCGGGCAAGCGCAGCGCCTCGTAACGAAAAACTTTCAGAGGCGTGCGCAGGGGGAGCATATTCCTGCCCCAACCGTGGTCATGAAGCGCAGCAGCCAAGAGCGAACCGCGCGCTTCTTTCCATCGCCACTCGAGACGGCAATCGCAAAACGAGGTGTAGTGACAATAAATTCGCGGAGAGTACGCCCACCAGTGAAACCCCGGCCATGAATCAAGCCGCATGGAGAGCTCGAGATCAGCCTCCGATTGCGCATACCGGATATGGTACTCCGGCCACCGACCTTCAAAGAGAAGGCGCTCGCCGAGCTTGAAAAAAACCGCGTCGGTCCGGTACGACAGGTCCCGGGAAATGGAGTGATAGCTCTTGTACGTGGCAAGACTGTCTTTACCCTCGAGGCAAAACTGTAGGTCAAACGCATCTTTCGGGTCCAACCCCACCCACTTGTCGGCCTGGTCAAATGAAATCCCGGTGAGCCCGAGCGTCGCGTTAAGGTTCAGGAACCTGAATGGAGAATCCTCCGGAAACAGAATAATGAGCGTGCGCAGGTCCCACGGGAATTCCGGAAAGCGGGTGCGGTCTTGATCTCGACCGGGTTGGCCGTTCGGTTCAGTGGACGATCGATCCAGAAGCCCGATAAGCGGCTCAAGCGCCCGGCTTAAGCGGAACGAAGCCATAAACGAGCTATCCCAGCACGATGCCACCCGGCTCAAAAACGCGCATGGGGTCTTCCCACGCGAATGACAGGTCAACCATCGTGGGCGAGTTGCATGAACAGCATTTCTCCGCGTCTATTCGCAACTGCTTGAACCGCGGCAGTTCCATGATCTCCTTAAGAGGCATGTCCTGGATGTTGGCGATCGGCCTGTCAAGATTGAGGCAATCCTCGACGTTTCCGCGGCTGTCAACCATGCACATGCCGAGCTTCGGCAGGTGGCACTTGTAACCCGGTTTTCCGTCCATGAAGTACTTGAAATAGAGTTCGGAATTCAGGATGGGCGCGCCCCCACGCTTCCTCTCGAGCAGGTAGGCGCACACGCTCTGCACTTCCGGCAGCGACAGCCCCATGTCGGTCTCCACAAAATGGCTGCCGCGCTCGCCGTGTCGATATTCGGTGATGACGTCGAAGGATATCCGCAAATCCTTGGCTTTCGCCAGTTGAATGAGGTCGTCGATTTCAGCGGCGATACCCTTCTGGACGCACACATTGAATTGCAGCGACAGTTCGGGATATTTCTTCTTCACCAGCTCGACACCCCTCATCAGGCGGTCGTACAATCCCGGCAGTCCGCGGATTTCGTCGTGGCGTTCCGGCCTGGCGGAGTCAAGGCTCATCATCAGCATGTCAATGTGGGGAAGCGCCTCGTCCATCCGCTCTTCAAGAAACCAGCCCGTCGTGAAAAGAAGAATGGACATGTCGGCCTCTTCTTTGATGAACTTGAGGATTTCGCCGAGGTCTTTCCGCAAGAACGGCTCCCCTCCCGAGATCGCGGCGGCGAGGAATTCCTCTTCGGCCGCCTGGGCATAGAACCTCTTGATCGCGTCGGTCGGCACGTCCTCCCAGCCGTTGTGTTTCCACAGGCAGCTTCTGCAATTGCACATGCATTTCTGAGTTATCAGATGGCCTATGATAATCGGCCGCCCGCTGCCCTCAGCCCTGAGTTCCAGTATCCGGTTGACAAGCCTGCCCATCTTCTCCAACGTCTTTGGACTCATTTCCCTCATGGCCGACTCCTTTGAAAGCGCGGAACCTCGGAGAAAAGTGAATCAATCCCAAGCCGATAATGCACAAGTCCTTATACTACCGCAAAATGGGTTTGTCAAGTAGTATGGCCGTCCGGACGCTGTAAAAGCATTGGAGTCACAAGTTTCGTCCGCGGCGAAGCTGTCGCTGAGGCGGCCATACTTGTTCGCAAGGGGTGTGTCTCTCGGATCATCCTCGATGACGCTCGCGGAAAAATCCGATCCAATGCGGATTGCTTCCAATTTCTCGATGTCCAAGAGAAACAATATTGACGGCGAGTTGGACCAGGCGATCTTAA
>CAZEBC010000139.1:0-10695 GCA_964510165.1 uncultured bacterium
CCGGGAAAATGCTTGGCGGCGGCGAGGATGCCGTTTTGTTGGATACCGCGTATCATAGCGGCGCCGAGCCGTGCGGCGAGCGTGGGGTCGGAGCCAAACGCGCGCGCGCCGACGCCGGGATTATACGGGTTGGAGTTGATATCGAGGACCGGTGCGAAGTTCACGTTGATTCCGAGCGAGGCGAGTTCCGCTCCGGTAACGTCACCCACCTGACGGGCAAGGTCATCTGAGCCGATTGCGCCGAGGGCCATATTGCCGGGAAACACCGTGACGCCGTCGGTGATTCTGGCGACACAGCCACCCTCCTGGTCAATAGCGATGAAGAGGGGCGAGTCGTTCACCTCCCGCCGGAATTGCTGCAGTTGTTCGCACATCTCCTTGAGGTGGGCGGCGCTTCGAATATTTCTTGAAAAGAGTATGATGCCGCCGACGTGATACCGTTTGATGAGGTCGCTTGCGGCTTTCGGGTCGGTTCCGTAGAATCCGACCATGAACATCTCGCCGACTTTTTCGATCAAGCTCGACATCGAGAACTATCCTTCATATAAGAAGTACTGTTGCCTGAGTTTTTCGAATTCCGCGAGCGGGCGCTTCCACTCTTCGAAAATCGCTTTGGGAGGAAGGCCGCCGCACAGTGCGCGTCTCAGGGAATCGGAGCCTGAAAGCGCATCGAAATGGGCCCCGTTCCATTCAAGCTCGCGATGTCGGGCGGCGATGAGCGAAAGCAATGCCACCGCGAACGCGATCGGGTCCGCCGTCTCCCTGTCGACAGTGGTTATTGCCAGGCCGGTGCATTCAGTTCCTGCATATTTTGATGATTTGGGAACAAAACGCTGGGGTGTCAGCGCGAAGCCCGCGGTCCATTGTTGGTCGAGCCGGGTGATAAGCGTCGGGTCCAGCCAAGGCGCGCCGAGCAGCCGGAACGGCGAGGCTGTGCCGCGCCCTTCCGAGAGGTTCACGCCCTCGAACAGGCATGTTCCGGTATAGCAGAGGGCGGTCTCCGGGGTGAGAATCGCGGGCGAGGGGGGCAGCCACTCAAGTCCCGTGTCCGTGAACCATAGCCGTCTTCGCCAGCCTTGCATCCTTATGACGGCCAGGTTCGCGCCTATCTCGAAACGTTGATTAAAAAGGAGCGCCAGTTCTCCTGTGGTCAGTCCGTGCCGCAACGGGATGGGATACATTCCCACGAAGGAGGCGAATCGGGTATCCAGCACAGGCCCCTGCAGGGCCACGCCTCCGAGCGGGTTTGGACGATCGAGCACGACAAACAGCTTGCCAAACAGCGCGGCCGCCTGCATTGCGAGCGCCATCGTCCAGATATATGTGTAGCACCGTGTGCCGATGTCCTGGAGGTCGAACACGAGGGCGTCAATATCGCGCAGCATCAGAGGAGTTGGCTGACGGGTCTCGCCGTACAGGCTCATGACGGTCAGCCCCGTGGCGGGTTCGATTGAATCGGAAATCTTCTCGCCTGCCGAGAATGTGGCGCTGAAGCCGTGCTCGGGCGTGAAGATGCAGCGCAGGTCAACGCCCGCGCGCAATAGGAGCGAGGCCGTCGGCGTTCCATGCTCGTCGGCGCTGGCGGCATTGGCTATCAAGCCCGCGCGCGCGCCTTCAAGGATGTCGAGTTCCGATTCGAGGAGGCGCGTGACGCCGAGCTTGATGGATTGCTTAGTCATACAATTGCTTGACCTCGGCCCCTGAGAAATAGTGTTTGAGGATTTCAAGCGCCTTGTAGTCGCGGAGCGCCATTCCCTCGGCGCCAGCCTGGCACAAGCCGACGCCGTGACCCCATCCGCCGCCATAGAACGTGAAGGAGGTTGGTCTTCCCGCGGAATCGCGGGGTATCTCGATGATGAACATCGAGCTTTTCAGTCCGCCGAGCGCGCGCCTTATCTGGAGTTCCTTATTAATTACCGCGACATCGCGGCTGCCGGTAATCTTTATCTGCAGGGCGCGGCCCGATTTCCCTCTGCGGAGAATCTTGATATCCTTTACAGAGCCGACGCTGCGGTGCCTATTCACCACAGCATCCATTTCCTTTGGCGAGTATCTGACTCTCCAACGGAAATTGTTCTGGTTGCCGACGCGCGGGTCGGAGCAATAGGCGCGGGGAGTTCGTTTGAGCCACAGATCAAGCTGCGAACTGGGAAGCGGGAAATGGAATGAGTCGGGATTCGAATAGAGGTCCGAGACTCCGCGGAGCGCCCGATTTGGGCTGGAACTCCATACATCTTCGTTGTTCTCGGTATGGCCGCCGCAATTGGCGGAGTATACGGCCTCGATGAGCGAGCCGTTGTACATGAGCACCTGGCCACGAGTGGCATTGACGGCGGCATCGGTTCTGGTCGTACGCCGGGTAAGCCCGCCAAACTCCTGGCAATGCTGCGAGGCGCAGAAGTCGAATGGGTCATAGAGGTGCTGTATTCCGAGCTTTGCCAGGGCCTCGGTACGTGCGGCGATGGCCTGGGCCTTCAGCGCTTCGTCGGGAGCGGTGAGCCTAATTTCAACCGGCACTATCCCTTTGACGTATTCTTCCAGGGCAAGCTTGTTAATTGCGGCCAGTTTTCCCTTCTGGTCGACTATTATCTCTATGGGTCCTGAGAAAATCCGGTCCTCGTTGTTGCTCGATCCCCAGAAGCCGGCGCCGAATGGCACATCCAGAATCTTTATGGGAGAGCCGCTCGTAACGGTGACGTGCGAATTGGCGTAGGCGCGAGGATTGCCGTTCCCGTCGACCAGCTCGATGTTTCCCCTCGGGTTGAGAACGCTTTCATCAATGACCCAGCATGACGCTCCGCGCCGGAACAGTTTGTCGCGGAACTCCTCGGCGGCCCTTCTGTCCTTAAACATCCCAAGCGCCACCCAATAGAGCGTGGTGTCGGCAATCGAGCCGTCAGCTTGCACCAGGGGCCCGCCTGCCCTTATGAGCCGAACGGTATAACCTTCGTTCTTCCACTTTTCGGCCGATTTGAGCGCCCGGTCGTATTCCTCTCCCTTGAAGGTCGCCACGCCGACGGCGTACCGGTGCACCGAGACCCGCGCGCTTCTTGGCCTGAACGTGATGTGCGAATTCGGCTCCACCTTCATGACATTTTGGCCGAAGCTCAAGGCCAGCCCGCGGTCACCCTTGACGGTGATTGCCGAGGCGTCACCCAAAATTCGCACCCTGAGGATAGGCTCGACGTATGCCTTGCGCGGCTCGACCTTTCTCGGTTCGATCACCGGAACGGTTGGCTTGGGTTTAGGTTCGGGCTGCGGCGGCAGTTTCGGCGTTTCTACCGCCGAAGTCGGCGGCACAAGGCTGTGCTCGAGAGTCGGCTCAATCTGTGCGATCTCCTGGTTTGCGGTCGGAATGGCATAGATATCCTCCGACACTGTGATCGGTTCGGTTTCAGGCAGGATAGCTTGTTGCAGTTCTTGCCTCGCGCAACACACTATGAAGAGAAGGCTGGCTAATGAAACTGTCAATGAAAAGAAACCATTGCGAATCAATTGAACACTCCTTGTTTCACCCCTTTAGTGCGCCTGCTCGTACTCCTCGCACGAACATCTGTTGGAACAATAGGAACACCCCGAACATGGGCAGCGACGCGACGACTGCGCCCGCCATTAACAAGCCGTAATCGAGCGCGTGTTTATCCTGCAATGTGGAAAGACCCACCGTGAGCGTATAGGACTCGGCGCTGTTGAGCACCAGCAGTGGCCAGAGGAACGAATTCCAATTCGAAATGAAGAGGAAGACGGCGAGCACCCCGAGCGCGGGCGCGGAAACAGGCAGAATGATCCGTTGAAAAATCTGAAACTCGGTGCACCCGTCTATCCGGGCGGCTTCCTCAAGGGTGGTCGGTATCGTCACCATGTATTGTCGCATGAAGAAGATTCCGAACGGGCCGGCCAGCCCGGGCAATATGGCGGCCCACAATGTATCCACGAGGTGGAGCCTCACCATCATGATATACAGCGGGACTATAAGGATATGAACCGGGATCATCAAGGTTCCCATCATCAGCCAGAAGAGCGGGGTGCGGCCAGGGAACCGCTTTCGCGCGAAGGCATAGCCGGCCATGCTGTCGAAAAGAAGCTGGCCGAGTGTGATGACGGCGCAAATGACGAATGAGTTCAGCGTCCATCGCGCTATGGGAGCGTTCAGGAGCAGGTTCGCGTAGTTTGCGGTTGTCAAATGGGGGCTGATCACTGACTGAAAGACCTCGAAGTCCTCAGCCGGCCAGAACGAGGTGTATCCCATCCAGAGCATGGGAAAGACGGAGATCATGGCTCCGAGCGTCAGAATGCCCATTCTCACGTGTCTCATAGTATCTTTGCCAGGTCAATATTCGACCTCGGACCTGAAGAACCTGTATTGCAAAGCCGATGCCAATGCGATGACGCCCAATAAGAGGAACGACATGGCGGATGCCAGCCCGAAATCGAAGTCTCTGATCGCCGTTGTATAAATCCTGTGGGCGATAACCTCGGTCGCGTATCCCGGCCCGCCGTCTGTGAGGATGAATACCTGTGTGAACACCTGGAACGATGCGATAGTTATTGTCAGCGCGATGAACAGTGTAGTCGGCCTCAGGAGAGGAACACTGACGTGCCACCACTTCTTCAGCGACCCGGCCCCATCCATTTCGGCGGCATCGTACAGAGACTTCGGTATTGCATCGAGCGCGGCGAGGTAGATGAGTATTGGTCCGCCGGGCGGCCTGGCGATGCTTGTCAGTATCACGCTCCACAAAGCCACATGCGGGCTGGTCAGCCATCTGACCCCCGGGAGGCCGAAAAAGCCAAGCGATTGATTGAGCAGGCCGAAGTCTTCATTGAACATCCAGCGCCAGACCATTGCAATGACGACAACGGAAGCCACGCCGGGCAGGTAGTAGGCACCCCGAAAGAACGCTCTCGCCCGCTCCGAAAGCGGATATATGAGGCTGGCGACCACGAGAGCCGAAAGCGTGCTTGCGGGCACGACCACAACTGTGTATACGATCGTATTCAGGGAGGCCCGAAGAAATGCCGCGTCATGAAAGACTGCGCGCATGTTCCCGAGGCCGGTCCATGTTCCACTTCCGTCCGCGATGGAGTATTTTTGAAACGAAAGCGCCGTCACCCATGCCAGTGGAAACAGCAGGAACACCGCGAAGATTGCCAAGGCTGGCAAGAGGAATCCAAAGGCGGAGGCCGCGTTCGCGCCTTTTCGCCGAGCGAAGAATAGCATTGCGGGGGTGGATACCGCTGCGACAACAAGCACCGTCAGGACTAACATGAGGATTCGGTTGGTTTTCACCGCCTTGCTCTCTCCACCGGTCCTCGCTCTTGTGTTCAGGGTTTGTCGTGCGTGTGCAATCGCGTCGGACAACGCGGCCTGCGCCGGTTTTTCACCCAGCAGAGCCAATTGAAATGCGCGCTGCAAGTCCTCGTCTATCTTTGACCATTCAGGATGTTGGGGAACGGTTTGGCCTCGCTCGATTATTGCCTGAGTCTCCGCCATGGGCCGGTCATCCTCATAGATGTTGCCAGCCGATGTCCTCGATGGGAACACGCCATATTGCGCGAGGTCTTTTTGGGCCTCGGGCCGGACCAAGAACCTGGCAAAGTCCATGCAGAGTGAGCGTTTCGCTTCGTCCTGCTGTTTCAGCACGAAAATGCCGGAGACGCCGATGAAGGCCCGCCTCGGGGCTGAGAGAGGAGAGTCAATTGAGGGAAACGGAAGGACGGCGAAATTGAAATCGCCCATCGAGCGCAATTTCGGGATCGCCCATACACCCCATGGCGCCATGGCGATCTCACGCCTGTGCGCGAACCGCTGCCACAGGGCCTCCGTGTCCCACGCGGCGCACTGGATGGGCGAAACACTGCTCTTATGGATGAGGCCGTGGAGGAAAGCGATTCCGGCGGCGGGTTCGGCCTCTTCCTTGAAGGTGACGCCGTTCGCAAAGAGGAACGGCCACACGGCGGTGTCGCCGGGCCTTATGAGAAAGCCGAAGCCATGGATATCCGGGACTCCATCTCCATTAATGTCACGCGTCAGCTTTCGCGCGCAGTCAAGGAACTCGGCGGTGGTCCAATTGTGGCCGGGAAGCGCGACATCGAGTTGCCTAAACAAATCGAGGTTGAGGAACATGGCGTTTCCTGTCAGGTACCACGGCCAGCCATACACCATGCCGTCGTACGTGAGCGCGTCAAGCGCGGGCGAGAGGAAATCGGCCCGTTCCTCCGCGTTCATGTAGTCGTCAATCGGCTCTACAAGGTTGCTCTCGACAAGCTGTACGGGTAGTGTGCCGGTGATAATGTCGGGGCCTACACCTGCGGATATGGCGATGCGCTTTTTGTCCTCGCCATGTTCCCAACTGAGTTCGGTGAGTTCGATGGAAACTCCGGGATGATTGCGTTCAAAATCGGCCGCCTGTTGGCGCACCCAAAAAAACCTGTCGATTGAATCAGGCGTCTCGCGCCAACGCGGATATTCCCACAATTTGAGCGAGAGCGGTTTCTGCTGAGGTCCACAACCGGTAAGGATTGGTAGAGAGATAAGGAGAATCGCAAGGAACTTGCACGAAATGGTTGAAGTCAGCATCAACTTATCTTTTTTATGCGATCTTCAGGGATATCAATGGAACCGTTCTTCATTTGAAGCCTGATTCCGTTGGGTGTCTTCTCATATGCTGTGCCTCGCATATTGTAGCCGCTTTTCAGATAGACTATGACTTCGCCCGGTGAGGCCGTCGGCTCCGGAACCGGGGGAGAAGAGATCATCTCGACGACTTCCACTTCTTCGACGACCTCGGTTTCGGGCAGGTAGTCCATCTTGGGCTTCTTGTTGAGCGCCACCTTCAGTTTGACGGGTGAGGGATCGTTCCTGTAATCTTCGTAATACTTGAGTACTCGAGGCACATACGCTTTGGTCTCTTTGAACGGGGGGATTCCGCCATACCGCAGGACATTGCCGGGTCCGGCGTTGTACGCGGCGAGCGCGAGGTTGAGGTCGTTGTTGAAAAGCTCGAGCATCCGCGAGAGATATTGCACGCCTCCGCCGATGTTGTCGCTCGGATCGAATATGTCCTGCACGTTCATTTCTTCCGCGGTCGGGGGCATGAGCTGCATCAGGCCTCTAGCGCCGGCGCTCGAGACGACGTAGGGGTCGAAATTGGATTCGGCCTTGATGACGGCTTTGACAAGCGCCGGTGAGACTCCGTAATCCTTGGCGTAGAAACGAATGATCTCTTCGAGGTCGAACTCCTCGACCTCCGGCTCACCCTTTACCTTCCTAACGACTTTCTCCCTCGTGATCTTCTTGATCGGCTCATAGTTAAGGAGCACATAATCCGGTCCCAGGTCCTTGACGTGGCTCGTCAACTTGAGTAATCCGGACTTGTGCTGATACAGATATATGTTCGGCTCTTTGCCCTCGCGCCCGTACAAATGACGCGGGACATGTCGTTTCTTGAACCCGTTCTCCTCCTCGGTCTTGCGGGCAGTCGCCTCATCACATTCTCTCGCGCGCTGAGCTATGGCCGAAGATTGCGAATCCACCGAGGCGGCAAGTTCATAGATCTGGTGGGTGATAATGCCACAAGGAAGGTCAAAAAACTCGTTTCCAACAAATGAAGGGGTAAGCGGGATTCGTCTACCTTCCTGTTTCAAGGCGACGAGCGCGGAGTACACATCATCGGGATAATTGTTCTGCGAAGAGAAGCGTATCTGCTCGGCATAATAACTCACGCGTGCCGACATCGAAGCGGCAAGGGAGGCAGGTTCATTGGAGAGAATGGTATACCAGACGGTCGCGACCGTCTCGACGGCCCGCTTGAAAGCCGGCGTTACAATATCGTTTCGGCATGCTGGATATCCGTCGCCCGCCAGGTATCGTGTTCTTACGAAGTTCTCGGAAAGACGGGAGTCATTTGCGAGACGGTCCAGATAGTTTGCCGGATAAGTCAGGGAAAAGGGAGCCGGAAGCAGGAACTTCTTAAAGGTGTCAAGGTCGGCGTCGATATCATTCTCGAAGTCGGCCAGGAGCGCCGTGTCAGTCGAGCTCGAGCATGCAAGGGGCAATGTGGATTCGGCCAC
This sequence comes from uncultured bacterium, assembly GCA_964510165.1. Classification (GTDB taxonomy): domain Bacteria; phylum Abyssobacteria; class SURF-5; order SURF-5; family SURF-5; genus CAZEBC01. The sequence continues at coordinate 8,074 of CAZEBC010000139.1, forward strand.
TGCCGAGCCAATTTGTCCGAGGCGGAACGCGAAGTAATGTGATATTTCGACGTTGTGGGGGATTAGCATGAGAAGCTGGATATCTGGGGCGATTTGCGAGCCAATGCTTGGACTAATTGAGGCCTTGGTGGGCTGCTGCGGTTTCTTCTCTGACGCGCCCCGGAGCAGATCATCCTTGTATGGGCTGAGCCGAGCGGAGTATTCGGCGGGAAGCGCGTCAAGAGCGAGTTCGGCGATTTCGCGATGAGCGCGTGGTCCCCATGCCGAAGATTCACCCGGGAGCAGACAAGCACCAAGTGCGATCAGTGCGCAGAGCACGCGTCTGTAAGCGGCGCGAGGGCGCATAGTGATGGTGCGCATTTGTGTTGCCCCAATTGGATCAACGCGACACGCCAGCGGCGTACAGAGTCATCTTGGTCGGACCGCTTCCGACTTCAATCGTATCGAGCACGTTGAGCCCTTCTGTCGCGATCACGGAAACATTGTTGTCAAAGCGGTTGGAAACATAAATATATCGGCCATCGGGGCTGACCATTACACCGCTTGGGCCGTTACCCAAGGGGAGTTCGCCGACGATCTTGAAGGTGTCGGTATCGATGACCGAGAGGGTCTGCGAGAAAAAATTGACGCAGTAGAGGGTCCTTCCATCTGGCGAGAGCGCGAGCGCTTCGGGCCGGTCTCCGACCGGCAGAGCGCCAACCACCGAATCGCCCTGGATGGTGGTGACTCTGTCCTCTATGGAATCGGCGACATACAACTTTCCATCGGGCCCGAGCGAGATCGCCTTGGGTGAGCGACCGACTTTGATCGTCGATACCACTTTATTGGCCTCAGTATCGACTATTGAGACGGCGCCCGAGTATCTGTCGGCGCTGTAGAGGCGTGTTCCGTCGGATGAGAGCGCCAACGCTATCGGTCCGGCGCCGACCTTGACGGTGGAAACCACTTCGGCCTCCGGCATGGCGAGGACGGATATGGTGGAATCCTCATCATTGGCGACGTACACAATCTTCCCGTTCGGGTGTAGGGCCACTGCGCGAGGATAGAGTCCTACCGGGGTCCGGGAGAGCACTTTTCCCGTCTCGGCATCGACCACCAGCAGCGAATTCTCGTAGCGCATTGTTATGTAGAGACGGTTGGACAGCGGGTCAACGGCCAGTCCTTCAGGACGGTCTCTCAGGCGGAATTTCGAGACGATTTCGTGGGCGCGCATATCCATGACGCTGATGTCGTGGCTGTCCTCGTTCACGATGAGGGCGGCAAGTGCTTGAATCTTCACGCCGCCGACCGTTTCGCCTTCGATCTTCATTTCCTGTTCGAGCGGCGGCACGAGTCGCGAGATGAGAAGTTGCTCCGGCTTGGCGGCAAGCGGCTTGCTTGGTTCCCTTGCAGGAACGGGTTCCGCCTCAGTCTGTTCCGACAGAGGTGGATGTGGTAACGCTTCTTTGACCCCAAACTCAGGGGAGATCGGCTCTGCCGATGCCGAGGCACGAGTTTGTGACGGTTCGAGCCGGGGTTGTAGCGACGCTGCGTCGGTCGCCTCAGTCTCGGTCGGTGCTGCGGGGAGTGTGGATGGCTCCTTCTCGGAGGCGCCGGTTTCGTCCGGTTCGACGCGCTCCTTGGCGGGAAGCGGCGGACTCTGGGGCGGGCGCCCGAGTTCCTTTGCGCCGGTTTCAGATCCCTCCGGCTGCAAGATGTAAAGCGCATCCGATTCACTAGCGGTCACGAGAACGATGTCGGAACCCGGGACCAGCGCGAGGTGTGTGGGAGCCTTTCCGACCGCGATATCGGAATGAGCGATGTCGTAGGGATCGGTAACGCGCAGGGTGTCGCTCTCCTTGTTGATCACGAAGAGCGTGGAGCCCTTCTGATCCATGGCGATGTCAAAGGGCGTCTGGCCAATGTGCAGCTCACCTTTGACTGATAGGGTTTCAGTGTCAATTACAACAAGCCTGCTGCCGTCATGATCGGCGACGTATAGTCGTGCGCCGTCCGGCGAGATTGCCACGGCTCGCGGGAATCCGCCGACCGCGACTTCCTCAACAATCGCGCCTGTGCCCGAATCGAGGACGAGCACCGCCGCTTTCTCGCGTACCGCGACAAAGAGGAGCTTGCCGTCCGGGGAGATGGCGAGGTCGTGTGGATAATCGTCGAGAGGGAATGCGGTTGTGGCTTGTCTCTGCCTGGTACTGATTACGGTGATGCTCTGGCCCATGAGATTGGCGACGAATAGGGTGGCGTTATCCCCGGACAGGGCCATCGATAGAGGGCCGTCGTCCACTTGAATTCGCGATTCGACGGTATCGGTCTCAGGGTTTATGAGCCACACATCGCCCGATAGGAAATTGGCGGCGGCAAGAAACGAGTTGTCGCTCGCGATGGCGAGCGAAGAGGGCCCGTCCCCTGCAGCGATATCGGTGAGTTTGGCTTTCGTTGCAAGGTCTATGATGCTGAGATTGTCCGAACCAAAGTTGGCGACATATGCATACGCGCCGTCACGGGTAACCACTACGGCGCGCGGGTTTTCGTTTACCGGGATCGAGGTGGGATTTTGGTATTGCGCGGGTTGCGCGACGGCAGTCGCCGCAAGGAGAATGCAGAGCGCCAGTGTCGCGGGAAGCA
>CAZEBC010000140.1:0-10669 GCA_964510165.1 uncultured bacterium
AGGACGCCGTGGTTGCGCGGCGGCTGTATGAGACGGCGCTCGATTCCGGAATCGGCCGCTGGCTGCCGGCGTGAGCGAATTGAGTCGCGGGTTGTTCGCTCGAGCGCCGCACGTCCCCCGAAATCCGCAAATCACCGTCGTGAGCCTCGTACAGGCAAAGACGAGTTTCGACCCTTTGGTTTGCGGCTTCGCCTGTCCGTCAAGAAGGGGTGAGTGTCAGCCGGACCGGACCGTCGGACTGGAGCGAGACGCGGGTTAACCTCTTTCCGGATTTCCATTTCAGCTTCGAGACAGCCCCGAAACTCTTCACGGCCTTCACGTCTCCAATGCCGTGGAAGACGATATCATATTTCCTATTCGAGGATGAGATATTCATTTTGATGCTTCTGCCGCTTCTCGACGCCTCGAATCTCACCACAACGTTTCCATTACAAAGCGAGAACTCCGCGCGCGTATCCAGGTACATGCGAATCTGCAACTCAGCCCATGACTGCTGGTCCACAGACTGCGCCTCCGGGCCAAGCGGCAGGATCGAGTCGCCCCGCACAAAGATCGGCATGCTGTCGAGCGGCACATTAAGCTCAAGGAATTTCGGGCCTTCATGCACAGCGCCCTGCCAAAACTCATACCACCTCCCCGGCGGCAGATACACGGTCACATCGCCCGCGTCGTTGAAAACGGGGGCAACAAGCAGCTCGCGTCCGAGCAGGTACTCAAGCTCTTCGGACGGCGCATGCGGGTCGTCGGGGAATTCCAGATACACGGGACGCATCAGCGGCATGCCGGTCTGGCTGGCCTCGTGCGCATATGAGTACAGGTACGGCACGAGCCGGATCCTCAGGAGCGCGAACTTGCGCACGATCTCGACCGCTGCCTTTCCGTACTCCCACGGCTCGCGCGGACTCATCCCGTGGAATCGCGCGATCGGGCTGAGCAGGCCGAACTGCGCCCATCGAATGTATAAGGTAGGTGTCGGCGGCCGGTCGGGCTCGACGGTATTGACAAACCCGCCGATGTCGTGGCTCCACAGCGCGCCGCCGGACATGGCATAGCTGAGTCCGCCCTTCAACGCGCCCGCCATCCCGGCGTAGCTGCACTGCGAGTCGCCCGCCCACTGGATCGGATATCTTTGCGAGCCGGGCGCACCCGACCTTCCGAACACCACGGCCTCGCCTTGTTCTTCCTCGATAGCCTCGAAGACCGCCTTGTTATAGAGTAGCGGATAGACATTGTGCATCTCGCGGCCGGTCTTGCCGTTATGAAAGATGACGTTCTCGGGAATGCTCTCGCCATAGTCGGTCTTGAACGCGGCGACACCCTGTCGCAGCAGCCGTTTGTGGATGTTCTTTACCCATTCGACGGCCTCCGGATTCGTATAATCGAAGATGCCCATATCGGCGCACATCGGATGGGTGGGCTCGGCTACTGAGCCGTCCGGATTCTTCACCAGGTATCCCTTCGTTCTTGCTTCCTCGTAGAAGTCGGTGTGGTCGGGCACGTATGGATTCTCCCACAGGCACAGGCGCACATGGTTTTCACCGAGTGTGCGGATAAAGCCCTCGGGGTCGGGATACCGCTCCGTGTTCCACTCGAACTCGCAGCCCGGCTGTCTTCGCGTGTCCCATGCCTTGAGCCAGGCGGGGTCCACGTTGACGACATCGAGGGGGATATCAAGCGAGCGCATCCGCTTCACGACGGCCTCGACGGTGGGCCTCTCCATATAGATGCAGCGAGACATCCACACCCCGAACGCCCATTTCGGCGGAACCGCCGGCCTGCCGGTCAGCAGCGTGTAGCCCTTGAGTATCTCAGCGGGCGTCGCGCCGAGTATGAGGTAGTAATCCATGAGCGGCGAATCCACCCACACGCTGCCAGAGACAGTGGAATACGAACCCAACTCGAAGATGCTCTTCTCGCCGCAGTTCAAGAAGAAGCCGTAGCCACGGCTGCTCATGAAGAAGGGAATGCTGATGTAGGAAAGCTCGGTCGTGGTCGTGCCGCTGGTGTCCGCACACCACATTACCGCTCGCTCGCCGCGCTTGTTCACGCTCATGTATTTCGGTCCAAGCCCGAACAGGCATTCATCGGGCTCGAACGAGAACGTCTCGTGCGCGCGAACGGCGCCGTCTGCGCTCTCCGAGTATCCGGTCGGATAGGTGACCAGAATCGTGAACCCGCGATCCAGCACTTCCTGTTGGAAGACCGTCTTGCCGCCTGATGAGACTGACATTTGCCAGGGCGATTTCCGAATGCGCACCGTCACCGCGCCAGCTTTCAGAACGTATGATTCCTTGTCTTCGGTAAGTCTTGTTCGAACCGGGGGCAGCGCGGGCGTCGAAGTGAACGGGGTCTCATGCTCCACAGCGCCTCCCGCGCCGTTGTATCGAATCCTGACAATCTGAGGAGTTATCGGCGTCACGACGAACGAAAGCGGCTGGCCGTGTTCGAGAACGGCGTCGAACACAACGCTCCCTGCTTCCTCCCGCGCCCCGCCGCATCTCACGGCGTAATGATGCATCCGGTCCATATGCGCGAATATTGGGGTGCTATCCGGCTGGAACATCGGTGTCGCCTCCTTCAAGGATTTATTTCATGAACGCGTCAGTTTCAGCAGTGTGACTGAATGAGCGGGAAACGCATACTTGAACCTGGATGATGCGCTCGAAAACGATTTCTCGACGGTCCTGACGGCATTCGGTTTCTCAAAGGAATTCTCTGCGTCCACGCCCGGGCCATTGATCTCGAAGACCGTCGCCGTTTTCTCAGGCTCGAAGCCGATGAGTTCGATTTCGGTCTTGAGGGCGTCGTCCTTGTGACGATTGATGACGGCGAGGTTCAGGCGGGAACCGGCTTCGTCAATCGTCGCGGAAACATCGAGATGTTGGACGGTCTCCACCGGCGCGCTCTCGCCAGAGGAGAACAGCGCATTAAACAGCTTTGCCTGAAACGTCGGCGATTCGACGAACGCGTTGAGCGAAACATCCAGGCTGTGGTCACGATAAAGCTTCAGCGGGTGATAGATGGTCTGCAGCAACATGCGGTCCTTGCTCGTGGCGATGGGGGCGATCACGTTGACCATTTGCGCCAGATTGGCGAGTGTGACGCTGGCGCAGTTGCGGTGCATCACATGGATGAACCCGGCCACGGCCAGCGCGTCGGACAGATTGTAGCGCTCTTCCAGTCCCTCGCCGAAGGTGCGGTACCAGACGTTCCATTCGTCCATCGCTATCTCGGTCCTGGGCGTTTTCTTCTCGGCGAGCGCAACGGTTATCGTGGCGTTGAAGACGTCGATCAATCGCTGAGCCATAACGGGGGAGGCGACATTGCAGTAATAATCATAATTGCCGACATAGATGTGAAGCGCGATGTAATCCGCAAACCCGGCCAGCTTGTCCAGGACCTTAAGATTCCATTCAGGCGTGTCCGATTGAAAGAGGTAGCCGACCGCGACGAGCTTTATGGAGGGGTCCACCCAGCGCATCATCTTGGCGGCCTCAAGCGCCACCTTCGCATAATCCTCCGCGTTCCTGGCGCATATCTGCCAGAATCCGCCCATCTCGTTGCCAAGTCCCCAATACCGCACGTCGTACGGCTCGGGGTGGCCGTTCGCTCGGCGCATGTTGGCGTAATACGAATCGTCCGTGCTGTTGCAGTATTCGACCCAGGCCGCCGCCTCCTCCGGCGTGCCCGTGCCCAGGTTAACGCACAGGAACGGTTCAGTCCCAATGGCGCGGCAGTATTCAATGAACTCGTCAGTGCCGAACCGGTTCGATTCCACCGTTCCCCATGCGAGATCCTTCTTCCTGGGCCGGTTCTCCTTCGGGCCGACGCCGTCGAGCCAGTGATAGCCGGAGACGAAGTTGCCGCCCGGATAGCGCAGGTTCGGCAGCCGAAGCGATTTCATCGCCTCGAGCACGTCCTTGCGGAAGCCGCGCTCATCGGACAAGGGAGAACCTTCTTCATAGATTCCGCCGTAAATGCACCGGCCCAGGTGTTCGATGAAGCCGCCATAAATGTTGGGGTTGATGGTTCCGATTCTGCGGTCAAGGTCTATCTTTATCTTCGCCATTTCATTCTCTCCCGTTCTAACCCGCATGCCTCGCGCCGCCGTCAATGACTATCGTCTCTCCCGTCATGAAGGCCGACGCATCGGAGGCTAGATACAGCGCGGCCCCCACGATGTCATCGGTCTCACCCAGCCTCGGTATGGGAAAAGCCTTCGAACGTTCTTGAAACAAATCGCTCGTCCAGACCGCCTTGCTCATGTCGGTCTTGATGAAGCCGGGCGCTATTGCGTTCACCCGGATGTTGTACGCGCCGAGTTCAGCGGCCAGCACCTGCGTGAGCATGATGAGCGCGGCCTTCGTGACGCAGTACGCGCCCGTCATGGGAGCGGGCCTCAGCCCGGCGACCGACGCCATGTTGATGACCACACCGCCGTGCTCGCGCATCCATTTGTTGAAGGCGAGTTGGGTGAGGAAGAACACGCCGTCCAGGTTCACCTCGAACGTCTTGTCCCACGCGCCCCGCTCGATGTCCATGATGTGGCCGAAATGGGGATTCGTGCCCGCGTTGTTGACCAGGATATCGAGCTTGCCGAAGCCCCTGAGCGTTTCATCCATGAGGCGCTCGAGTTGATCGGGCTTGCCGGTGTGAGCCGCGACGGCGAGCGAGCGCCGGCCAAGCTTTTTTATTTCGGAGGCAACGGCCTGGCAGGCGTCCAGCTTACGGCTCGCGACGACGACATCGGCGCCGGCGTTTGCAAACTCCAGCGCGATCGCGCGGCCTATGCCGCGACTGCCGCCGGTGACGACCGCCACCTTTCCCTCAAGTGAGAAACGCTTGTCGGACATTGCGTACCCCCTATGGCACTCAACCTGAAAATCGCAAATTCCTGTCGCGTTTTACCCTCGCCCCAAACCGCTCCCACTGGGAGAGGGAAGGGAGAGGGGCTTCGGTTGCGGCTGTGCCGATTCACGCCGTGGCGTAGCCGCCGTTGACGCTGATGGCCTGGCCGGTGATCCACGAGGCGCGGTCTGAGGCGAGGAAGACGACCAGGTTCGCGATGTCCTTGGGTTCGCCGAGACGGCGCAACGGATACGCCTTGACCACCTTCTTCTCGAAGTCTTCCGAGAGCATGCCCTTGACGGCCTCGGTTTTGGTCATGCTGGGGCAGACGGCGTTCACATTGACGCCGTAGCGGCCTGCCTCCTTCGCAATGGATTTCGTGAACGAGATGATGGCGCCCTTGGCGCCCGCATACACGGCCTGGCGCGGCTCGCCCACCTTGCCCGCGTCCGAGGCGAGATTGACAATCTTGCCGTAGCCGCGCTCGTACATGCCCTCGATGACGGCCGCCGTGCAGTTGACCGTTCCGTGGTAACAGACCTCGACGACTTTGCCCCAATACTCATCCCGCTGGCCGCTGTTTTTTTCCTCAACAAACGTGAGGAACGCGGGCAGCTTGGCGGCGTTGTTCACCAATACCTGAACCGGTCCGAGTTCGGCCTCGACCCGCGTGACCATGGCCTCGACGCTCGCCGGGCCGGTGACATCGGTCTTCACGGCGATGGATTTGACCCCGAGCTTTCGAACTTCTCCGGCGGCTTTCTGGGCGGTTTCCTCGTCGATCTCGGCGATCGCCACGTGCGCGCCCTCTTCGGCCAGGCTTGCCGCGATGGCCAGGCCGATCCCCCGGCCGCCGCCCGTCACGATTGCCACTTTATCCTTGAGTTGCAGGTCCATTGGGTTATCTCCCTTCCACGTTCAGTAAGGCTTGGATCTTGCGCTTAAACTGAGCCTTGAGTTTCCGCTGTGTCGTTCTCTCTCACCCCAACCCTCTCCCACCGAAAGAGGGCGCCAATCCGGTTGTCCCTCTCCCACCGGGAGAGGGCAGGGTGAGGGGCATTCCGTGACGCCGGTCAGCCCGATTTCTTGCTCGCCTCCTCATACCTCGCCAGCGTGAACAACAAATCCGCCAGGCGGTTGAAATACTGCAATATTTCCGGATTTTTGACCTCGCCCTCGTCGACAAGTTTCACGACTCGGCGTTCGGCCCGGCGCACAATAGAGCGGGCCAGGTCGAGCGCTCCCGAGGCGACGGTCTCTCCCGGCGTCACGAATGCTTTAGGCATTTCGAACAGGGTTTCATGGTTTTCGATCAAACGCTCCAGCTTCAGAACGTGCTCCCTCGAGATTCGGACTTTCAGCCTGCCAGCTTCGTCCGGGAGGGCGGCCAGCTCTGCGCCCACCGTGAAAAGGTCTCTTTGGATGTCGAGCACGATGCCTTTGATCTCTTTGTCGTTAAGAAGGGCCCGGGCCAGCCCGAGCGCACTATTCGCCTCGTCGACGACTCCATATGCCTCCGGCCGCGGCGAATGTTTGGGGACACTGTGCCCGAAAAGCAGCCTGGTTGTTCCCGCGTCGCCTTTCTTGTTAAACGATTTCATGACGTGCATTGCCTCCGTAAAGTCGCATGTCACCCGGAAATCAAGGGACAGGGAGGATAGAGACAAGGTCTCAATGAAAGATCCAGAGCATTTGTATCATTTGGCGTTTGGCCGTGTCAAGAACATTTTGAGTAATCGCCTTACAATTTTCGGCGCGCATCTGCTACTCGATGAAACCGGTCGCATGATTACCCTGCCGCTTTTCTTTCGGTTCAGGTGGACAGAGAGGATTCGCACGTGTTCGTTTGTTGTTTATAAGACCAATCTCTACAGGTGGTTATAGATGGACAATCCTGAGCCCGACGATGGGAGCGAAAACAGGGTCCTTGCCGTGGCATGGGGTGCGTGAAATGGCATGGGCTTTGCTCGTTGGTGACCGAATGACTATCGTGCGATGGGTGTGTCTTGATGTGAGGGGAATGACCGAGAGGGAGCTTTATGGAAAAGCCGAAGATGTTCGTTGCGAAATACTTCGAGGAAATAACGGTATGCGTGGTGCTGGTGAGCGTTATCTGCATCACCTACACAGTTGACGAGAAGATGATGATGCTCAACTTCTACTACCTGCCGGTATTGATGGCGGGATATTTCATCGGCAAACGAGCATCGGTGCTTGTGGCCATTTTCAGTGTTCTGGCAGTCATGTTCTTCGCGGTCGTGAAGGCCGACGCGTACGCCGCGGGCAGAGGTCCCGGCTATCTGATAAGCAGCCTGTGCGGGTGGGCCGGTTTTCTGTTGCTGACGAGCGGAGTCGTCGGCACGCTGTATGAACAAAAGCAGAAGCGGATCGAAGAACTCCAGCAGGCGTATGTCGGCATACTCGAAATACTGGTAAAGTATCTGGAATCAACCGACCGCTACACCAAGGGCCATTCACAGCGAGTTGCCGATCTTGCAGCGGATATCGCCATGGAGATGGAGTTGCCGCAGTCGGAGGTTGAGAACATACGCGTCGCCGCATTGCTGCACGACATCGGCAAGGTGGAAATCAGCGCCAACCTTATCGGCAAGGCCGCCAGCCTGACTCAGGACGAAATGATTCAAGTGGCCCAGCATACCGAGAAGGGCGCCAGGATTCTGCATTCGGTCGGGAGCGTCCTCAAGGAGGCAATCCCCATCGTGCTTGAGCATCACAAGTATTTCGCTGGCGCGAACGGTAACGGCAAGAACAACGGGGCCTCGCTCGGCACCAGCATCGTGGCGGTCGCCGACTCCTTCGACGCGATGACCTCGGATCGGCCTTACCGCAAGGGAATGCAGCCGTGGCAAGCGATGGAGGAACTCAGGCGGTGCAGCGGCGAGCAGTTCGACCCCAAAGTGGTTGATGTCTTCGAATCGGTGCTCAGTCACAGGCTGGAGACGGTGTAGCAAGTCGGCCTCATCGCTCCTCAATCTCTCACGAGGGAACGCTTTTCTTCATGTCCGCATCGGTTGTCGCCTTCGCACATAGGTAGTACCTCCCATTTTTCGATATGACTCATCTCCTGCCATGCTCCTCTATTGCCCGCAAGATTTCATTTTGACATATTATTGTGAATAGTTTAGGGCGGGAAACTTTCAAAACCGCTGTCTATTCCAAAGGGAGGGTTTGACCATGAGGAGACGCACATTTATCAAAGTGGGCATGACCGGCCTCGCCTGGATCACGGCGGGGTCGGTCATTCGTTGCGGGGGGCCGCGTTCGTTTCACCGGCGCCACCTGCCCGAGGGCGAACTCAGGGCATGGCCGCACAAAATGGATGACCCGCCAGCCGGCGCCCTCCTCGGGTTCGACATGTCCATGGAGGAGGTCGAATTCGAAATGGTGGACAGGATTCCGGTTTACCACTGGGCCTTCAACGATTCCGTGAACGGTCTGCGAATACCGGGTTCTGTAATTGTAGCTTTGGAGGGTGACAGGATCGAGATCAACGTGACCAACAATCTTCCCGGCGGCGTCCATTCGTTCGCGATCCCTGGCGTGGTGCAGAGCCCGATCATCGCGAAGGGTCAGACTGTGAGGGTGGCATTCGCCGCGCCTCGTGCCGGCACCTACATATACCTGGACCCCGAGAACGCGCCGATGAACCGGGTGATGGGACTCAACGGAGTCCTGGTGGTTCTGCCGGACCCGCAAAGGAGCAACACGCCGTACAGCGACAACACGCCGGCTGTCCAACAACTGTTTGATATGTTGGGCACAACCGAGATTTTCCCTGGCGACCCGTGGGCGCTCGAAAAGCGTGAGTGGCTATGGGTGTTCCATGGTCTGGATTCCAGCAAGAATGAACTGGTCAGGCGGAATCCGGAGTTGACGGCGGAGGAGTTCTTGGACGGCGCCCTGACCGATTATCACTTGATCAGCGGCAAGAGCGGGTTTTTCGCCGCTCATGATCCCAATATCTTCCCGCATGGCAACATCGGGCAGCCCGCGTTGATCCGGTCGGTGGGCACGGGACTGGTTACGCAATCGCCGCATATCCACGGGAATCACGTGTATCAGGTTGCGGTGGACGGCGTGGTGCAGGACAATCCTTTCTCCCTTGATACCTGGACAGTCAGGCCGATGAGCCGGGTGGACGTGCTGCTGCCGTTCGAGACGCCGCCCGACGCGCATCCGTGGCCGCCGAGCAACATACGTGAGTTCCCGATGCCGTTCACGATGCATTGCCACATTGAGATGTCGCAGACTGCCGCGGGCGGCAACTATCCGCAAGGATCCGTTACCGACTGGGAAATCACAAGCCCGCAGGTGGGTGGTCCCGAGGCGCCCGAAGAGGAGTTCCCATTCTTCCGTGGCATGGACCCGGACCTGTTCAGGGCATAGGGGGCGATGCCAAGTAGGGGCGCACGGCGTGCGCTCTTTTGGAAAGGAGCAACACCATGGGCGCAAGACAGAATCAATCCCCGGGAGCGGGGCTGCCCCGCATACCGCGTGATCTGGGCAGGCCCTTCGATCCGGAGCACATAATGTTCGAGGGGGTCCGCGGCCCTGTAACCGAGCAGACGATGTTTGACAGATTCGCGTGCGATATGCCGAACGAAAGCCCGGCGACACCGGACCGCGTCGAACCGGACGAAGTGCACGAGCGGGAGTTCTTCGAGGAAAATCTTGCGTTGGGCGGCGAGGGCGGCCCTGTCGTACGAATCTTCGGATTCAAGATTCCTGGCCAGCCCGCCGCATTCCCGAACCCCACGCTCCGCTTTGTCGAGGGCAATGTCGTGCACTCCGTCGTTAAGGTTGCGAAGAACACGCATACCATTCATCACCACGGCATTGAACCAACGAACTTCAACGACGGCGTAGGCCATACGGCCTTCGAGGTCAATTCCGAGTACACGTATCAGTTTCGGCCCGCGATCGCGGGTACGTACTTATACCACTGTCACAAGAACACCGTGTTGCACTTCGAGATGGGGATGTACGGTTTCATGATCGTGGACCCGCGCAAACCGGCGGGCACGCGGGGACCCGAGGCGCCGTATCGAGATGGGGGCCCCGGCTTTGTGCGCAGGATGAACGACATCGTGCCTTACGACGTCGAGGCGTTGTGGGCGGTGGACGAGATAGACACCCGGTTCCACACCCTCGATCATCAGGCCGGGCAGGCCTGCCCGTTCTTCAATGTTGATGAAAACGGGGAACCGACCGGCGCGACAAACCCGAGGATGAACGATTTCAGGCCGGACATCTTTGTGATCTCGGGGATTCCCATCAATAACTTCGATCCGAAGGCGACCGACCGCCAGCCCATCACTCACCCGAATGTCGCCGTGACGATGGGTGTGGGGCAGACACTGCTCATCCGTTTGCTCAACGCCGGCTACACTATACAAAGGTATACGCTCGGGCTGGACGCCGAGGTCATTGACGTAGACGGCAGGCCGTTGGGGCACGCGCCGGAGAGTGCGATGACCCGCCCGTTTGTGATCCCGGCGAACACGCCGTTCGAGCTTTCAACCGCCCGGCGGTACACGATGCTGGTCAGGCCGACCCAACCGGGCGTGTTCCACTTCAAGGCGGAGCACACCGACTGGCACGAGTTCAAGGGAGTGATCGGGGTAACTGAGACGATAATAGCGGTGAGGTGACAGGGGCACACCAGCACCGGCTGAGCCGCCCCTTCGTCGGGAGCCCGTGTGCGGGCTCGAGAGGTTCGAGAAGGCTAGTGTTTTGTGCCATGTCCGGCGTGTTGCCCAAATCCGTTTATTTTTTGCTTGACATCTCCGCAGGGATGTAT
>CAZEBC010000141.1:0-3453 GCA_964510165.1 uncultured bacterium
CCCAGGCTCATCGTCAACGACGACTCGCCGTTCGGGTTTCTGGTTTCGAGTTTCGGGTTCAAGAGAAACTAACAACAAACAGATTTATCCACGAAGGACACGAAGCATCACGAACAAAATCAATGATCGGTTTTTCTCCGGGGCTCTGTGTCCCTGCGGCTAAGGAACCCGCTTCATCGGCGACAATCGGCGTAATCTGCGGATAAGAACTCCGCATATACGTCGCGACTTCTCGCGGGCTGATCGCGGTTGCGGCTGGACCGATGTGTGTTCAACGCGAGGCGTTTTTATGGTAATATACTGGGGTCATCCCTCTCATCATGCGGCCAGCGTGGTCCCTTGTGAAGGAAAAGCACATGGAATGTGATTTGCTCATCAGAAACGGGTCCATCATGGACGGGTCGGGCTCTCAGGCGTTTGAGGGCGACGTCGCCGTGAGGAACGGCCGCATCGCGGCCATTGGCCGCTTGCCGGAGGCAACCGCCGCGCATACAACCGACGCGAAAGGACTGGTTGTCTCGCCCGGCTTCATTGACCCTCACACTCATGCGGACTTCATCTTCGCGTGGCCGGAGCATCATGGCGTGATGGAGTCGTTCGTTCGCCAGGGGATCACCACCATGGTGACGGGCAACTGCGGCGCCTCGCCCGCGCCCATGAACCCCGATTACCTCGACCAGATCGCCACGTATTGGGATTGCATCCTTCCGCGTTCCGGGCTTCCCTGGAACTGGCGGACGATGCGTGAATACCTCGACCACCTGGAAACCATCAGGCCCGCCCTGAATATCGCGCAGCTTGTCGGCCACGGGACCGTCCGCGTCAACGTTATGGGATATGCGCCCAGGCGCGCGACCCCCAGCGAGACAGGCGCGATGCGCGAGCAGGTGCGCCAGTCGCTTGAAGACGGCGCACTCGGCCTGTCATACGGGCTGGGATATGTGCCAGGGGTGTGGGCGAGGACCGACGAGCTTATCGAGGTCGCCCGCGACCTGCCCGGCTTCGGCGGCCATATCACGGTTCACCTGCGGGGGCAGACGGAGTTCTTCGAGCGGGCCGTCGAGGAGATGATCCGCGTGGCCGAGACCGTCGGCGCGCCGCTCCAGCTTTCGCACTTTGTACCCTTCGCCGCCGACTATACCGAGCAGTTCTTCAATGCGTACGAAGCGACCGAGCGCGCCCGCGAGCGGGGCGTGGAAATCGGCTATGACCTGCTTCCCTATGCCGTGTCTTCGACCACGCTGCTCTCCCTCTATCCGCCCTGGATGTTCGAGGACGGGCTGCCCGCGTTTTTCGAGCGGCTCAAGAACCCGAAAGTCCGCGAGCGGCTGCTCCATGAATTCAAGACGCGCGGTCCCCAATGGCCCACGTGGAAAACCGGCACGTGGCCCGACCACAGATACGATAAGGAAGCTGGCTGGAGCCGGCACCGGCTCCACGGGTTCCGCAAGCCGGAGAACCGCAAGTACGAGGGCGTCAATCTTGAGGCGATCGCCGAGGACATGGGCAAAGACCCGTTCGAGGCATTGTTTGAGCTCACGCTCGTCGAGAACGGCCGCCTGTATTACACAGCGGGTTTCCACGATGATGACGGATTCGACATGGCGATGGGGGTGTTCCTGAGGCTTCCCAACATGTCGTGCATGACGGATTCCGTCGGCATCGGCCACCGCGCGCCGCACCCGTCCATCTACGGCGCGTTTCCCCGGTTCCTCGGCAGGCACGGGCGCGATTGGGCCACGTTCAGCCTCGAGGAGGCCGTACGCAAGTGCACGTCGCTGCCAGCCCGCCAGTTGGGCCTGCCCGACAGGGGCGTCCTTCGGGAGGGGGCTTTCGCGGACATCGTGATATTCGACCGCGACAAGATAAACGACAAGGCCGCCTTCGCCCGGCCGTTCCTGTATCCGGAAGGGATCGAGACCGTGATAATCAACGGCGCGCCGGTCTGGTTCGACGGCCAATATCGGGCCGATTCGCCCGCCGGACACGTAATAACGCGAAACTGAAAGAGGAGAAGCAGGATCAATGAATCTTGACCATTTCGAGCATGTGTTCAACCCGCGCTCCATCGCCGTCATCGGCGCCTCGAATGACCCCATCAAGTTCGGAGGCCGCTACTATTATTCATTGAAGGAACGCGGCCATCGGGGAAAGCTCTTCGCCGTCAATCCCTCTGTGACCGAGGTGGACGGCGACAAATCGTATGCGCGAGTGCAGGAGATTCCTGACGAGATAGACTTCGCCGTGGTGGCCGTGCCCGCGCCGTTCGTCGTTCAGGCGGTCAACGACTGCGCCGAAAAGGGAGTGCGCGTCGTCGAGATACTCACCGCCGGGTTCGCCGAGAGCGGCACGGAGGAAGGGCGGCAATGGGAGCAACAAATGACCGACATCGCGCGGCGCAACGGCATGCGCATAATCGGCCCCAACTGCTTTGGCGTCTATAACCCCGAGAGCGCGCTCAGCCTCTTGCCCGGACCAGATTTCCCGAGAGAGGCCGGGCCGCTGGCCCTGCTCTCGCAGAGCGGAGG
Source organism: uncultured bacterium (assembly GCA_964510165.1). Taxonomy (GTDB): domain Bacteria; phylum Abyssobacteria; class SURF-5; order SURF-5; family SURF-5; genus CAZEBC01. Next base: position 2,529 of record CAZEBC010000141.1, read on the forward strand.
CGTCGGCTCGTTTCTGGTTCGGAAGGCGATGGGCCTCGGAATCCGCTTCAGCAAGGTGATCAGTTACGGAAACGCCTGCGACCTCAACGAGGTCGACTTTCTCTCATATTTCGAGGACGATGAGCAGACAAGAGTGGTGGCCGCCTACATCGAAGGCATCAAAGACGGGCCCCGGTTTCTGCAAGCTGTAAAGCAGCTTTCACGAAGAAAGCCGTTAATACTGTGGAAAGGCGGACTCACCGCGCTGGGCAGCCGCGCGGTCGCGAGCCACACCGCCTCGCTCGGGGGAAGCAAGGCCATCTGGGACGGATTCTTCCGGCAGACCGGCGCCGTGCCTGCCGTGGGCATGGATGAACTGCTCGACCTCATCATTGGGTTTCTCTGCCTGCCCGATTTCCGGGCCGAGCGCGTATCGGTGGTCGGCGGCGGGGGCGCGATAACGGTCGCCGCCTGCGACGCGCTCGAGCATGCCGGCCTTTCGATTACCGAGTTTCCGCCGGAGACGCAGGCGGCGCTGAGGCGGAACCTGCCGCCCACCGGGAACAGCGTGAGGAACCCCGTCGACATGGGCACGCCCGTCTACATGCCGTTCACGCTCAGGCCCGCGCTTGAGATTGTGGCGGCGAGCGATGTCGTCGAAGCGGTCATTGTCGAGCAATGGGTCAGTAACTACATGCCGACGTTCGTGCAGGAACTGGCGGAGGTGATCACGTCGGTTCGCGATTCGAGCCAAAAGCCCTTCGTGGTGACGATGCCTGAGCCGTCCACCTCGGCCGATACAATGGATATCGAGGAGACCCGCCGCAAGTACCGTGAGTACTATCTCGCTCACGGCGTCCCCGTGTTCGATTCGCTCCAGCGCGCGGCTAATGTCTTAGGGAAAATATTGAAGCACAACAAGTGACTAAAGTGAGCTGGAGCGACT
>CAZEBC010000141.1:3553-10666 GCA_964510165.1 uncultured bacterium
TTTGGAAGAAGGCTTGAAGAGCGGACTCGCGAGTTTGCAGTCAGCATAATCCGGCTGTCCACAAGACTTCCGAATATGTCGGAAGCAAGAGCTATAAGAAGCCAACTGACGAGGTCGGCGGCATCCGTTGGCGCCAACTATCGCGAAGCGAATCGGGCGCGAAGCAGGGCCGACTTCAAGAACAACATCGCCATCTGCGGGAGTGAGGCGAGCGAGACGCAGTACTGGCTGGAAATCATCGAAGCTATGCAGTGGTTGCGCGAAGCTGACATAAGGCCAGCTTCGCAGGAATGTGGCGAGCTTCTCGCGATCTTCACCTCCATTGGCAAGCGATGAGCGGGCGCTTACGCGGTTTTCACTTTGATCACTTTAGCTCACTTTAGTCACTCTGGCTCACTTCTTACTCCTTTTCAAGCAACTGAACTATCTCGTCATGCCCGCCCGCCCGCGCCACTGACAGAGGAGTGTGGCCGCCGGCGGTCTCCGCGTGGGCGTCCGCGCCGTGCTCGAGCAACAGCCTCACAATATCCGAATGACCGAGATACGAGGCGAACATGAGGGCGGTCCATCCCTGTTCGGCCTCGCCGATGTCGGCCTCCACTCCGCGGTCAAGCAGTAATCTCACAACTTCCGTGTGCCCGCTCTGAACGGCGGAGAACCATGCGCGCCTGGTTGCCTCGGCCGCGCGTTCGAGCGTCGCGCCTTTCTTAGTGAGAAGCCTCATGGTTTCATCGCTGCCGTTTTGCGCAGCCAGAAGGAGAGCCGAGAATCCCTCATCGTTGGTCGCGTTAATGTATGCGCCGCGCTCGATCAGACGCGCGACCACGGTTGTGTGCCCACCGGCGGCCGCCAGCAGAAGCGGCGTCTCGGACGCCTCTGCCGTTGCATTCACGTCGGCGCCCTTGTCAAGCAGGCGCATGACAATGTCGAGGTCTCCCCGGTGAGCCGCCCACATCAAGGGCGTCCTTCCTTTGCCCGCGTTTTGGCGGACCGAATCTTTCCCGGAGGAAAATTCCCAATAGGCAAGGGCCGTCATGCCGGCTGCAAGGGGTTGCGCATTCACGTCTGCGCCCTTCTGAATAAGCAACTTCACGGTCTCGGCGTTTGCAGCGCGTGCCGCGAGCGTGAGCGCAGTTTCGAGGTTGACGTCCTTTGCATGGACATCGGCGCCGCCTTCGAGCAGGAGCGCGACGATATCGGGCCTGCGTCCCGAGGCCGCTATCAAGAGAGCGGTCGCCTTGAGGTTGTTTCTTGCGTTCACGTCGGCGCCTGCCTTCAATAATGCGTCAACGCACTCAGCGCACCCCGCATCGGCGGCCGCCATCAGCGCGGTCCGGCCAAAATCGTTTCTCGCATTAACGTCCGCGCCGGCGGAGATGAGGTGAATCATCGAGTAGATGTCGCCGTTGCGCGCCGCCACCATCAACGTGGTCCCGTTATCTTCGAGCTTGACATTCGGGTCGGCGCCCCTCCTCAGCAGGAATCTCACGGCCCAGTGTTTCTTCGCGGCGGCAGCGTGCGCCAACGGTGTCATATCCGATGAATCCCGGACGTCAACTTCCGCTCCGTGCTCGAGCAACGGCAACATGCTGGGGACGCATCCTTTGGCGGCGGCCTCCATGAGCGCCGTGCGCGAAGACGACGACGTGGCGTTCGGGTCCGCTCCGCGCTCCAGAAGAAATTTGACCACATACGGGCGGCACTTTGCGGCCGCCCACATGAGCGCCGTCTCTCCCTTTGCGTCATCGCCTTCCGTCGTGGCGTCTATCGCGCACCCGGCCTCCACAAGCGCGCTCACCGTCTCGATGCAGCCCGAGCCTGCCGCCCACATCAATGCGGTAGCTCCTTGTTTGCCGTCCCGGGCATTCATATCGGCGCCCTTCTTCACGAGTGTGGCCACCGCCTCCGAATGCCCGTTCATGGCCGCGTAGAGGAGAGGGGTGATGCCGAACGGGTTTCTGGCGTCTACCTCAGCGCCCCCGTCCAGCAGCAGGGAGATCATTGTAGCGTCGCCGTTGCTGGCGGCCTCGTGGAGAGGAGTGGACCCCCAGGTGGACTTTCCGTTCACGTCGGCGCCCGCCTCCAGCAACATCGCCGCCAAGTGGGGCCTGCCGCGTCCGACGGCGAGCATCAGCGCGGGCTTGCCCTCCCCGTCTCTCGTATCCGGATTCATTCCCGCCGCGAGAAACAGATTCACGATTTCCGCGTCGCCGTCGTGCACGCGCGCGATGAATTCGCCCGGGTCATACGCGACGCCCAGTCTTGCCAGTTCTTCGCGCGCGGCCTTCTTGTGGAATACATCGCAGGAAAACAAAGAGCACAGGCTCACAAGGATAACTGCCATGGAGATGGTGCGAGGCATGTCAGAATACCGAAAACACAAGGGCACGGCGCCCCGTGCCCGTGTGGTCAAACTTGATTGTCGGGTGTGCCTGCCTCAGAAATCCTCCGGGAACGGCGGACACTGGATCGAGGAATACGGATATACGGCCACCCTGGTTCCGGCGCCGTAATCCTTCTTCAACTCGGTCAGAACATCCTTCCAGGCCTTGAATACATGCGAGCGGGCCATCGGCCCGAAATACTCGGTGTCCATCTTTGCATGATATGGATTCAGAATGAGCGTCCGCCTGTACGGCGACTCGGGCAGCTTGCGCGCCATCCCGAATTGCGCGCCGCCGTAGTCGCTCCCGAACCGGGCATTGCCATAATGATGTATCTGACCGTCAGGCGTCACGCTGACCACGACCGCGTCGCCGTCGGGCCTGGTTGAGAGATAACACGGCCACAGCCCCTTGCCTGCCTCGTCCTCGATCGGATACGTGTTTGAGACGGTGACGTCCACTCCCAGCGCGGGCATCGTCGCATAGAACCGCTTGCCGAACTTCACACCCTCATAGAACGAATCGAACCCGTCGCCCGCGAACACCTTCACGGCGTCACGGTTCTCGTTCACAATGACGTCGACCTTGAAGTCGAGGCCGACCTTCTTCACGATTTCATGGCAGTCGTCGCGCAGGCTGTTGCCGTACACCTTGCCGAACGTGAACTCCATGATGGAGCCGTCCGGATTGCGGGGCGTCGCCTTCATGTGGTTGTAGTTGATGGTCTCCATGCCCATAACGCCCGGCAGCACTATCTTGAGGCCGCCGCTGAACCCTGCGTCCACGTGCGGTATGATGCAGCCGATGCCGATGCGCAGGTCGCACGAGGCGTATTCGCGGTTCACCAGGATCGGAGTGCCTCTGCTGGATTTTCCCAGGTCCACAAGGTGCTCATACGCGCTGTGGTTGTACACGGGATAATTCTCGACGATTTCCTCGCCCAGTTTTTCCGCGCACTCATAGCGAGTCATCGGCCGATGCGTGCCGAGCGCCGAGATGAACCGAATCTGCTCCGGCGTTATGCCCGCCTTGTGCAGCACATCGAGCACCACCGGCGCAACGTCGGCGGCCTTGGTCGGACGCGTGAAATCGTCGAACAAGATGGCCACCCGCTTCTTGCCCTGCGCAAGGGCCGACAGCGGAGCCGTGCCGATGGGGTTTTCAATTGCCTTCTTGATCGTCTTCGGTCCAATCGGTTTGGCGCCGTGGCCCTTCATGCGGCATTCTTGAACTTCCCAGTTCTTAGGAAAAGTCAGCTTCAGCGTCTTGTCGCCGAACCACGCTTTGATCGGAATGGAAACGCTATTGTCAGGCATAAAGAATTCTCCTGTTGATAGGCCGTCCGCGCTTGCCGGGGACTTCACTACATACCGTTATTCTATTCTGATTTGCGTTCGAGGTCAACTACCAAACCGCATAGCCACAAAGAACGCCGAGAACACCGGAAGATTGTCCTTCCCAGTGCAATCTCAACTGCAAGGGGAATGGGCAGATGCTGAAAAAAAGGGCAACGCAGAGGGGGTTCCCGAAGGTGTCATGCCCCGCGTCTGCACGACGCTGCACATCTTAAGCACTGTCAATCACTGGGGTTACAATTTCAGCCGCGCCCGCCCCGGAAACTTGGCACCCGTCTTGCCCTTACGCTTGCCAGTTCGAAGGCGGGCAGGTCTCTTGATTTGCTAGAGGACCCCGGGCCTTGGCTCGGGGATGCAAAGCAACTGCGGGGTAAGAGAGGCCGGCCCGCCCGCGATTAAGAATGGCCGCGCAAGCGCTGTTTATGACACAATCGGGAAACCTGCACATTCTTTGGAGGAGTGCTGAGATGAAGAAAATTCTCATAGTGTTGTGTATGCTCGTGCTTTCTATGGCAGGCTCCGCCTATGGGCAGGAATCCGACCCGGCTACCGTATCGTACCACGTTGACACGGGCGATACGACGTGGATATTGATCTCTTCGGCGCTCGTCATGCTCATGACACCCGGTCTCGCGCTCTTCTATGGAGGAATGGTTCGCAGCAAGAACGTGCTCGCGACCATCATGCAGAGCTTCATCGCGCTCAGCGTGGTTACCATTCAGTGGGTGCTCTACGGGTACAGCCTCTCATTCGGGCCCGATGTCCATCACATCATCGGAAGCCTCGACTGGGTCGGCCTCAAGGGTGTCGGCCTGGAACCATACCCTGACTACTCGGCCACGGTCCCGCATCAGGCATTCATGATCTTCCAGATGATGTTCGCGGTTATCACGCCTGCTTTGATCACGGGAGCATTCGCCGAGCGGTTCAAGTTCAAAACTTATCTTGTGTTCCTCGTGCTCTGGGCGACTCTTGTGTACGATCCGCTCGCGCATTGGGTGTGGGGCGTCGGCGGCTGGATAAGGAACCTCGGCGCGCTCGATTTCGCGGGCGGCCTCGTAGTCCATATCAGTTCCGGGGTCGCCGCGCTGGCGGCGGCCCTGGTCGTGGGCAAGAGAAGGGGCTACGGTGAGGAGCGCTTGCTTCCTCACAACCTGACCATGACTCTTCTCGGGGCCGCGCTGCTGTGGTTCGGCTGGTTCGGCTTCAATGGCGGCAGCGCAGTGGCCTCCGGATCGCTTGCCACCTCCGCGTTCGTCGTGACGCATATCTCCACGGCGGCCGCGGCATTCTCGTGGATGATTGTCGAGTGGATGCATCGGGGCAACCCGACCGTGCTCGGGGCCGCGTCGGGCGCGGTCGCCGGGCTTGTCGCCATCACGCCCGCGTCCGGCTTTGTCGGGCCGGTCTCGGCGATCATGATCGGAGGCATGGCTGGCGCAGTGTGTTACTTTGCCATCAGTTTGAAAAACAGATTCGGATATGACGACTCGCTCGACGTGGTAGGCGTGCACGGGGTGGGCGGCACACTCGGCGCGCTGGCGACGGGGCTGTTTGCGTCGAAGGCGATAAACTCGGCGGGGGCCGACGGCCTGTTCTTCGGCAATCCTTCGTTGTTAATGACTCAGGCGATGACTGTTGCCGCCGCGTGGGCGTATTCGTTCTGCGTAACCTTCATCATCCTGAAAGTGCTGGACCGGACCATGGGATTGCGAGTACACGAAGAGCATGAGGTGACCGGTCTCGATCTCACCCAGCACGGCGAAGCGGGGTATAATTACTGACCCCATAGCGTCGCAGACCCGGCCCGATTTTCACATCTCCTCCTGACGCGACTGTTACCGGCGTTCGATTGATGGTGACTATGGTGAACTCGAAAATCTTGCGTCCCCACTCGATGATGGCGTCCCACGTCATGGCGGGCTCCTCCGGTAACCCGGTTCCCGACTGGCAACTCTGACTTGATAATGAACTCACCCAAAGAATGCCATTTCTCTTGCTTTATCGCCACTCAATCGCTCAACGGTTGTTTTTGTCGCCCCTAAGGGGTATGATTGAGCCGCTGGACAACTGTAACCGCCATTCGCATAAGCCCGAATAAAGGAGGATTGCCATGTACGACTATATGCTGACCGACGCCGAGCGGGCCGTCAGGAACGAGGCCCGCGACTTCGTGAAGAACGAGGTGTCGCCCGACCTCATCAAGGCGATGGACAAGGACGAGATACGGTATCCGCGCGAGTACGTCAAGAGGCTAGGCGAGCGCAACCTGCTCGGCCTGCGCTTCCCTAAGAAGTACGGCGGGCGTGGGCTGCCGTGGACGGCTGAAGTGGCAGTGGAAGAGGAGATCGGCGTGCTCGGCACCGCGCTCGGATGCGCCTACGTGATGCCGTCAATCGTGGGCGAGGCCATCAACACGTTCGGCACGGAGAAACAGAAGAAGAAATATCTCGTGCCGCTATTGAAGGGTGACATCGTGAGCGCTGAGGCGTTGACCGAGCCGCGCGGCGGGTCGGACTTCTTCGGCGCCACCACAAAGGCCGTGCTCAAAGGAGACCACTTCATCGTCAACGGCCAGAAGCGGTTTGTGGTCGCGGCCTCGGAGGCCGACCTGTTCCTCGTGTTCTGCCGCACCAATTTCGAGAAGGGGGCCGACTCGCACAATGCAATCAGCGCGCTCCTCATCGAGAAAGGACCGGGCGTCGAGGCCGAATACCTTTACGGGCTCATGGGCTGTCGCGGCGGCGGCACGGGCCGACTCGTGTTCAGGGATGTGAAGGTGCCGAAGGAGAACCTGCTCGGCGAACTGAACATGGGCGGGCTGGTGTTTCATCAAACGATGATCCCCGAGCGGCTCACCTCGGCTGCCGCCAGCCTGGGCGTGTTCTCAAGCCTCAACCTCGCGCTCGACTACAGCACCAAACGGGTCGCGTTCGGCCGGCCCATCAGGAAATTCCAGGCTATCCAGTTCATGATAGCGGAGGCGATCACCAAGCTCGACGCCGCGAGAGCGCTCGTGTACATGGCCGCGCGCGCCGTCGACACCGACCAGCCGAACGTCAGGCGCATCGTGAGCGAGGCCAAGAAGTTCGCCACGGAGATGGGATGGGAGGTCGTCAACCGCGCGATGCAGGTGATGGGCGGTATCGGCTACACCGACGTGTATCCCATCGAGAAGGCGCTCCGCGACACGCGCCTCTGCATGATCTGGACGGGCACGAGCGAGATCATGAACCTGCTCATACAGCACGAGTACTATCGGGAGGTCGGCGAGCAAATGCACGAGTACCGCGATTTCGAGGCCGACGCCCTCAAGGGCGACGAGACCGAGAAATGCTTCACCGACCAGGACATGTGGCGCGTGCACGAGCAGG
>CAZEBC010000142.1:0-1229 GCA_964510165.1 uncultured bacterium
TCCCGGGAGCTTCACCTATCAGCATGGCAGGCGCATCGAGCGGGCCCTCGCCCGGGACGGCCCTCCGCCTCGTCTTCCACAAGAAGCACAGCCGACAGCGTCTCACGCGCCGGTGAAGCTTGTGGAGTTCCTGTTCGCGATCCCCTCTGCTCAGCGTCATGAAAGGCCTCTTTCCTGCCGGGCGGCCGGTCTTGTGACCCCCACCTCACGCGGTCACGATTGGCAGGGCCGCGCCGCAATGACCGCATTTCCCATCCGCGAGTTGTTTACCCGTGACGCGCATATAGGATCGTTGGATCACCGTCTTTCCGCACTCGGGACATCGCGTGTGGAGTCGGTCGGTATCGGCCACGTTCCCGACGAAAACAAAGCGCAGCCCTTCTCCCTCGCCGAGCTGCGCCGCGCGCTGAAGGGTGCTGACGGGCGTGGGGATGCTGTCCAGCGCCTGATAATCCGGGTGGAACCGCGAGATGTGCCATGGAATGTCTTTGGAGACACCCGCGATGAACGCCGCTATCTGACGTAGTTCATCCTCTGAATCATTCTGAGCGGGAATGACGAGCGTGGTCACCTCGACGTGGATTCCGTACTCGTGCATCGTCCCTATCGAAGCGAGAACTGTCTCAAGCTTGCCATGGCATACCGAGCGATAGAATTCCCCGGAGAACGACTTCAAGTCAACGTTCGCGGCGTCGATCAATCCGCGCATCGCATCGAGAGCCTCAGCCGTCTGATACCCGTTTGTCACAAACACGTTCTTTAACCCGCGTTTTCTTGCGAGGCGGGCCACGTCGAGCGCGTACTCCATGAAGATAGTAGGCTCGGTGTACGTGTAGGAGATGCTGGCGCATCTCGTCCGGACGGCGCCCTCCACTATTTCCTCCGGCGCAATGGAGGTTCGCGGATATCTGTCAAGGGTGTCGCGCGCCTGTGAGATTTGCCAGTTCTGGCAGAAACCGCAGTGAAAATTGCACCCGGGCGTCGCGATGGAATAGGAAGTCGTCCCCGGCAGAAAATGGTACAGAGGTTTCTTCTCGATCGGGTCAACGTGCTCCGCGATGATACGCCCATACACCAGGCTGTATAGTATCCCGTCCCTGTTCTCGCGGACACCGCAGAATCCTCGTTTCTCCTCTGAAATGCGGCATCGGTGGCCGCAAAGGAAACAGTCTACCGTTTTCCCCTCCGCCGGTTTCCAGAATCGGGCCTTATAGGCCGTCGCGGCTGCA
>CAZEBC010000142.1:1329-2572 GCA_964510165.1 uncultured bacterium
CATGTCACCGCTGAAAGTGGACTTTTTGGAAAATCTCTGCTACTATGGTGCACAGGGATATGGGTCGGCCTCTATAAGGTTCTCCAGTGTAAACAGGTCGCCTTGTCCCGGCACAGCCGCAGACCGAAAAACAATTCTATTGACAAAGAGGGGTGAATCAAGACCACATGGCAAAAGTCGAGGTAATTGGCGATCTCGAGAAGGCGCTGAGGAAGTTCAACAAGAAGGTTACTGACGAACGCATCCTCACCGAGTACAAGAAGCGCGAGCACTTCGTCAACAAGAAGAAGCGCAAGAAGAGAAGCAAGAAATCCAGTTAACGGTTGCCAAATAATAAGGCGCGCACTTTCCGGACTCCTGATTCCGGACAACAATTTTTTTGGCCTTCAGTCTCTTGCTGGAGGCCTTCTTCTTTGCCCGAACGCCGGCCACTACAAGAGACCGGGCCATTCGAGGATGAGCATCACAATCGCCAACGCCATCGCAGTTGCGCTGAAAACGGCATCCGTCGCAGAAAAGGAGAAATCGCTGGTCGCCTGGAATTTTCCCGTGAAGCCACGGCACAGCATGGCCGAATACACGGCCTCCGCCCTCTCGTAACTGTTGATCAGGAGCATGCCAACCATATTGGCGTATGAACGATAGGTGTGCGAATTGGCGCCCGGACGAAAACACCTCACGCTCATCGAGGCCTTGAGCCGCTGGTAGTCTCTGCTTATCACCTCGATGTATCGAAGCATGAAAAGAAGCACATGAACTATCTTGTCCGGCGCCCGCATCCAGTTGAGCGCCCGGCCAAGCCTGGTCAGTTGCGTCGTCGAGAGCAAGGCTATTCCGAAAAGGATGATCGCGTTCGACTTGACCGTTATGAGAAAAGCGTATGCTATCCCCTCCCGCGACAGCGTAAGCGGCCCTATATGAGCCACCGTCCGGCCGGGATACGTGAACGGGAGCATCAACCACAGCAGGAGCACGAAGCCGTTGACGAGAAGCAGCCGGTATACCACGGCCCGCGCTGGAAGCCTTGCGAGAACAACCATCGCCGCCGCCAGAGCAAGCGCAAGCACGAGCGGGGGGATTAGGTCCGCAGTTGCGGTCAGTGCCGAAAACCCGAACGCGACGAGGACCTTTGCTCGGGGATCGAGTTTGTGAACGATGGAATCGCCGTCGGCAAACGTCTCGCCCAGCATAGAGGTCACTGCCGCCTTTCGCGTCTGCTCCTGAAATAGAGGATTAGTCCCAC
>CAZEBC010000142.1:2672-10649 GCA_964510165.1 uncultured bacterium
CCCATCGAAGCGGTCAGCCGAACCAAAAGGTCTGATCTGAGAGGCGCCCGGAAGGAGAATTTCCCTTCGGCGTCAGTCTTGCCTTCGAGCAGTTTTTCCCGATGCTCGTCGAACACTTCGATGGTAGAATCGCGACACGGCGCGCCGTCGTTGAAATAGCCTTCCACAATGACGGTATCCGCCTCGACGTACCCGAACAGGTTGACCCCATGCGCCCGGGCGTCCGGCGGCACGAACAATACCAAAGCGCACACTATCGCGAAGAAGCATCCCGCCCGCAACCGCTTATCAATCTGTCTTTGACTGAGGTTTGACATATGGCGCCTCCAGAATCTCCGGCTTGACTTTCCTCAAGAAACCCACAACGAGCACGGTCACCGCGCCTTCAACAAGCATGACGGGGATATGCCCGACCACGACGAGTTTCGCAGTTCCCAGGAACGACTCCTCGGTGTAGATGAGAGAGGCGGCGACCATAAGCCCGCTGATGAGCACCGCAAACGCCCCGCATGCAAAGGCCGACGCCGCCGATACGAGCGGGCGCCTGCTTCGGAGCAGCCGCCCGAACACGACGTAACACAGGACAGCAGGAAGCGCCATGTTCAGCGTATTGACGCCCAGCGTCGTCAACCCCCCGAATTGAAACATCACTCCTTGCAGGAACAGAGCGGCCAGAATTGCCGGAAAGGCCGCCCATCCAAGCAAAGCGCCGGCAAGCCCGTTCAGCGTCAGATGCACGCTGACCATCGGCCCGACAGGGACATGTATCAGCGACGCCACGAAGAAGGCGCACGACACCAGTCCCACCTGCGGGATGCGGTCATAGTCCATCTTCTTCAGGGCATAACCGACCCCGGCTGCGCTCAACGCATACCCGCCAGCCAGCACGGGCGGCGACAATATTCCTTCTGAAATGTGCATACTGGGCGTCCACTCCCTCACCCTGCCCTCTCCCAGTGGGAGAGGGTTGGGGTGAGGAGTCAGTTACCGCTGCGCCGGGTCGCGCCCCTCTATTTCATGTCAGTAACCCGGACCCATATGACCGCGCCGATCTCGACCGGCACAGCCTTGCCGTCGGGACTCTTCATCTTCTCGTCGGCCTCGCTCAGAGCCGCGAAACCCCACCACCCGGCCCGTGGCATCGAATAACAGAACACCCCGTTTGAATCGGCCTTGATTACCTGAGTCATGAACGGATCGGCAGGCGGCTTGACCTTTCCATCTTCGTTGAAATATTCGACCTCTATTTCCGCGTTCGGGACGGGCTTGCCGTCCCTCTTCACGACGCCGCGGAACAGGTTCCCCGTCCACAACCCGTACGGACGCGCAAGCGGCACGATCTCGGTCTTCAGGCCGATCTCCCGGTCCCATCCTTTCTCGAGACCCATCGCGTTCACCACAACCTTGGTGTAATGCACTATCATAATTCCTTCGGCAGGTTCCCAATAAGGCGCAGGCTCAACGAAGAAGACATGGTCGCCGGGCCGCTGAATCCTGTATGTCGCCTTGAACGCCGAGCGGCCCTTGTACTCCATTCGTTCGAGCGATTCAAGCAGGCCCTGATTCCTGCCCCCGGCCACCACCCCGAACCCGGCTGGCTTCGCCATATCCATTGGCGTTCCTTCCATGGGGTGGATGAACATGACCCTCAACGTTATCTCTCGGTCACCCTCGGCAGAGACGATATCGGTCGAGGGGATTATCATTTGGAAATGCGCCTGCGCAGGTGAACATATGAAAGCTGCGCATAATGCAACGAGAAACATGAGCTTTCTCATAGTGACCTCCGACATCAGAATTCGAGTTGGGCGCGCGTGCCGAGAACGAACAGTGTGTCATTCTCGTCATCGCCAGCGGGGTTATTGATGATCTGGATATCCGGAGAAAGATGAAACCGCTCGCTCAGCGCAATGCTGTAATAGGCCTCAAAAAGAGTCTCGGTGTCATCAGGCTCGACTTTGTCGTTGATGAGCGCCTGGGCCACGGCGATGCCGAGCACGTCGTGTTCGCGGTTCCATTTCCCTCCCCGCATCTCAAGGCCGGCGCTCCATGCGCCCTCGACCTCATACACGTCCTCGTCCTCCCAACCGGCGCGGACGAACACGGCCAGCAGCTCGGTGAGTTTCTGGTCGAAGCTGAGGCCGACTCCCCATCCGTCATCCCGCCTGTCAGGCCGTTTGAGCAGTTCTTTATCCGAACCATTGACCCAGGCATACATCCTGTAAGCGCCTTCCCGCTCAAAAAGATTCGGCCTGAACCCGGCCTCGACCATGCCGAAGCCGTCATCGGCAACATCTTCCCAGTCGGAGTCTCCTTCGGCCCATCCGAAGCTCAACCAGGCCCAATATGCCGGGTTCACTGTCAGCACTGCACCCAGACCGTTGTCGGGGAATTCGACCGCCGCCGAGTTGACGAGCGCCGAGTTGAGGAACTGATATCGCTCGTCGTTGGCAACTGCGTTCGTGTCGAAATAATTTGTCACATCCACCTTGCCGACGCTGAGTCCGGCCCGGTGATCGAACAAATAGTGTTCGTACCATGCTTCGGTGACTTCGAAACGGCTCTCGTTGTCCGCTGCGTCTTCGTTCACATTTTGCAAGACATCATCGAACTCGTCGGTCAGACCATTGCCCTGTCCCGGCTCCACGCGAACAAATGCCAGTCCGTTCTCGCCAACGGGCGACTCAAGCTCGAGGTCCATTGACCATGAGCCGTCGGTCTGGTCGTCGCCCTCGCCCGAGAGCTCCTCCCCGTCAATGCTTCCCTGAACGACGCCCGTAAGCCCGATCGCGATGCGGATGTTCCCGAGCTGCTCGGCCACTCCCGCTCTCTCATGAAGGATATGCTTGTCAAGATGGGGCTCAACCATTCGCGCCATGCCGTCGGCAGCAAGTCCATTTTTCAGTGACTCGATAATCTGCGCCTGCTCCTGCAACTGTCGCTCCTGCCGCTCGACCGTCTGTTTCAGTTGTTCGACCATCCGTTCCAGGTCCTCAAACCGCCGCTCCAGCGGCTCCGCCGGGCAGTTTGCCGGAAGCAGCGCCGCCGCAAATGCCGCAGCAAGGACGATGATTGACAACCGTGCTTTCATTGGCGTGCCTTTCACTTCGTGTCAACTCTTCTTCATTGGCCCCTCACTGCCCTCTCCCGCCGGGAGAGGGTTGGGGTGAGGGGAATACGATCTCAATTGTATCCATTACACACCCGGCCCCGCAACAAACAAAAACCACGAAAGCGGAACCTTCAGCTTCGTGCCGATGTGCCGACCTTCGTGGTCAGGTTTGCCTGGTTTGCGTCTTCTCGGCAGGCCTTCACGGCCTGCTTTCGTCAGATTTTCTCGAGGATTATCTTGTGGTCCATCAGGCGAATTTCGCGTATCCGCGCGCTCACGGTCTTCTGTTCACCGAAAGCGTTTCGCAGATATACTCCGTCGCCCTCCGGACGCAAGACGTCCACGTCCTCGAGGACCATCTCCTCGACCTCGCCCTTCACGATGTACGCATTTGCCTCACACATCCTTGCGTTCCTTCACAATAGCTGCTACTCGTTGGATCAGTTCCTCGATCAGGTGAGGAATCGGTTCACCCCGAAGGCCGACCACCTCCACCTCGGCCGACCTCAGAGGCATAACGATCTTGCGAGCCGGGCTCTGCACGATGGCTTCGACCATCGCCGGGGTGATCTCGCCCATCATCGAGTGCGGCTGAATGATGCCTATGCCGCCGACAATAATGCCGACACGCGACGCCATGTTCCGTATGGCGTTTTCTCCCGTGGCCCCCCGGTTCGCGCCAGCCTTCATCATGGCAGCGGTGGCAATTGCGTTAGCGCCGAGAGCGATTACCTCAACCGATTCCGGCAGAGACTCTCGAAGCCGCCCAACCACATGCGCTCCGATGCCTCCGCCCTGCCCGTCCACCACGCCGACTATCACATTCTCACCCGATCAGTAAACGGCACAGTAAGAGTATCAAAAACAGGATAGGAAAGTCAAGCGCGCCGGCGCCCTCTCGTGGTGGGAGAAGGTTGGGATGTAGCCCAGGCTTCCAGCCTGCAACTCTGGTGCCCTCTCCCGGTGGGAGAGGGTTGGGGTGAGGGAGAAAGAATGCGACACAGATTCATTGTTTCCAAGCACGGTAATCTCGATAGTTCCACCACCCCGCCAAGAAGCGATACGCGGTTGCCGACCCGATATAAATGGACCCAGCGCCCTCCGCCGCCGAAAAACTCCATTTCTGGACCCCGGTCCCGGCATCAACCGCGTACAAATGCTCATCGTTACTGCCAAAATAGACTACTCCGTCCGCAACCGTGGGAGAGGAAGTCACCCACCCGCCGGTCTGGAAACGCCATTTTTGGGCTCCGGTATCGGCATAGAGCGCGTACAAAAAGTTGTCATTGCTCCCGACATAGACCGTCCCTGCCGATACCTCGGGCGACGAGCGAACCCAGCCTCCAGTCGCGAACCGCCACTTTTCTTCCCCGCTCCCGGCATCGACCGCGTAGACATGCTGGTCTCCGCTTCCGAAGTAGACAACGCCCTCCGAAATGGCCGGCCCCGATTCCACCAAATTTCCCGTCTTGAATGCCCACTTTGCCTCGCCGCTCTCAGAATTCAGCGCATAAAGATTGCCGTCGTTACTGCCGAAATAGACTATCCCGCCCGATATCACGGGCGACCCGTCCACCCAGCCTCCCGCCACGTAGGCCCATTTGAATGCTCCCGTATCCGCATCCAGAGCATAGAGGCGGTCATCGTGACTGCCGAAATACACGATCCCGCCGGATACCACAGGGGACGAATCCACCCAGCCCCGGGCCTTGAATTTCCACTTCAACTGGCCGGTCTTCGCATCAAGGGCATACAAGTTGTCGTCACGGCTTCCAAAATAAACAGAACCGCCCGATACCGCGGGCGATGAACGTATCTGTCCGTCGGTCCTGAATCTCCAGGCCAACTCGCCCGAACTTGCATTCACCGCATAGAAATAAAGGTCGCTGCTGCCAAAATATATGACGCCGCCCTCCGCCGCGGGAGATGACTCCACCGAACCGCGTGTCAGATACTTCCATCGCAATCGTGCGGTCCGGGCATCCACCGCATAGACGAAGTTGCTGTTGCTTCCAAAATATACGCCTCCCCCGACTACCGCCGGCTTGGTCTTGACCCAATCCTGGGAAGAGAATTCGCCCACGGGAAGCACTTCCGACGCGCCGAGTCTCTCATCGGAAACTCCGCCAAAGTCCTGATTGGAACCGAAGAAGCTTCGCCCCGGCAATAACAGCGCCACTTGGATGCCGACCAACGCTGCCAAAATCGGAAATATGCGTCTCATTTCCCTATCTCCACCACGGGTAATACGAGTTCCTCTTCATTATGAACTGAATGCGGAGACTTCGACAGAGTTCAGCCGCAGCGAAAGTCAATATCTGAAGTAGACCCGGTCGAGCTTCTCTTTCTCGCGGGCCTCCTCGTGCAGGCGCGCGCTCTCGATGGCGCCCGATGCCTGCATCGCAACACCGCTGAGCAGGTTGGCGTCGCCTGGGCTAAACCGGGCGGGCTTGCCTTTGAGGTCAACCTTGTCGCAGAGCACGATGATTCCTATCGTATGTCCATGAGTCCGAAGCGCGGCGCCAAGCATCGAATCGGTTTCATACCCGACCGGTGGAACGCTCTTGAACTGCGGGTCATCGAGGAACCGTTCGATGATCACGGGGCTATCTGCCTTCAGGAACGTCTCGGCGATGCCGCCATCCAGCGGCTCGCGCCATTCGGCCGGCCCCGGCCTCTGCGGGTCATATTCATACCCGAAAGCGGCGCGGCACTCAAGCGTTCCGACGGGCTCATTCAGCAGGAGCACGACTCCCCGCGCGCACGAGACCGCGTCAATCAATACCGCCAGCAGGCCGGACAGCATCTTTCCCAGCTCGGCCTGTTCCCCTATGATGCGGCCAACCTCGTACAGAGCGACCAGCTCGCGGTTGGTCTGCCGGATGCGTGGGGCGATCGCGCGGATGATCTCAAGCAGCACCTGCGAGGCGCCCATTACTCCGCTGGACAAAAAATCCATGAACGCCTTCTTGCCGATTTCGAGCACACGCACGTCATTGACGGCCAAGGCAGTCGCCGAGCGCGCGTAATCGTCGAAGAGGGCCATCTCGCCAAAAAAGCCGCCAACGCTCAGGGTCGCTATTGGCTTTTGCTCGCCGGAATGCGTCGCCTTCTCGATGCGCACGTTACCTGAAAGGATAATGAACAGGGAATCCTGTTCGCTCTTCTCTGCAAAAATGATCGACCCTGCCGAAAATAGCCTCTCCTCTGCGGCGGCGGCAAGTTTCTTCAAGCCCGCTTCGCTCAAATGGCTGAGAATGGATACCTTCTTCAGTTCGGCCGCGTCAAGCACGACGAGTGAGCCTCCTTCACTTCCACCAACTCTTCGAATCCTTGCCCGGAGACGGCGCCTGCTTCGCAGCCTGCGGCTTCGGCTGGGCGGCGGCCTGCCCCGCCCTTTGCTGAGAGGGAGGCGGCGCAGCCGGATGTGTCGGCGTTCGTTCGATGATCGTCAGGAACGTCTTGACGTCGTTGACCGCACCGATCGCAGTTTCATAGGTGATGATGTCTCGCGAAAGCAGCCTGGCGACGTCCATCTCAAGCGTGAACATGCCCTCCGCAGCGCCCGTCTGCAACTGGCCGTAAAGCTGGTGCGATTTGCCCTCGCGGATCATCGCCGATATCGCCTGGTTGACGATCATGATCTCGCGCGCCGCCACCCGACCGCCGCTCTTCCGAGCCAGCAGCGTCTGGGAGATGACGGCGCGCAGTCCCCCCGCAAGCTGCATCTTTATCTGTTGCTGCTGGTATGACGGAAACACGTCTATGATGCGGTCCACCGTCTGAGCCGCGCCCATCGTGTGCAGAGTCCCGAACACGAGGTGGCCCGTTTCAGCTATCGTTATCGCCGAAGCGATTGTCTCGAGGTCCCGCATCTCGCCGATGAGCACGACGTCGGGGTCCTGCCTGAGCACGTGTTTGAGCGCGCCCGCGAACGAAAGCGTGTGCGCGCCGAGTTCCCTCTGGTTGATGAGCGCGAGGTTGTGGTCATACACGAACTCGATGGGGTCCTCTATCGTCATGATGTGTTCTTTTCGGGTCTTGTTTATTGTATCCACCATTGCTGCGAGCGTTGTCGATTTCCCGCTGCCGGTCGGTCCGGTGACGAGGATGAGCCCGTTCTTGGCCTGCGTCAGTTTTTCCACTATCGGAGGCAGTTCGAGCTCGCGTATTGACGGGATCTTGTTCGGAATCGTCCGAATGGCCGCGCCCATCCCTCCGTTTCGGAAATACACGTTTACCCGGAACCGAGAAACTCCGGGAATGGAGTATGAGCAGTCCAGCTCAAGCGTCTGATCCAGTTCCTTGCGCTGCTCCTCGCTGATTATCTGCATGATGAGCCGCTCGGTGTCGGAGGCGTCAAGCACCTTGAAATCCTTCTGAGCCTCCAGTTCGCCATGAATGCGCATCACGGGAGGACGCCCAATCGAGATGTGCAGGTCCGATGCTTTCCGGGCGACGGTCTGACGGAGTATTTCAATCATGTCCATGGGAGGGCCCCCTTTAAGACGGCCGGACGAAGGAAGTTGTGCCAGCAAAAACTAGTCTAGCATGCCCCGCAAAACGTGTCAAATCCGCCGGACCCATTATGGTTTACGCTCTTGCATCCTTTCGCCGACCCCGCAATCGACGCAAACTCCTTTCCCTCCAACCAGAAAAGTCCCGCCCCGCCCAAATGGCCCAACTTCTCCAACTTGCTCACTCTCCCCATCTCGGAGGCCGGGCCTTCTCCTCTCTTAACCCTAAACTCCGAACCTCCAACCCTAAACCTCCCTACAGCCTTTCCCACTTTTGGTCATTTAAGCCCAATTCTTTCAATATCTTACAAAATTCGAAATTTTGTTAACAAAAACTTCGTTGACCGA
>CAZEBC010000143.1:0-10504 GCA_964510165.1 uncultured bacterium
CTTCAACAGGAGATGCCCGAGTCTGTAAGCGTCTTCCACTGAAAGAATAGTCGCCTCTTCATGCTCTTTGACCCATTCAGACGCCGATTCTGAAGAACTGAAGAAATGCACCTTGTCGCAAAAGGGGCCCTCGATCTCATCCTGACCGGCAGGGGCGTTTCAGGCGAGGAGCCTCTCCGGATGGGTCTTGCGAATCGGCTGGCGCCCAAGAGCAAGGCCCTGGAGCATGCAATCCAGCTCGCTCGCGAGATCGCATCACGGCCCCAGGCAGCGTTGCGCAGCGATCGGCTCTCCTCTTATGAACAGTGGTCGCTCAGCCTTACCGACGCGCTCAGCGCCGAATGCCATCACGGCATGGCCACACTCAGGACCGGCCAGATGTTCTCCGGGCTCGACGATTACGCCTCCGGAGGCTGGAAGAAGGCTCCGCGGAAATAGACGAATCAGGTTCTCCGGATTTCAGAAGCGCAACGGTCAGACTTTACGAAACAGAAGTCTGAGCAGGCGGGAGCGACTGAAGGTGCCATGATTATCAGCAGGACAAGTCCGATGTGAAGCATGAGACGCTTCGGGTACTCAGAGACCGGCATTCCTTCGATCCTGTAATACGCCCACCAACTGGGAAACGCGGGCGGGTTCTTTTTTCCAGATGAGCATGGTGACGAGCATGTTGCCCGTACGATCAAACGCGATATCGAGGAACCTGGCCTGATAACCTGCGGCGGCTGAAGCTTGGCGAATACGGTCGCATCGCTTCCCGTCTCGCTTCTTCCCAATGAATCCTGCTCACACTCGTTTCCTGCTCGAGCAACGTGATGGTAATGTCCGGCCGAGAAAGCGCTCCAATAAGGACCAGGATGACCGGCAGCATCGTCAAGCCTCATGCGGGAATCTTGGCGAGCACGTTCTTCAGTTGAGTGAGAAGGCCGGGGTCAAGCCTTGTGTGAATCGTGTGGGAATACTCAAGCGTATAGTCGGGGGCCCGCGTGAGGAGGTCGATCCTCACATCCTTTTGGCGAACGAGCCGGTTGAGCTCGAAGAGGTCGCCTCGCTCGAACAGGTAGAACTTGGTCTTGATCGTCTCCGCCGCCGCGCTCTGGCCGAAGCCCAGTTTGAACGCGATGGTCTGCGTGCCCATGTCGGGCTCGGCGGTGATCTCAACACCCTGCCCGTCGACGCCTCGCGCATCGTTCAGTTTGGCCATGAACACTACATTGTCGGAGGAATCGAGAGTGTGACAAAGGTCGCCGCTGGAGAAAAAGTTAACCATCCATTGAGGCAGCACGTAGTTCTCGCCGCCCTCCACAAGCAATTCCCGGTATTCATACGTCGGCATTGAGAGCGGCGTCGCCACCGGAACATCGGGTTCCATCTCCCGCACCTTTGAAACCTCAGCGACCACGCGACCGCGTCGAGGTGTCTGTCCTTCGTCGTCAACGCGTCCCTCAGAGCGGGTCTTCTCAACGGCCTCGGCCCGGGCCTCCATCGCGGCGATGGTGGGCGTCTCAAGCTCGACCTTTGAAGCGTTGAACATATAGCACAACAGAACAAACGTGGCCACAACCAACAGTGAAAGCACGATAACAGAACCCATCTTGTCCTCCGTGGTATGCGGTGCGTGTTACGCCTTGCGCCGAAAGTCCATCGTTCACGCCTTGCTCTGCTCGACCAGTTCCTGCATGCTGAGTCCGTCCAACGCCGAATCAAGCCCCGTCGCCACTTCCTCAAAAGCCTTCTTGAGCCGTCGCGAGATTGGGTCTTTGATGTCCACAGGCACGAGCATCTTGCTTCCCGTCGCCGCCTCGATCACTTCGCGAACGGTTATGTGAGATGGATGCCTCGCAGGAACGTATTCATTCTCCTCAGTAAACGTGATCAGATGCTTCTCGGACAGGCGGCCCAGGATATCTCCCACCACCTCGGCCGGAATCTTGATGCTGTCCAAAGCGTCCACGGTGCTCGTCTGTTGCTGCTCGGAATCGTTGAATCGTCTGACGATCTCGGCCATCGCGCGCACCGAGTAGAAGTCGAGATAGCGCACCGATTCGGCATAATCAGTCGTCACCTTTTCGCCATGGTATTGAACCGCGTACGCGACCTCTGTCCCGAACAGCACAATCAACCACGTCAAATAAACCCAAAGCAGGAACACGGGCACGGTGCCGAGAGACCCATAGACCTTGTCAAACGTCGCCATGTTCGTAATGTACCAGTTAAATCCGTTCTTCGCCATCTCCCACAACGTGCCACCCACCACCGCCCCGATAGCCGCAGCCCGAATGCGCACGTGCGTATAAGGCACGAATTGATACATGAGCCAGAAAGCCGCCCACGTCAGCAGGTACCCGATGAACCTGAACCTCAGGGAGAAGACATCGGGACCCTGCGCAGCCAGTTTCGCGGCGATATAGAATGAAACAAAAACTAACAGCGGCGCCGCGGTGAGCACGGTCCAAAATGCCGTGAACTTGCTCAAAAACGGCCTGCGCTGTTTCGCATGCCATATCTCGTTGATTGTATGTTCGATGTTATTGAAAAGGAAGATCGCCGCGAGCAGGAGGGTCGTGACGCCGAATATGCCCAGCACCCCAACGTTCTCAACATACTGAGTGAGATATTCCCGGACGATATCCGTGCGGGCAGGCACAAGGTTCCTGAACAGAAAATCCTGCACGCGTTCCTTTATGGCGCTGAACGCCTCCAGCTTGGTGAGCAGAAAGAAAAAGATGGCGCTGACAGGCACGAGCGCGAGCAGACTCGCAAACGCCAGCGCGCTCGCGCGAAGCACACACTTGTCGGCGAAGAACTCCTCGAATGCGCGAATGGCCACTCTGCCGGGATACAGCAGAATCTTCAGGTGCAGTGACGATTTCGAGATGTCGGCCTCACGAAATTGCTCGTAAAGCCCGGCGAGCCTATTGTGCCGTTTTGGGAACCTCTGCATCATTACGTAATCCCAAGCATCATATGTCGTTGCTTGTTCCTCATGTCCGAATATAGCAGAGCGCAACTGGTTTGTCAATGCGGAGATGCAAAGTCTGCAAGAGGCACGGCACGCAGTTCCGCTGCCATATGCGTCTCCGAAACGCGCGGGCCGCGCACCCGTGCACATCCCCTTGCGCCGCAGTTCCCGGTTTCGAATTGCGCTTCTAGCGTCTTCAAGCAGGCGAGACATACTAAAGCAATTAATAACGTCTCTTTTCGGCGCCATAAGATCGGCGGCATTCCATGAAGACGGAATCAAAGGTCTTGGTCCTGGCAGTTGCCCTCGGCCTGTGCGTCGGCTTCGTTGACGCGCTCCTGGACTACCTCTTCTTCTACGACCTCCCCTTCCTCGACCTGCTTATCCTCGACGTGCCGCCGCATGAGATATACTTTCGTTCGCTCATCTTGGTCTCCATGATCTCCATCGGGGCCATCGTCGGAAAGCTGCTTGCGAAATGCCGCCGCGTGGAACATGAACTGCGCGAGGCCCGCGAACATCTCGAGCGGCGGGTCGAGACGCGGACGGCTGAACTCGCCAGGTCCAGCGAACTCCTTAGACGTGAGATCGAGGAAAGAACCAGGACGGAACTCGAACTTCGCTCTTCCCAGGAAAAGCTCAGCGCGCTTTCTTCAACCCTCCTCTCCGCCCAGGAAAACGAGCGACAACGAATCTCGCTCGAACTCCATGACGAACTCGGCCAGTCGCTTGCGCTCCTTAAGCTGCGCCTGCGATCCATTGAACGAAAGCTCGACGCGGCGCGGCCGGAAATCAAGCAGGAGTGCGACGAGACAATCAATTCCCTCGATGAAATCATTGAGAGCGTCCGCCGAATCTCTCACGACCTCTGCCCCTCCGTAATCGAAAGCCTCGGCCTGTGCGTCGCCCTCCGAAGCCTCATGAACGATTTCGCTAAACATTTCGGCGTCAAGCTGACGCTCGACATGGAGCGCATCGAACATCTGTTCTCGCGCGAATCGCAAATCCTGATTTACCGAATCTTTCAGGAGGCCTTCAGCAACATCGGGAAGCACGCCCACGCGGAGAATGTCAGGGTTTCAATCAGGAAGGACGAACGCGCCATCATTATCCTGATCGAGGACGACGGAAAGGGATTCGAACCTGACATGATCAACTCCGGCAAACCCCGCCCAAGAGGAATGGGCCTCGCGGCCATGAAAGAAAGAGTGCGCATGCTCGGAGGGCAGATGACGATAACCAGCCGTGACGGAGAGGGGACCCGCATACGCCTGACATTGCCGAGTCGCGTGAATCGAGAGTCCATTCCGCCCGGAATAGGTAATACTACCTAATCTGCTCAATCCGGGCCAATTTCTCTTGCGCAGCTTATATCCAGTTCGGTATACTGATTATCAGAGTATTTGGAGCGTTTACCTCCAAAGGCGCGGCTTCGGTGAGATTGAACGACCAACACGCGGGGCTCTGATTCCTGAAAGGCAATAATCAATCCAAAATCAATATAATCGATAAAAGCGTAAAAGGGGAGTTGCTTGAAAGTGTATCATTTATTTACAGTAAGCGCCCTCCGCATTGGAAAATTGTCTGGGCGTGTGTGCGGGTGTACCCTTGGAGACCATACCCGGGGCATCGGTTTTTGCCATAACTTTTGGAGGACGTTATGAAGAGGAGAGAATTCATCAAGATGGGGATGGGCGGACTTGCGTTCATAACGGCGGGCTCGGTCCTCGCCGGTCGGAAGGGCGGACTTGCCCACGCGGCCGCTCCGCTGCAACAGGGCGGCGTGACCTTGAACATCAACCTCACAATGGAAGAGGTCATGCTCGAGATGGTGGACAAGATTCCCGTCTACCATTGGGCCTATAGGGACCCGGTCAACGGGCTGCGCGTCCCGGGGTCGGTCATCGTGGCGGTGGAGGGCGACACCCTCAATTTCCGAGTGCGCAACCTCTTGCCCGGCGGAATCCATTCTTTCGCGGTTCCGGGCATCGCGGAGAGCCCCATTATCCCGAGGGGCGACACGGTATCTCTCAGTTTCGCAGCGCCCCCCGCTGGAACGTACATGTACTGCGATCCGCTTCAATTCGGCAAGAGCCGGGCGATGGGACTGCACGGGATGCTCATTGTTCTGCCCCGGGTCGGCAACACGCCGTACAGCAATCCGACGCCGGCGGTTCAACAACTCTTCAACCACCTTGGAACCTTGAACTGGTCTCCGGGGCGCGGTTCCGCGCATTATCCGGGTCATCCCTGGGACCCCGACCGCTCGTTCATCTGGATTTTCCATACCGTCGATTCAGTCAAGCACGAGGCCGTCCGGCAGAACCCCGACTTGAGGGGCGAACCCTTCTTGGACGGCTATCGGCCCGACTATTTCCTCATCAGCGGCAAGAGCGGCTTCTTCCTGTCTCATGACGACCACATAGGTCCCCACGGAAATGTCGGCCAGCCGGCCCTTATCCGCGCGATGAACGCAGGGCTGAACAACGCTTCTCCTCACATCCACGGCAACCACGTGTACATGCTTGCCGAGAACAACGCGCTTGCGCAAACCCACTTGCCCCTTCCCCTGCCAGCGAACGGCCACATACACGAAAACGTGGTCCTGCTTGAGACGTGGACGATGAGGCCGGGTGACCGGAAGGACCTCCTGCTGCCGTTCATGCTTCCGCCGGATATCCCCGTTGAGAGGGACGTGGATTTCACCTGGGCGCCGCTCTCGCTGGAGGAGAGAATCGGCAGAGGAGGCAGCGAAAAGGCGTGGCCTCCTATAGAGGAGCCGTTCCCGCTCGTGTATCCTATGCATGACCATGACGAAATCTCTCAAACTGCCGCGCACGGCAACTATCCGCAAGGAGCAGTCCTCCACTGGCAAATTGACGGCGACATTGACATGGAGATCGTCGAGGACGTGTTCGGGGCCAACCGGAGGCAGGTCACCCAGGTCGTGCCGGGCAAAGACGGCGTCATCCTGGTGGATGTCGCGGACGTGAACCTGGCGACCAGGACCCTGACCGTGACGGGCCGCTACTCCGGCCTGCGCGGCGACACGCTCACAATATTTGCCGGCTCGACACTTGACGGCCTGCAACTCGGACAGACAACGGTCACTCCCGACGGCACATGGGCATTCGTGCTGACGGTGAACCGGATACCGCCCGCTGCGCGGAACATGCGAACGATAAGCATACGAAACGAGAATACCGGCGCCACACGGCTGGGTGTTCGCTTCCAGATAGTTTAAGCAGAGGAGACACGAACATGGCGATAACTGACATAATCCCGCGAGATCTCAATCATCCTTTCGACCCGGCCAACCCGGGCGACCTCACCGAGTTCCGCCAGCACGGCTGCTCGATCCCGGCATGCACCGACCTGCAATTCCGAATTCCTCTATCGAGGATAGACCCGGAAGTGGTGGGCGGCGAGGACAGAGACCGAATCCTGAACCTGGTCGTGCCCGAACTCGCCAGAATCCCCACGCCGGACGGTTCGGCTCTGGCGACGCCGGACCGCGTGGTCGCCGACAGGTTCTTCTTCCGACAGATGGCGCATGGTATTTTCGTTCCGGACGGCAAGAGCGGAACGGTGGAGGTCTGGAGCTTTGACGACACCGGTCCGAACCAGATTTTCGATGTTTGGCCGGCGCCGACCATCCGCGCCAGGGAAGGCGACATGGTACACACCATGTTGACTACCCGGCGCGGCACCCACACCATTCATCATCACGGCATCGAGCCGACCACGATGAACGACGG
Source organism: uncultured bacterium (assembly GCA_964510165.1). GTDB lineage: Bacteria > Abyssobacteria > SURF-5 > SURF-5 > SURF-5 > CAZEBC01. Next base: position 6,721 of record CAZEBC010000143.1, read on the forward strand.
CGTGGGCCACATCTCCTTCGAGGTCGACGGCGGCGGTTACACCTATCAATGGCTTGCTCGCGAGGCCGGCACCTACTTCTATCATTGCCACAAGAACACCGTGCTCCACTTTGAGATGGGAATGTACGGCTTCCTGATAATTGACCCGCCAGAGCCGGACGCTCCCTATGTTGACGGCGGTCCGGGCGCCATTCGAGTCGGAAACGACATCGTTCGATACGACCAGGAGAAGCTGTGGGCGGTCGATGAGCTTGATTTCCGGTGGCACAGCATCGTCGGCAAGCGAGTGGACTCGGGCGTCGAGTGCGATTTCTATCACGCGACCATAGACGGCATCCCGATACCGGGCACGAACATCCCGATGCCGGACGGGCCTGACCCGCTGATGCACCGCTTCGAACCGACCATCTTCACTATATCGGGCGTCGCGGTTGACCAGACACAGGGGCCGCCCCCATGGATGATGACCGACCCGCGCGTCGCTATCACGGCGCAAAGGGGCCAAAAAGTCGTCCTGCGGCTTCTGTGCGCGGGCTACACCACTCAGGTGTTCCGGTTCGGGCTGCCGTGCACACTTATCGAAGTGGATAACCGCACGCTCGGCTACGGTCCGCGCCAGCAGTATTCGCACCCGGAAGCGATACCGGCCAAACAGCCGTTCGAGATGACCACGGCCCGGAAAAAGGTGTTCCTGTTCGACACCACGGACATAGCGCCGAAAACCTATCCGATGCGGGTCGATTTCATAGACTGGGTCAATGGAAGGGTATGGGGAACCGTCATAGCTACGTTCACAGTGACCCCGTAAAGTCTTGGAGACGGGACGGTCTGCGTGCTGCCCCGCTATTTTCACCCCCCAACCCTCTCCCACTGGGAGAGGGCAGGGTGAGGGTTTGGATTGCTTTCTGCATTTCAGAGGAACAATGAAGGAGGAAGTGAACATGCGTGTGATGGCACGACAAAAGGCAAGACGCCCAGGGAATCTTGGAAGAAAATCCGTCCCGGCGGCATTAGCGCTCTCTCTAGCGCTTGTGGCCTTTTTCGCGGGAAGCGCGTGGGCGGTCACAATTCCGGTTCCGGAACCGGATGGTCTCGATGAATTCATCCGGGACAGGAACATGGCCATAGTGCTCGGAAAGGCGCTATATTGGGATATGCAGGTCGGAAGCGACGGCGTCACAGCCTGCGCCTCATGCCATTTCCATGCCGGCGCCGACGCCCGCTTCCGCAACCAGATCAATCCGGGGCAGCTTGGCGGCGATAACACCTTTAATACGGCGCCGCCAAATGCCGCGCTCAAGTTCGATTTCTTCCCGCTCCACAAGCTCACGGACCCCAACGACGAGCATTCCCAGGTCATCTCTACCAGCGACGACGTGATCTCCTCGCAGGGAGTGTTCCTTCACGATTTCGCGGGAGTCGTCCCCGGAAGCGCGACCGACCTGGGCACGGAGCGCCCAGATCCCGTGTTTAATGTCAATGGAATCAACACAAGACGAGTCGAGCCCAGGAACACGCCGACCGTCATAAATGCGGTCTTCAACCTGGCCAACTTCTGGGATGGCCGCGCCAACACCATCTTCAACGGCGTCAACCCATTCGGCCCGGCCGACCTCACAAGCGGCGTGTACGTGGACCGGGGAACAGGTCTGGCGACAGAACTCGTCAGACTCAACAACTCCGCCCTCGCCTCCCAGGCCGTGGGGCCCCCGCTCAGCAACTTCGAGATGTCCTTTGGCGGGCGCACGTTCCCTGATATCGGCAAGAAAATGCTCTCGCTTCAGCCCCTCGCGAAACAGCTTGTCCATCCGCAGGACGGCTACCTCGGCCCTTACTCCAAGGCGACTCTTGACGCGAGAGGACGTGCGCGGGGAACGCCAGGAATTACGAAAAATTACAAGGGCCTCATAGCAGCCGCGTTCCAGCCCAGATACTGGGCCAACAACACCCAGATAGTCAGGATCACCGACGGGATACCCGAGGTTGTGCCCAAACCCGACCGCGCACTTGAGGCCAACGAGTTCACGCAGATGGAGATCAACTTCTCGCTCTTCTTCGGACTGTCCATTCAGCTTTACGAGGCGACGCTCGTCTCGAACGATTCGCCGTTCGATCGGTTCGCAGCGGGCGACCCCTCTGCGCTCACTCCCCAGCAGCAGCAGGGGTTTGAGATATTCCAGGGCCGCGGCAATTGCATCGTCTGTCACGCGGGCGCCGAGTTCACGCTTGCCACGGTGAATGACCTAGTGGGGCTGACTCCCGAAGCGGTCGCCCTGACCGCCAAGCTTGACGGCGGACAGGTCGTCCCGCCGGTCGCCACCGCCGCCAAGGGCCTGGCGGTGCTGACCCTCGATGCGCTCCGTACAAAGATCGTCTTCGACCTGAGGACCGAGAATATCACGGACATAACATCCGCTCGCATCCATTCGGGTGTGCCGGGCCAGAATGGGCCAGCCATGTTCACATTGTCCGCGACCGGCTTTGTGGACCGGGCGACCGGCTCATTAACCGAGGCCAGTTTCACGCCCGTGCCGGGGATCCCAACTTTCGCGGACGCGCTCCAGGCGATGATCAAGGGCGAGACGCATCTGCTCGTGACCACTGCGGCGAGTCCTTCAGGCGAGATACGCGGACAAATCGAACAGGCCGTGTTCGTCATGGACGCCAGGCTTTCAAAATACCAAGTGGTCCCCCCGACCACCAGCACCGCCATCGCCTCAGCTGAATTCATCAGCGAGCCTTTCACCGACCGGATCGATTTTGAGGTTTCCGTGACCAGGATAAACACGGCGGAGGTCACCGCGGTCGATCTGCGCCTCGGCGCCGTCGGACAGAACGGGCCGGTCATCTTCAACCTGTTTGTCGTTCCCTTCAATCGCAACGCGATAGAAGGAGTCCTGCGGCCGGAGCACCTCATCCCGGCGCCCGGCATATCAACCTTCGCGGAAGCCATTGACGCGATGTTTGCCGGCGAGACGTATGTCGAGATTCGCACACAGGCGTTCCCTGAAGGTGAAATACGCGGCCAGGTATTTGCCGCTCCCGAACTGCTCCTCAACCCCATCGAACTCATGAACATGGCCGTCGGCAGGGCGTTCTATGACAACGGCTTCTACAACACGGGCATTCGATTGCCGGAACACGACATTGGCAGAGGCGGTAACGACCCATTCGGGCTTCCGCTCTCGTTCTCCAAACTGGCGGTGCTCAAGAGCGAGGGACTGCTGCCGCCCGAAATGGAGGGGTTTGTCCCCAACCTGCCTTCTGGCGTGACCGACCCTCCCAACCGCACCGCCGTCAACGCCGCGTTTAAGACGCCGGGCCTTCGCAATGTCGAACTGACGACCCCCTACTTCCACAACGGCGCATTTGGAACGCTCAGACAGGTAGTTGACTTCTATGCGCGCGGCGGAAACTTCTCCGATGAGAACATCGAGAACCTGGCGCCGCTCATCGCGCCCATCCCCGGAATGGATGAGGCCGCAAGGAGCGCGCTCGTATCCTTCCTGCTCTCCCTCACCGACCAACGAGTGAAGAACGAGTCGTTCCCGTTCGACCATCCGCAGTTGTTTGTGCCGAACGGTCAGAAGGGAGACGAAAACCAGATACTCGGCGATTGCTCGAGTTTCAACCCGCTCGGCTTCAAACGCTGCGAGCGCATCATGGCCATACCCGCCGTCGGAGCGCAAGGCCGTTCCGCAGCCGGGTTCCCGCCGCTTCGGGCTCCGGTAGACCATTTTGACCCCAATTACAACTAGCAGATTCAACCTTCACGGCGCGGACC
>CAZEBC010000144.1:0-10495 GCA_964510165.1 uncultured bacterium
ATGTCAGGATACAGGAGAATGCTCGCATATCCGAGTTAATTGTTTTGCAGCATTAGTGAGAGTTGTGGCGAGAAGTTTTGGGCTGGCTCGATAGCATGAAGAGGGCGACCCTTCGAGCGGGTCGCCCTCTTCATCCACCGAGATTAGTTGCGGGACGGTTGCAGCGTGCCGCAGTGGATGCATCGGTCGGTATTGAAATCTTTGTCCAACACCATTCCGAAGCGACCGCAATGCTTGCAGCCGCGCGAGAAGTCCTTGATCTCGACCTTCAGACCCGCGATGCTGAAGCTCTCGACTTTTTCTTCTTTTTCTTGTTCGGCCATTACATCAAACCACCTTTCTCATGTAGAGGGATTATTGAACTACAGGCCAACTCCGGAATCAACTTCCACGAGCTGGCCGTTAATTCCGTCGGCCTGCGGAATCGCAAGAGCGAAAATGGCGCCTGCGGCCTCTTCGGGGGTCAGGATGCGTCCACCGCGCATCATGATGAATTGCTCGCCCATCATGCGGGCTTGTTCCGGGATGCCAATATGGGCGCCGAGGATTTCGTCGCCCTTGGTTGCCTGGGTGAGCCGAGTTTCCACGAAGCCGTACGCGACGCAGTTGCAGTTGACTTTCAGTCGGAGCCACTCTTTGGTCAGGGCGCGCATCAGGCCTATGACGCCGCTCTTGGCCGCCGCGTAGTTGGTCTGGCCGGCATTGCCACGGCTGCCGGCTTCGGACGCGACGAATATGACGCGCCTGTATTTTCCGTCCTGGCTCAGCTCTTTGAAGTGGGGATAGGCCAGCTTGCAGAGCATCCAGGGAGCTTCCATATGGATTCGCTCCATGAGGCGGAAGTCCTCGAGTTCCATCTTCTGAATCACCTTGTCATTGCAAAAGCCGGCGCTGGGGACGAGGATGTCGAGGCCTTTGAAGTTGTCAAGAGCGGCCTTGATCAATTGCTCGTTCGTTGCCTGCTCCATCACGTTGCCTGCGACGGCGACCGCCTTGCCGCCCGCCTTGTTTATGGCGCTGACGACTTCTTCGGCGGGACCCTTATCGAGATCAGAGACAACTACGCTGGCGCCTTGGGCTGCGAATATCTTGGCCGCGGCCGCCCCGATTCCACGTCCCGCTCCCGTAATTATGGCTACCTTACCATCGAGCAAACCCATATCCTCTGCCTCCTCTTGTTTGAGATGACTGTTGGAAATTTCCGGAACAGGTATTGGGAAATCCGCCGCGAAGATTTGTGGGGGTTCCGCGGGGATTCCTCATAAAAAAGCTATGTTATTGTACCATATTTTCTTCAAATTGCAACATTTATTTGTCGGCATGAGTCCGAGGGTCTCGAGACGGGACACAAGAGCAGACTGACAGCAAACGGCCGGCCTCATAACGGAGCTTCAACCGAAAAACTTATCGAAATATTCCTTCTTGGAGAGGAGATTGAGATCGATCTTGAGGAAGTCTTCAGCTTCTTCCTTCGTGATAGGGGATGCTTCGGGATTTCTGACGGAAGGAGACACTTCGCAATGAACCTGCCGCTCACATTGGCCGCTTTCTTCCGCTATTCGGTCCTCGGCCTGCCGTATGATGCGCTCTAGTCCCACCTCTTCCAGGGGCTTCTCATGCGTATTAATGTATTCCATGATTATGCGAGCGAGCGATTGTATTTTTTCCCCGAAGTTTTCTTTTCCAAACACTTCCCGCCGTAATCCTATTACTTTAGTTTCATACAGGGCCACGGGTTCTCCGCATATCGGACATGGTCCCATCAGGATAGTCCCGGGCAGGGGAGCGGCTATATATCCACTGGATTTGCAGTACGGACATGTTACGCGAATCATCTGGGACATGCAGCCTCCTTGAGGGCAAATCACCAAGGTCTAGACGGTGTCAACATCCTTAGTATAACACAAAAGGATGCTTGCTTCAATGGGCTGAATGCGGGCAGGGCATTGCCGGTTGGGGGGATGGGAATCCGGCAATGCCCTTGTCATTTGCGTCGTTCGTGGCCGCACGAAGGGCTAGATCGTGCGTTACCCGCATCATGTAACTCTCGCCTCCGCTAGAGGCGGAACGTATGTTTGGTACCTTTCCTCATCAGGCATGGTGAGCGCGGTATACGAGTTTCGTCCCTTCGAGATTCGAGAAGACGAGATTGTCATCCGTGGGAGACCTCCAAAGCTCTCATTGCCGACTTGACGTGGAAGCTGGCGCTTTCTCCGTACGTTTCTTCGCTGGGAAAACGATTTCCTTCTTCAAGCTGTCAATGAGCCTTTCCAGTTCCTTCTGTTGCTCGACATCAAGATTTATGGGGTTCAAAGAGTTATCATCGGTGTCCGGATTGTTCATTGTTTTGACCTCGCTTGCAGCCAGAGATTCAGACGGTTGCCTCAAAACCGACCAGTTGGTTTGTACAAACCCAAAAAATTGTTCTATGAGGCCACTCCTTCCAGCAAAAGCAACCGCAGATTTCTGAACAGCCACGACAGATCGATGTGTTCCTCGTCCAAGTGAGCCATCATCGTCGTGCCCTGCAAGGCGCCGATTATCAACAAAGCCAGGGATTGGGGATTCATTGATTCCTTAAAAAGCCCTTCCCGTTTCCCTTGCTCCAGAATTTCTGTAATGCTGGCCTGCCAATCTCGGTATATTTTTCGCAGACGGTCGGAGAAATGATGCTGGGCTTCCATCATTTCGGCGGTCAAGACCGCAAGCAGGGCGCATCCGTGAAAGACATGTCCTTGGTGGGTATCTATCATGATCTCGAACATTCTTTCGATTTTCCTGATGGCGCCCTTTTCCTTGGCTACTTCCTCAAGAACGTTATGGACCCAGAATTCCCTCATGTAGTCAATGACGGCGTCGCCGAGTTCATCCTTGCTTCGGAAATGGAAATAGAACCCGCCTTTCGTGAGCCCAGCCGCCTGGAGCACCTCGGTGAGCGAGGTATTGTGAAACCCGTTCTTTCTGAAGAGTTCGGCAGCGACCCTCACGATTCGATTTCGGGTCAATTTTCCTTTTTCGGGGATTGCTACGGTCATATAAGCAGGCTCCAGTGAAAACCGACCAGTCGGTTTCTTAATTAAATTAAACCATACTTTTCGTGTTTTGTCAATACCCCCGGCGAGGAAAAGGCGAAAAAAATTTGGAACAGGGCGAACAGACTTCGGTTTATATCGGAGACACTCTGTTGGGCACTATGTGGAGTGTGGCTTTGTTTTCGGTTACGTCGCGAGCTGGCGCCTAGGGAAAACGGCCGAGAGCGTGTGATATAATATGGTGCAATCGGCCGGGCAATGGGGGCGCCCCGATTGGTTTTTGGCGCCTGGGACACGAGAAGTAGAACTGATGGAATACAAACGAGCGATCCTGAATTTCAGCTTTGTAGTCCCGAATGCGCTGGCGGGAATGGCGCGCCCTGGCGTAATAGACTTATTAGCCGAAGATCTGCAATTTCTGAAAGGGGAAGGAATCAGGGCGATCGTGTCATTATCCGAGACTCCGCTTGAGGGGGACGCCGTTCGCCGGAGCGGATTGGAGTATTTACACGTTCCGGTGGATGATTTCACTGCGCCTGATTTGGAGAGTGTGGAGCGATGCATCGATTTTGTCGAGAGGATGCTGCTCATAGAGAACAAGCCGGTGGCAATTCACTGTGGGGCGGGTTGCGGTCGCACCGGCACCATGTTGGCCTGTTATTTCGTCAAACAGGGTAAGACGGCCGAAGAGGCCATAGATCATTTGAGGTCGCTGAGGCCTTGTTCCATAGAGACTGAAGGCCAGAAGGCTTTGGTATACCGATACGAGGAACATCTGAAGTATCGTTCGTCCACGGATTGAGATTGAACCGCGATTTGTCCTTTGCAGAGACCAGGACCCCCAGATTTCTTGCCGACAATATGTTGGGCCGTCTTGCCAAGTGGCTCAGGATTCTCGGATACGACACGGAATATGCATTCGACGCCTCCGACTCCGATCTCATCGCGCAGGCCCAATCGGAGGGCAGGATTCTGCTGACTCGCGACACTTCGTTGATACGTCGGAAGGAGTGTCGCAACTATATTTTCATCAGGAGCGATCACTGGCGCGAGCAATTGCGGCAGGTTTATGAAGAGGCAGGGCTCAACTGTGACTCGCTTCTCACAAGATGCGTGGTCTGTAATGCCCGGCTCAAAGCCGTGGATAAGCAATCCGTCGAGTCGGTCGTTTTTCCGTATGTCTACAAGACTCAGGAGCGGTTTTTCAAATGCGATCATTGTTCCCGCATATTCTGGCCGGCCACGCACGTGAGCCGCATCATTGATGAGATCAACAACTTGAAGGAGGATTCATGAAAGGGATGAGGTTATTCTCGGGCTTGCTAGCCTTGACGGTTGCGCTTCTTGTCGGGTGTGCCCAGCGCGAGAACGGGAATGCGACGGCCGAGCCTCAGACGCCGCAGCCGCGAGCGGCTCAACCGCAAGCGACGCAACCCGGCGCAATCGAGACGGAAGCGCCTCCGGAGGTGATTCGACCCTCGGTCTCGGGGATGTTTTATTCCTCCGATGCAGACACCCTAAGGTCCAACATAAGGCGTTATCTTGAACAGGCAGAGAAACGAGAGATTGACGGCGAAATCGTGGCGGTTCTTGTTCCGCATGCCGGGTACCAGTATTCGGGCCCTGTGGCGGCCCATGCGTATAAGGCCATCGCGGACGATGTCCGAAGAAGGAAACCGGAAGAACGACCCGAAGCGGTGGTTGTGCTTGCGTTCAGCCACAGGAGCGACTATGCCGGAGTCTCAGTGTATTACAAGGGGGCGATGGAAACCCCGCTTGGACGCGCGCATGTGCATGAGCGGATAGCCCGGGAATTGATGGCCAGCGATTCGTGTTTCTCTTTTTCTGAACGTGTTTTTGCGGGCGAGCATTCGGCAGAAGTGCAGATACCATTTCTTCAGGTGGTTCTGCCCGACGTGCCGCTGGTTCCAGTGGTTTTCGGACGGCAAAACGTTGGCAACATCGAGGCGGTCTCCAAGGGTTTGACGAAAGTCGCCGAGAAGAATCGAATTGTCCTTGTGGCGACGACAGACCTGTCCCATTTTCATCCGTACGATGCCGCAAATTCCATGGATTCCGAGATAGTTCAATCAATCTTAAGAGGCAGTCCTCGGGAGATGGCTGCCTTTATTGACCAGAATTATGGACGGATGCATGGGCCGTGCGGGCCGGGTCCGGTGCTTGCGGTGCTCTCGTATGCCGAGAGTCTGGGGGCGGCGCCAGTGTTATTGAAATACGCGAACTCAGGCGATGTCACGGGAGACAAAGGGGCGGTTGTCGGATACGCGGCAATTGCGTTCGTGAGGAAGAAGGATAGCGGAGAGAAAGCGGCAAAATCCGCGGTTGAAGAGATCCAGACCGAATCCTTTTCTCTCAGCGAAGAGGACAAGAAGACACTGCTCAAGCTTGCGCGCATTTCGCTGGAGTCGTTTATAAGGGAGGGCCGTATGGTGGAGATCGCCCCGCCCTCAAGCAAGGCGCTGACAGAGAATGGGGCGGCCTTTGTCACATTGCACAAGGCCGGGAACTTGCGCGGCTGCATCGGGAGCATGGAGGCGAGAGCGCCGCTGTACCAGACCGTCATGCGAATGGCGGTTGCGGCTGGCACGGAGGACCCGCGGTTTCCGCCCGTTCGTCCCGAAGAATTGGACGACATTCACATTGAGGTGTCGGTGAACACGCCGTTGAGAGAAGTGTCGGGCGCGGACGAGGTCATTCTTGGAACGCACGGTGTCGTAGTCGAGAAGGGATTTCGCCGTGGCGTCTTCTTGCCGCAGGTAGCCACGGAGACGGGCTGGACGAAGGAGGAATTCCTGGGGAATCTCTGTGTTCACAAGGCGGGGCTGCCAGCCGACGCGTACAAGAAGGATGCGAAGCTGTATGTGTTTTCATCGATCATCTTTGAAGAGGAGCGGTAGCATCTTTGATGCCAAGCTGCGGACCAAAAAATTCTTTTTGAGTTCCCGAATTTTTTAGTTGACAAAAACAAAATCGGTGGTATCATTTATTCGTAAATCGTACCTGAAACAGTCTCCACGCCGCAAGTCCCCATGGAAAAAGCGCGAAAGAATTCTCGCCGAACGGCTCAGGAGCCGCCCACCGTGAGAAGGACAATTCTGGTGATTGACAGCGATCCCATCGTAGGAGAGTTGTTGCGCGGCTATCTGGCGCAACAGAAGGGATTCCAGCTTTTCGAGAGTAAGGCTGGCGCCGAGGGGATTGAGGCGGCGGTCAGGCATTTGCCCGACGTCATTTTTCTTGGGTTCAGACTCGATGATATGGGTGGTCTCGAAGCCCACGAAGCGCTTAGGCAGAATCCTGTCACGAAGGACATCCCGGTCATTTACGTATCTTCATTCTTCACGCTTCGAACCGTCGAAAAGGCAACGGTGAAAGGAGCGAAGGGCTTCATCAGCCGGCCCTTCACCATCTCCAAGATACACAATAAGCTGAACACGGTCCTCGGCCCCTCTTAAGTTGTTGCTACATTTCCGCATTCCGAAGTTGAGCGATTCCGGAGCAAGGTTTCAATCGCATCGTGCCGGATGGGGATACCCTTCACGCATCTGCACTGATTACAATTCTCACACTTTTCGATCCCAAGGGAGACTGCCTGAGCGAGTCGATCCATCTCGTCGCGGGGGTCAAGATGAAGCTGGGCAAGCCTCACAAAGACGTATGGCCCACCGAAGCTCTCGTCTTGCCATCTGAAATGCGGACAGCTCGATACGCAACCATAACACTCAAGGCAGCCGATCAGGTGTTTGTAAGTCTGCGAAATCGGCAGCGGACCAAGCGTCTGCTTAACGGTCGGCCATACAAAGAGCTTCAATTCGGAAATCCTGGAGTCCAGGACGGACCTGTCCACGATGAGGTCCCGCAGGGGGGGCAGATTCTTGAGAGGCGAGATTCTCATTTGTTCATGAGCGCTGGTGGCGCATGCGAGGCGAGGGATTCCGTCGACGTTCAGCGCGCATTCTCCGCACTTAACGCATCGGCAGCCGAACCTGAAGGCAAGCGTCGAGTCATATTCTTCATAGATATACAGCAAGGCTTGGAGGACGGTTGTCCCCTTTCCCATCGGGACATCATAGCTTTGCGTCTCGAACGTGCCTGATTCTGGCACGTAGCGTTCAATATGCACGTTTCCGCTCGACATCACGCGTCTTCTCCGAGGTTCAATCGGGCATCAAGGATTCTTGCCTGTGTCTTGCGAGGTAGGGCGCTCAAGATCACGAACTGGATGCGCTCTCTGAGCGGGTTTGGGCCGCCCCGCGCATCGAGTCGAACCTTCGAGAGGGCGACATCCTCGGTCCCGACTGAAATCCTGCCGTCCTTCATGGATACGAGGACATTCTTGAGCCACTTCTTGTTGTTTCGGTTCGGATAATCCAGTCTGACATGGCCTCCCCGAGATTCCTCACGTGCGAGGGCAGAACGAGCAAGCGCTTCGGCGGTGCACAGCATCTTCTCAAGCTCGATTGCGTCAAGCCATTCGGGATTGCACTCTCGTCGCGCGGCAATTCTCATGTCGTTTGAAAGGGCGCGTATCTCAAGTATCTCTGAGATGGCGGATTCGAGCCCAGTTCTATCGCGGATGGGGCCGACCTTGTCCCACATTGTTCTTTGGAGCCTGCGGATGAGTTCGATTGGCCTGTAACGGCCGGATTGGCCGAGGAATCTCTCGGCAATGGAGCAGAATTCTGGTTCGGCTTCTGGGAAGGACATATGCGGCGCGTTTTTCGCCGCCAGTTCACCGGCGAGACGCCCAAAAATGAAAAGTTCGGCCAGGGAGGTCGAGCCGATGCGGTTAGCGCCGTGCAGCCCGCCCTGCACCTCTCCGACGGCGAAGAGGTTCTTGAGGCCTTTAACACGGCAATCGGGATTAACTCTGACGCCGCCCATCTGATAGTGAGCCGTTGGAAATACATCCCACGGGACCTTTCCCTGAGCGGCTTCTTCGCCGTAGGCCCGGCGGATCGAATCCGTCATGGAGGGAAACGTACTCTTGAGGAAATCGAACATCTTGGCGCCGAGCACCCTGCGCAGATTGGGGGAGAGGTCAAGGAGCATGCCGCCATATTCAGTCGCCCGGCCTTGCTCTTTAGCGAGGGACATGGCGGCGGCGACTTCTGCCCTGGTTCTGGTTCGAACATTGGATAGTATGAGGCGCCGTTTCGTGTCGAGGAGTCTGCCGTAGGGACCCGCTATTGCAGGCTCACCGCAGACGATTCCGATCATGGAATCGGGATGCGTAAGGGCGAAGGGGATGAATTGCTGATGCTCCATGTCGAGCAGTTCAGCGCCGGCCATAAGCGCCAGGGCATAGCCGTCACCTGTTACGGTGCGCATGTTGCTGGTGTGGGGATAGAACAGCCAACCCAAGCCGCCGGTCGCGAGAATCGTCTGTTTGGCGGAAACGGCCAGCATCTCGCCGGTGAGCCATTGCAGGCAAAGCGCGCCTGCCACTTCATTTCCGCATTGTAGGAGCCGCAGAACGACTGTCTCGTCGAGCACGCGCACGCCGGTTCGCGCGGCGGCGCTTCGGAGTGCCGTGCCGATGGGAACGCCTTCGGAATAACCCGGCAGAGTGCGAGGGATACTGTGACCGCCGAGCGGGATGGGCAAGGGGGCGAGCTCCCCCGATTTCTTGCGGGCGAAGGTAAGCCCGAACTTCTCCATCAAGTCGGTTGCGCGATGCGCGCGCTCACAGAATCGCTCCACCAGAGATTGGTCGTTTAGGAACTCTCCCCCCACGACCATGTCGCGCATCAAGTTTTCCGGGGAGTCCCTAGGGGAAATGTTGGGGTGCAGAACGAGACCGCCCGCTATTCGGGTGTTGCCACAACCGTACGGCGCTTTCGAGACCAGGAGCACTTGTGCGCCCGCCTGTGCGGCGGTTGCGGCGGCAACGATTCCCGCGCCGCCCCCGCCGATGCAGAGGACGTCGCATTGAAGATTCTTGATCATCAGGAACTATTCTATCTCGATTTCCTTGACAGCCAGTTCCAGGCCTTCGATGACGTCAATGTCTTTCGACTGGCATTGCGGACAGAGGAACTTGAGGTCCTGCACCATAAAGATGTCCTCGCAGGATTTGCACTTCGCCTTTATCGGGACTTTCTCGACATCGAGCTTTGCGCCTTCGGCGGGCGTGTCCTTTGTGATGAACTCGAAGAAGAAGGAGAGTTGGTCGGGAACGATGCCGCGAAGTTCGCCCGCGCGGATGCGGACGATCCTTATCTTGCGCGCGCCGTTTTTCGCGGCTTCGGCGAGGGTTATCCTCAGGATGCTCTGGGCGATTGACATTTCGTGCATAGTGCGTCTTTCTACCGGTTTCGTTTTTCCTGCATTATGGAGGACATCAGGTCGCGGAAGTTGCTTTTTGGGGGTTCGATTTGTTCACGGCGGATCATAGAGAGTGACTCAGTGGGGCAGACCATGTTGCAGAGGCCGCAGCCCAAACACTTTTCGGGGTCAACCTCGGCGACCTCATTGACCGTCAGCGCGCCGAAATGGCAGCGGGCCACACAGGCCTCACATGCGACGCAGGTTTCGGCGTCGATGCTGACGACGAAATGGGATGTTGCGACCGCGTGGGGTTTGTGGAGCCGGGTGATTCCGCCGAGGATCCCGCAACAGCACCCGCAGCAATTGCAGATGAAGTTTATATGTTTCTGGGTATTATCGGAGAGGTGCACGAGCCCTTCCTGCTCCGACTTGTCAAGCACCTTGTAGGCCTCGTCTTTGGTTATCCGGCGCCCAAAGCCGCGCTCGACGACAAACTTTGCGAACGGCCCAAACTGGAGGCACACATCTTTGGACCTGCCGCAGGATTTTCCCAACAGTTCCATCTCGTGGCGGCAATAACATGTTGCCAGGGCAAGGTAGTCGGCCTCTTCGATGAATTTCGATACCATCTCGTAAGGAAACACCTGGACGCCGCTCGGGATTTCCTTTTCCATGACAAGCACCCGGGCCATTTGAGTTTTTGATGAAAACATGTTCTCGCCCCAACCACTGGTGTACATTTCTTCGAACAGCGCAGCCAGTTCCCGCGTTCTCTCGGTGACCTCGCCCTTCATGAACTGTAGTTCGAAAATGCCCGGCAATAGCGGTAGAATGCTGTAATGGTCCACGCCGTCCCGAACCCGGTGATACACAAGCCCTTTGTCGGCCATCGACTCGAGAATGGGTTTCAGCTGCGAATCATCCATCCCGATTGTTTCGCAGATTGAGGGTAGGGGAGTAGGAAGCATCGGAAGCTCGGCGCCCACCTTGGCTTGCTCGGCGGTAAAGAGCGCCTTCAGCAATTCGATGAATTTCTCGCTCAGAGGCGCACCCGCCGGGAATTGGTTGAGCTTGTCGATCAGACGAGCGTAAATGCTCCGCGTCATTGTGATCCTCCTAGGATTGGTTTCCAAGATTAAATTTGGGCCAGCGGTTCCAGTCGCCGTTCATCT
>CAZEBC010000145.1:0-10390 GCA_964510165.1 uncultured bacterium
TGGCACGCAACAATCCAGTCGAACCTCGCGCGCATGACACACTGAAAGCGGCGGCAAGCTCCGTGCTGCCCGGCCTGTGTGTCCTCGCCGTTTATGTGCATTTCCTCGCGCCGGACGTAATGGGCGGCGACAGCACCGACCTCGCGGGACAGGCCTACCGGCTCGGAGTCTGTCACGCCACCGGATATCCCGTCACCGTGCTCGCCGGGAATCTCTTCGCGCGCCTGCCAATCGGCGACATCGCGTATCGGATGAATCTGTTCTCTGCCGTGAGCGGGGCACTCGCCGTGGCGCTCATTGCGTTTCTGATCAACTCTCTCACTGATGACTGCCTTATCGCGGGCCTGAGCGGCATCGTGCTGGGCCTGTCGGGTGTGTTCTGGTCGCAGGCCGAGTTTGCTGAAGTGTACGCATTTGGGGCGCTGTTCACGGCCATTTCGTTTCTGCTCTTCCATCTCATGAGGAGGCACGTCCGCTATTTCTATCCGGCCATGCTCGTATTCGGATTGAGCTGGACGACGCACATGGTCAACTCGCTTCACCTTCCCGCTGTGCTGTGGCTCCTGTATGCCGGAAGGAAATCTCTCTCGCGCGTCGCGGTACTCGGCGGCTTTCTCCTCTTTCTAGTGGGATTCACTCCCTATATCTGGATGATGCAACGCGCCACCGTTGCGCCGCCTTTCCACGCATTCAACCCTCCCACCACATTTGGGCGAGTGCTCCCGTTTGTCCTGGGACTGGCGCATGGCCCCGTCGGATTCCGAAGCGCTGGCCCCCTGCTTGAAAAGGCGGCATGGGTCTCCAAGGTGTATCTCTTGAGCTTTCTGGGGGTGGGCCTGATCCCGGCGGCCATCGGGCTTGTCGCTCTCATTCGCAAGGATAGGGAATGGGGCGTCTTCACGCTCCTGGTTGCGATTTTCAATGTCGCATTTGTGATCGAATACCATTTCTACCTTGATGTGTACGCGTTTCTATTTCCCACCTTTATTGTGACGGCGATGTGGTTCGGTGCCGGCCTGAAGAAGTTGAGCGGCTGGCTCGGTCCCCGGGGACGGATCATCGAATGCTCTTTGAGCCTGATGCTCATCGCGGCGCAACTCTCTTTGTTCCCTTCAGAGAAATTCCTGGATAAGATGCGCGCACATGTTCACGGCTTTCCCTCGGTCGACCTCAGAGATGCGCGGCAATGGAGGGAGTTCATCAATCATGCAGTCCAGAATCTGGAACGCGATGCCTTGGTCGTCGCGCCATGGCATCAGTTCACCTTGCTGAAATACGCGCAGACGGTCGAGGGCGCCCGGCCCGACCTGATCGTCATACTCCATAAACACACCCGGCTCGGAGACCTTCTCTCGCCCGAGTCCGACCCGGAAATCTTGAGACGGCTCTCCACGCCCGGCAAGGCCTATTTCGTGGATGCCCGCGGCATCATGCCGTTCGGAGACGACTCCGAACGCTGAGCGCGGACTGTCTGCATGGCATATGTCACCCTGAGCAAAGCGAAGAATCTCTGCTTTCGAAGCCGCAGAGAGGATGTGCGCTTCCGGCGCTTCACACTCCCAGAAGCAGCTTGGCGGTCGTGAAATAGATGAGCATGCCGGTGATGTCCACCGACGTTTGCAGCGCGGGACTTGCGACCACGGCGGGGTCTATCTTCAATTTGGAGGCAAAGAGAGGGAGGAGCGCGCCAATCAGCGTCGCTGAGATGACTTGCAGACCGAGCGCCAGCGCGACAACTGTGCTCACTCTGCCCAGCGAGAATCCGCCTGTCGTCTCGATGCTCGGCGTAAACAGAACCACCCGTACGAGCGAGACGACGACCAGAATGAGGCTTAGCATGATGCTGACCCAAAGCTCCTTCCAGATCACCCGGAATACATCGGCAGCCTTGATTTGCCTGAGCGCGAGCGCGCGGACGACGACCGTCGCCGCCTGCGAGCCGGTATTCCCGCCCGTTCCGATCAGCATGGGAAGGTAAAACGCCAGCACGAAGACAGTGGTCAGAGTGTCCTCGAACATCTCCAGGATGGCCCCCGAGATCAGGCCCATCATTGCCAGCGTGACCACCCACACCGCCCGTCTCCGGAAATGGACTACTGCGGGAATGGACAGATAATCCTCCTCCTGGACAGAGCCTGTCAAGCCCATGAACTTCTCCATGTCCTCGGTCTGTTCTTCCCGCAGAATGTCGAATGCGTCGTCGTGAGTGACGATGCCCACCAGTGAGCCGCCGCCGTTGACGACCGGGATCGCCAGCAAGTCGTATTTCCCGATTTTGCGCGCCACATCTTCCTGGTCTTCATCAATCCGCGCCGAGATGACGTCGGGATGCATGATGTCGCCGACCTTTCGCTGGGAGCGCGCGAGCATAAGGTCCTTGAGTGAGATGAAGCCCACAAGCTTGCGTTTGTCGTCCACCACGTAGGCATAATAAATGGTTTCCTTGTCCGGCGCCTCCAGCCTCAGTTTCCTGATCGCATCCTCCACCGTCAGATCGGGCGAGAGCGCCGCGTAATCCGAGGTCATCACGGCGCCCGCCGTCCCCTCGGGGTAGGAGGCCAGCTTGCGGATGTCCTCGCGCTCGGCCTGCGCAATTGCCGGCATCAATATCTGTATCTCTTCCTCCGGCATTTTCTTGATGAGGTCGACCCGTTCGTCGTGCGACATGTTCGAGACAAGCTCGGCCAGTTCGGAGCGGGCCATTGATGACGCGACGCCGAGCTGAATATCCGTGTCCAGGTAGCTGAATATCTGGGCGCGCGTCCTGGGATCGGCAAAGGAGAGCACCCTCTGGATTTCGTCGTTTGTGAGGCCGCTCAGAAACTCGGCAATCGAGGCGGGGTGGGTGGATTCGCAGAACTCGCGCAGGTTCTGGACGTCGCCCTCGGCGAGAAATTCCCGCAACTCGGGAACCAGCAAAATGTTTTTCATCAGTCACCTCCGGCAGAACCACCGTCATGGCGGCCGGAGGGCAGGCGGGGTTACAGGGCTCTTCCAGCCCCAGCGCTCCGCAGGTGGGCCACCGTGACGGGAACCGGCGTAAATTGTCGCGCCCCTATGCGAGGCTGCTTCGCTTCTGAATACCGCGTACTACTGCCAGCTTCTTCCATCGCTTACACCGTTGCCAGTGAACAGACATCTTACGTTACAACATCTTCGTAATTATAATAAATTATCCACAACCCGTCAAGGAACAAATTAACGGCCAACATTGGCCCAATCATCGTACCCGCTTGTGCTGGCGACGCACATCGAATATACTGTGAACCAATGAAACACTTCTTTGCAGCGATTCTTCTGTGCATGATCTGGTGCTCATGCGAACCTCGCAATAACCCTCCCGCCGACCGGCAGGCCGGGACTGACGGCGAATGGTCTCCAACGATTGTTCCGTTCCTGGAGAACGTTCCTTCTTCCGTTGACGGACAAGGAACGGCACGTCTCAGGCGGCTTGATTCACCGGAGCCTCCGGTCGCCGGCTCAATCGCAAGCTTTGAGATCGCTTACACCGTCGGCGAGCGCGGCATCGAACCGCGCGGTTTCGTGATGCTCCAGGCGCCGCCATGGTGGGGGTGGAGCGCTCCTCAGACGCTTTATCCCGAAGGGCCGGGTTACACTACCGTAACCGCCTCGTCTTCCGCGCCCATTCGCGTTCAAACGCTCCCGCTCAATCGGGTGCTCGTGTTCTGCGAACAACGCCGGCTTGAACCAAGGGAACAGATCGTCTTCAAATACGCCAATGCGCGTGTGGACACCTTCGCGGAAACCGAGGAACTATTCCAGATATTCGTGGACGGCGACGGAGATGGCCATTCGGCGTGCATCTCAAACCCGCCCGCGCTCGCGATACTTCCCGCCAACACGGCCCGCATCAGTTTGAATTCCCCTTCCCAATGCGTCCCCGGCGAACCGGTCACGCTTCAGGCAGCCGCCCTCGACCCGGTCGGAAATTGGACATCGTTTCCGCCAGGCGTTTATACGCTGACCGCCACGTGCGACGGCGCGCCAGCGGGCAGTTCAACCCTCGAGGCAAAGGGCGGCGAGAAGATTCTCACTCTCCTCTACAATCCCGGAAAGGAAGGCGTCTACTTTTTCAAAGTCACGGGGCCGGGCGAACTACAAGGCGCCAGCAATGTGACGCTGTGCCAATCGGGCACACCGACCCTCAACCTCTATTTCGGCGACATTCACGGCCACTCGCGCATGTCGGACGGTACCGGCGCCCCGGAGGATTACTACCGCTACGCGCGCGATGTCTCGGGCCTCGACCTGGCCGCCTTGACCGATCACGCCGACTACGGGACCATCCACATAAAGGATGGAGTATGGGAGCGAATCAAGCGAGCGGCAAACGACTCCTACGAACCGGGCAGGTTCGTCACGTTCTTGGGCTTCGAGTGGACCAACTGGAAATTCGGACATAGGAACGTATACTATCGCGACGGTGACGGCCCGGTCTTTCGCTCCGTCGACCCGGGCAGTTCCACCCCGCAGCGATTGTGGGGCCTGCTGGCTCCCTATGAGGCCATGACTGTCGCCCATCACGTGGGCGGCGGCCCGATAGCCACCGATTGGACCGTTCCGCCGGGCCCGAAAGAATATCTGGTCGAGATATGCTCCATTCACGGAGCGTCCGAATACTTCGGCGGCGAATCGGCCATCTACAACCCCACGCAAGGCGCCTTCGTGAGAGACGCGCTCACGCGCGGATACAAGCTCGGCATAATCGCGTCGGGTGACACGCACGACGGGCATCCCGGCCAGCGCAGCGTCGGCGCCGTCGTTAACGGGCTCGTTGGCGTCTATGCCCCCGCCCTCACGCGCGAGGCCGTATGGGAGGCGTTTAAACGAAGGCAGGTCTATGGAACCAGCGGCCCAAAAATCATCCTGAATTTCCGCGTGGGCGACTCTCCCATGGGCTCGGAGGTCGCATGGAACCCATCCAAGGGGCCGCTCCCTCTCGCAGTCAGGGCCGTGGGCTGCGATGACATTGCCTCGGTCGAGATAATCCGCAACGGCCAAACCGCGTTCGCGCAAAAGGGTGAGGGCGTATTCGCACAATTGCTCCTTGAGGACACAAACGTGCTCCCCGGCGTCTCCTGGTACTATGCCCGCGTCATTCAACAGGACGGCCAGATGGCATGGTCAAGCCCCGTCTGGGTATCCACGACGAAACAGTAGCGACAACAGAGGCCCCTCACCCTGCCCTCTCCCGGCAGGAGTGGGTTGGGGTGAGGGAGAAGAAACGGGACAGAAACTCACGAATTAAGGCGAGTCGTACACAGGCGATGTGGTGGGTGCGAATTTACTCCCGCAATGACATATGGTGGTGGGATGAACTCGACGGACGAACTTCAGCGAATGTGGCTTGTGGTCTGCTGCCTGGGTTGAGGCCATGCATCGGGTGTGTCACAGGCACGCGACTGACTGCGACTCGCGGCGTCAGTGGCAAATATCCATCTCCTCAAGTTATCGCGCTCGATCTTGCTCAGATTGACAAAGTCGATCCCTGCCTGAAACGCGGGTACGCCCTCAGCATCGCTCTTGGATATCCACACCACTCTCCCCTTCTTCTCGCCCAGTCCCAGTTCGTTGAACAGCTTCGACCTGAAGCTCACTGTCTCGCCGGTTTTCAGCGCCACATTCGTTGATATCCTCATGCCGCCCTCGCTAATATCGAGGATTTCGCTGTCAATGCGGACCGTGATCTTCCCGGACACCGCCTTGCGGAAGAAGCGCCTGCTTTCAATAGATCTCTGCTCCCCCACGAGGGCGCCCTCGAGCTTCGAGACCAGGACCGATGGGTCGAACGCCTCGGCGATGATGTCATTTATGCCGCTGCGGAACGCCGCCTCCACGTCCTCGCGAGAGATTCCGTGACTCAGCAGTATCAGCTTCACTCCGCCGTTCTTCTTTGACTCCCGTATCTTCTGCGCCAGTCGCAGGATTCCGAACCTGTTTGGCTCGTGACCCAAAAGCACCATTCTCACGTCCTCTCGCGACAGCCTCTGCAATAGCTCGGCGGCGCTGGTCACACACACGAGGCGATGCTCCACGTTCTTCAACGCCGACTCGACCGCCCCCTGGAGCGATTTGCGCGAAATATGACAAAGTATGAGAGGAACCGCGCCCGTTTCGGCGGACGCGCCGGCGTGAGCCTGCTCGCTCCACAACTCGAGGTCCCTCTTGAGCGTCGCCGCGTCCGGGTATCTCTGCTCCGGTGACTTGGCCAGCATCTTTCGGGCAATCATCAGGAGTTTCGGGGGCCACTGTGTCGGCACGAATTTGGGCAACTCCATCAGGTGGCCCTTTATCACTGCCGCCGGAAAATCATCGCAAAACGGCGGTTTTCCCGTTATCATCTCATACAGGATAATTCCAAGCGAATAGATATCCGTCCGATTATCTATCGCGCCTTCTCCACATTGCTCCGGCGACATGTACGCTGGAGTCCCCACGAGCGTCATCGTATTCTCGGTTTCGATTGAGATCACCTTGGAAATGCCAAAATCCGCCACCACAACCCGGCCGCCCCGCTCCACCAGAAGATTGCTTGGCTTCAGGTCCCGGTGAATGACCCCTCGCTCGTGGGCATACTGTATGGCGTCGCATACCTGGAGGAGGTAATCGACCGCCTGGCGCGGCTCTATCGCCCCGCGCTCCTCCAATATGCGGGACAGCGGGATGCCGTCAACATACTCCATCGCAATGAATGCCAGACCATCTTCCTGACCGGTCTTCAATACTCCGACGATGTTTGGATGCTGCAGCATCTTCATCGAGCGGGCTTCCCGGTTGAAGTTCCTGACGAATCTCATATCCTGATACCGGCTCGGATGCGGAATCTTCAGCGCAACATCGCCGCCGTCTTCATCGCAGGCACGATATACGTTGGCCATCGCTCCATGGCCAATGAGCTCCACGATGCAGTAATTGCCGACTTTCTCGCCTATCAGATCGGCTTCTTTGAGTGACACCTCTTCCTCCCCTCAAGGCACAAGGGAATTGCCTTTTCCAATTGATGAGCAAACTTCATACCAAAGCGTCTCGCAGACCGCTGACTTTGTTACTCTATATCCAGCAATCGTTTAGGCGAAAGGACCCACCGACCGCGAATGTCTCTTGTGACATAAAATGTCACTCTCCTGCTCATTTGAACATCTGGAGCACAACCCACGGCGGGGAACGCACTATCCGGACTGCAGGCCCTAACTCACCTTAAGCGCCAGTAGAGTCACGTCGTCAGTGAATCCGCCCTCGCAAATCTCTTCCAGATGGCGGACGAGCGATGTAACCATTGCGCGGGGGGCGGAATCTCGGTCGGTCACTCTCTGGCAGGCCTCGAGCAGGCCGTTAATATTCAAGCGCTCTTCCGTTTTTCTTCTGATGTCAAGAACGCCGTCGGTGTAGAACAGGAGCACATCGTCTTCATATAGCTTGGCCTTTGCCTGAATGTACTCTGTATCGCCCAGGATGCCCAGCGGCACGCCAGAATTGCGTTCGTCAACCGGTTGGAGAAACTGCCATCTTCCGCCCGTCGCACTGAGCCTCAACACCGTCGGATGACCCGCATACGCGTATATCAGGTCGCCCTTTTCACCGTTATACGTTGCGGCGACCATCGTCACGAATCTGCCGTCCCGAAGCGTGCGACGCAACGCTTCATTCACGGACATCAGCAGCCTGCTGTTGTCCACCTCATTCAGGTGCGCGCGCAACAGATTGCGCATCTCCTCCGCGAGCAACGAGACGACCTCGCCGTGCCCCGAAACGTCCGCGATCACGACCTTGGCGATGGTCTCGGGGTCGCACTGGCACAGATAATGAATATCGCCCCCCTTGCTCGAGTCGTACGGTATGCTCAACAGGTACCCCTTAAGCTTACCCACCTCCACGTCATCGGCGACGCGCTTGTTGCCTCCCCAAATCTCGTTGCATACAAACTTTTTGCCAGGCGCCATGAGTCCCCCTCGTCGTCAACTCTTCACCCGTCGCTTCCACGCCTCTATTATGACCTTCCCTCACGGGCGTGGCAATTCGGGCGATAAACCAGCCGGATCTGAGAAACTTGACAGCGCGCCCTCCTTGGATTAAATTAATTGCCAGGTATAGGAGGTAGTTGACGGCTCATTGCACGGAGGAACTGTCCCGCAATTAAAATGTGCGGAGCGCTTGCCCGCAGGAGCGGATTCAATCGCGCGCTTCGCCGGGCATCCTTGTTCGCGGTTGTCCCGACAAGGCCGCACGCGC
Organism: uncultured bacterium; assembly: GCA_964510165.1. Classification (GTDB taxonomy): domain Bacteria; phylum Abyssobacteria; class SURF-5; order SURF-5; family SURF-5; genus CAZEBC01. Next base: position 8,251 of record CAZEBC010000145.1, read on the forward strand.
AAGATCGCGGGACGTTCTCAGGAGGGGGGTTATGCAATGCGCGGCGCATGCCGACAAGAAATCATTGGGATACTGTAAGAAATGCGGGACCCTGGGCTGTGAGTTGTGTCTCACACGCGTAAACGTCACCGGTGGCAAGACCGGCAGGTCCACGGTAACCGAAATCCTCGTGTGCCGCGAGTGCCTGAGCAAGATCAGGCCCGACTTGCTGCCGCCGCAGCAAGCATCAAAGAAATCGTCCAAAGGCGTCTCTCGGGCGAGGTCCCGCAACTTCTTCAAACTAATCGGCGGCGCGGTCGCCGTCGCCATCTTCCTGGCCGCCGCCGTCGCCATCCTGCCGCGAATCAATGTGAAGAATCAACTCATGTCGGCCGACCAGATCGCGGCCGGAGCGCTTGAGGCGCTCTCCGCCGGGAACGTCAACAGATTCCTCTCGTACGTGGACGTGGAATCGTTCATGTGCGCCATGGACTCGACCGGACTCACCCGCCGCGATTATGCCGAAGCCTCGCAAGAGCGGCGCTCTCAACTCATCTCCTCCCATGTAGACCTGCTCATCAACGATTTCTTTGTGCGAGGAAACCTCAAGAAGAAGTTCGAGGTTGTCGACCGTGACATCAAGCAGGATTCCGCCTCGATGGCGGTGAAGCCGTGGATATTTTTCGGCAATAAACTCTACCAGAAACTTCTCCTTGAGAAGAAGCTGGGCGAGTGGAAGATATCCGGACTGGCCTCCCCCGATTATTGAGCCAATCAATCACCCCTTCGTCAAGCAAGACGGCCTTCCCCCTCATCCCAACCCTCTCCCTCAGAGAGGGGGCAGGGTGAGGGGTTTCGGTTGCGGCTTGCCGCGTTGAACAATATCCGATTTCCAAATCTGTAACTTATCTGTGACTTTTATGGTATATTTTGGCATGTTATTGCCGGAATATACTCGGGGAGAGACATGCTAAACTTCATGCTCAATAGACTCCCTCCGCAGCCAGCGCGCGCCGTAACTCTATTGTTCACAACCAGTTTAGGAATCGCAGCGCTTCTTCATACCGCTGCATGGCCCGACATGCTCGCGCTCCAGGAAAATTCATTCATGCAAAGAACGAATGCCAGAAGGTCCTTCAGCTTGAGCCTTTTAATATCGCGGCTCACCGCACTCTCGCGCTCGTTTTCGAAAAACACTGCAATGACCTTCCACGGGCGCTCCATCACTACCAAAAATGCATGGAGCAGGGCGGACACAATCCGCATGTTGCCCGCCGTATCGAATATCTGCGAAGCCGCCTGCGTCCTCCGCAGCAGCCTATTCCCCGACCGGCCTCACCAGCAAAACGCGCGGGGTTCCTCCAAACAGTCAAGTCTCTTCTGCGCGCAGTGGACCAGGCGCGCATAGCAGCGGCCAAGAGCTTGCCCCGATTCCGGGTCGTTGCGGAAAAAACACTCCTGTCAACTGCGATGTTTCTTGTCTGCCTCCAAAGCCTGCGCGTATTCGCGATCCTGTCGCCGCCAGCCGCGGCCACGGTTTCAATGGCAGTGGCGATCCTGACGGCGGCCCAGCCATGGGCAGGCGTCTACGCGGGCCTTGCGACTGTTGTCCTCCTCAGCGCATTCACCAACGCCCTGCTGGGATATCTGGCTGGGGCTGGCGCGTTGCTCCTCCTCTTGGCGTACCATCGAACGCATCCGGCAAGAGCGGTGCTGGTTTTGATGGTTCCTTTGCTGGCTAAGATGAACCTTGCATACGTAATCCCGCTCGGCGCAGGCCTGGTCCTCGGCCCTATCTCGGCTGCCGCCCTCGCCGCCGCCGCCTGTCTTGCCGGATTAGGCTACATGGCCGCCGGAAACATCCCTCAGCTCGGCCCGCTCGCAGCAACCTATCAAGGCGTCCCCATAAAGATTTCCCTGTTCTGCGGAAGCGTCGGCGACCTCTTTCAAGTCCAATTCACGCTCAGCACAGCAGGGGATAGGTTCCGGTGAGACTACTTGCGCTTAAGTCTGGCCTCGATGCGCTCCAGCAGCGTGGTGAGTTCGTCGAGGTCCAGTTTGGCGAGAAATCCGCGTGGCTCGCGGATGTCAAGCAGGGTCTCGATCTTCCCGACGAGTTCGTCTTTGGTCAGCTTCTTGAGTTGCGCCTTGATGCGAACGT
>CAZEBC010000146.1:0-6721 GCA_964510165.1 uncultured bacterium
GCCCTACAGTTCATCGGTCTTGGTGATTCCTTGGTGTGCTTGGCGACTTGGTGGTCAACAAACATTCTTGGTTGCGGCTCCGCCGCACTGCGAGGTCTTGAATACAATGAATAACACGCGAAAACGAGTCATCATTGATACCGATCCCGGCGTGGACGACGCGCTCGCGCTCATCCTCGCCCTGCGCTCGCCAGAGCTTCACATCATGGCTATCACCGTCGTCAACGGCAACGTTGATGTGAGCCAAGGCACTCAAAACGCCCTCCGCATTGTGGAGATGCTGAGTTTGAAGCATGGTCCGCCGGTCTTCAAGGGCGCCGACAGGCCGCTCCGGCGAGCGCCGTTCCCAAGCGTGTCGGTCCACGGGCGCGACGGCCTCGGCGAGATCACGTTCATGAAAAACCGCGCCGGCAAGAAGCTCTATCCGCCTCCCCGGCTGAAACCCGCGCCACGCTATGCGCCCGAAATCATATGCGAGATCGTGCATAAACACGCGGGCGAAATTGTCATCGTCACGCTCGGCCCGCTCACCAATGTGGCGCTCGCACTCACCATTCATCCCGGCTTCACCCGTGACGTGAAGGAAATAGTGGCCATGGGCGGCGCATATGCGGCCCCCGGCAACGTGACTCCTGCCGCCGAGTTCAACTTCTTCTGCGACCCCGAGGCCGCCCGCGACGTCATACGCTCCGGCATCCCTCTCACTCTGGTCGGACTCGATGTCACGCGCCGCGCGCGCCTGAGCCGACCGGCTCTTCTGAACGCAACCCAGAAAAAGACAAAGCTCAACCGCTTCCTGCGCGATTCAACCGAGCGCGTCATGAACTTCTATTGCGAGCGGGAGGGCTACCACGGCTGCTCCTTGCACGATCCGCTTGCCGTCATGGTGGCCATTGACAAGTCTTTCGTGGGGACGACCCGGGCGCACGTCGACATCGAAGCCGAAGGAGAATTGACGCGTGGCATGAGCGTGACCGATCTGCGCCCCATCGCGCGCGAGCAGGTCGGCGAGCCCAACGCCGACGTCGCCCTTCACGTGGACCCCAACCGCTTCCAGCAGTTCCTGCTTGACCGGATCACGGACCGATGACCGTTTAATGTATAATGATATGGAAGGAGCGCACCATGATAGACCCGATGGCCAACGCGATGCGGCTCTTGATGGCGATCAACGGCCAGCAGCCCGACCAGGTGCCGGTATTCCTCCCCATCGAGAGTGGGCTTATGGCCGAATACGGCGGCGTGCCGCAACGCGAATATCACAATGACCCCCGAAAGATGCTCGAGTGCCAGGCCAAGGTCCAGCACAGGTTCGGCGGACTCAGCCCGCTCTACACCGACTTCGGCGTAGTCACCGAGGCTGCCGCCTTCTGTGAGATTTTCTGGCCCGAGGATGATTCGCCCTGGGCCAAGCCAGCGCTCTCCAGCATCGAACAGGTTGACAATCTATCTGTACCCGACACAAAACGCGACGGCCTGTTCCCGCGCATCATGGAATACTTCGAGGCGATGAACGCGATGGCCCTCGAACGCGGCCTGCAGGCGGGTGTCGGCAACGCGCGCGGGCCTGTCGGCTTCGGCAGCCTGCGCGGGCCCGTCGTTCTCGCCGCCCTGATTCGCGGCATCAGCGAGTTCATGCTCGATATGTACGACAACCCCGATAAGTGCCATAAGCTGCTCGACATCGCCACCGGCACGCTCCTCGCGTATCTCGACATGCAGAAGCGGGCGCTCGGCGGGCTGACCGCAGTCTTCCTCTGCGACGACATCTCGGGGCTGCTCTCGCCGCCGTTGTTCAAGGAGTTCTTCCTGCCGTATGCGGGCCGAATCTTCGAGGCACATTCCGACGCGCTCACCATCTACCACTGCGACTCCGAAATGAGAAACCTCACCCAGTTCGCGCCCGACACCGGCGCAAAGGCCTTCCATATGGGCTTCATGCACGACATGGCCGAACTCAAGCGCACCATCGGCGGCCAGATGTGCCTCATGGGAAACGTGCACCCCGTGAAGATTCTCATGCGCGAATCCCCCGAAAGAGTCATGGAGGAATCCCGACGCTGCATCGAGGCGGCGGCGACAGGCGGCGCTTTCGCGCTCTCGAGCGGCGGCGTCATTGACCGGGGTACCCCGCCCCAAAACATAGACGCCCTCATCCAGGCCTCCGAACGCTTCGGAAAATATTGAGCTGATTCTCCGGCTGACGTTGGCGCCTCCGACACCTCTTGACGGAATGCCGATCCCGTGGTATAATACACCATGACGTATTTATGACACAGTGTCAGATAACCGGGGACCCCATGGCGAGACGACGAATACTCGAAGAACGACAGGCGCGCATCGAACTTATCCTCGACTCCGCCGAAAAGCTTTTCGTGACAAAGGGTTACCACGACACCGCCATCAACGACATCGCCGAGGCCGCCGACTTCAGCCGCACCTCCATCTACCAGTATTTCAACAGCAAGGAAGAGATATACCTGGCCCTCCTTGAACGCTACACCGATGTTCTTTACGAGCGCCTCGCCGAGGCCGTCGCCCGACACGAGCACACCGTTGACAAGATACGCGCGTTCCTCGAAGAACTTCGCACGCTGAGCAGGCTCAAGCCCAACTTCTTCCCCCTGTACTTCATCCAAAGGCATCAACTCGAGCCCAGGCTCTCGCCCGAGCTTCGCGCCCGCCTCAACGCCAAGCGTCGCAAAGTGGAAAACATATTCCGCGATTTCTATCAGCAAGGCATGGAGCGGGGAGAGGTCCGCAACATACGTGTAAAGGACGCCTCGAACCTTTTCTTCGCGCAGATCGCCGGCATGATGCTCCTCCACGAGTATTACGGCGGCGAATTCGACGTGACACTCGACGAGCATCTGAACCAATCGCTCAAGTTGTATCTGGAATTTGTTGAGAAAGTGGAGTAACAGCGCGGCACAGCCGCAACCAGATTCCCCTCACCCCGACCCTCTCCCGGTCGGAGAGGGTCGGGGTGAGGGAGAGGATTCTGTAAGGTCGGTTCTCGAACCGCCCGTACAACCAAAGGCCAACCCGAAACCCAAGACTTGCGGCTTTGCCGCGGGAGGCAATCATGGCACAGGTAGCCGAAGCTGTGTGCGTTCCAAAAACATATTCGCCCCAGGAGGAGCGCATCAGGCAAGGCGTGCCGCTCGGGCTTGTGAGCGAACACGCCCAGCGGAAGCGCGCGCGCATCCATCGCATGCTCCAGGGGTTCCGCGAAAAGCCCATCCGCATCAACATCGAGCGGGCGCGCCTCCTGACCGAATCATTCAGGCAGACCGAAGGCCAGCCGGTCGTGCTCCGGTGGGGCAAGGCGATGGCGCACATCCTGCGCAACGTGTCCATCCACATCGATGAGGACGAACTCATCGTCGGCAGCGCAGGCACGCCCGGCCGCTACGCCATCTTCTTCCCCGAGCTTGAGGAGCAGTTCTTCTCGCAGAAGGTGTGCCCGAGCGAGCCCGGTGACAAGCTGCAACTCACCGCCGAGGACGTCCGCATCATCAACGAGGAACTCAGGCCCTACTGGGAAGGCAAGCAATACCACACCGCATACATGAACGCCCTGCCCGAGGACACGCGCCAGATTATCGAGATGCTCTGCATCGTCACGCCCACGGCCACCGCTCGCTCGTGCCTGGCATGGAATCACGATTACGAAAAAGTGCTCACGCGCGGCATCAAGGGCATAAAGCAGGAGGCCGAGGAAAAGCTGGCCTCGCTCGACCCGCTCGATCCGAAGGCCCGCGTCGAGAAGGCGCCGTTCCTTAAAGCCGCCATCATGACGTGCGACGCCATCGTCGAATTCGCGCACCGCTACGCGCGGCTCGCGCGCCGCATGGCCGAGCAGGAGGCCGACGCGCGCCGGCGCAAGGAACTGCTCACAATTGCCGAAGTCTGCGAATGGGTCCCCGAGAATCCGGCGCGCACGTTCCACGAGGCGGTCCAGTCGCAGTGGTTCATCCAGACGGTTTCGCGGCTTGAGCAGCGCATCGGCGGCACCGTCGGCAACGGACGTATCGACCAGTACTTCTATCCGTATTACAAGAAGGACATGGCGGAGGGCCGCATCACGAAGGACCAGGCGCTCGAGATGCTCGAATGCCTCTGGATCGGCATGGGCCGCAACGTCGAGATTTACACCATGCCCGGCAACTTCTCCTACACCGACGGCTATGCGCATTGGGAGGCGACCACCATCGGCGGCGTCGACAAGGACGGCAAGGATGCCACCAACGAACTGTCGTACCTGATGCTCGAGTCCAAGCGCGAGTTCCCGCTCAATTATCCCGACCTCGCCGCGCGCATCCACGCGGGCACGCCCGAGCCGTTCCTGCACGCCATCGCCGAAACCATCAAGGAAGGAACCGGCTTCCCCAAGCTGTTCTTCGACGAGGAGATCATTCCGCTGTTCCTCGCGAAGGGGGCGACCGTCGCCGAGGCGAACGATTACTGCATCTGCGGCTGCACCGAGGCGAAGATGCTCAACCGCGACGCCGTCGTCACCGGCTGCGCGTGGACCAACCTCGGCGCGGTCATCGAGATGACGCTCAATGACGGCAAGATGAAGATGTTCGGCGACCGACAACTTGGCGTGAAGACGGGCGACCCTCGCAACTTCAAGTCCTACGACGACCTCTGGAACGCATTCTGCGCTCAGGGCGCGAACGTCATGAGGCACACGTTCACGCAACAGTACGTCGCCGACACGCTCAAGGGCGATTTCATCGCCGCGCCGATGTCCTCGATGCTGCACGACCTCGCCATGAAGGAATGCAAGGACATGCACTCCGGCGCCATCGAGGGCGCGCTCTATCTCGGGTTTATAGACACGCTCGGGTTCGCGACCGCCATTGACTCGCTTGCCGCCATCAGGAAGCTCGTGTTCGATGACAAGAAGCTCACGATGGCCGAACTGCTCGATGCGCTCGACTGCAACTTCGAGGGCAAAGAGGCCATCCGCCAGATGTGCCTCAACGCGCCCAAGTACGGCAACAACGACCTCTACGCCGACCGCATCGGCCGCGACATCGAGGAGTTCTTCGTCAAGCTTACGCGCCAGTACAAGTCGGCGCTCGGCGGCGAACTGGACATCCGATACGTCACCATCACCGCGCACGTGCCGTTCGGCGCGGTGCTCGGGGCTACGCCCGACGGACGCAAAGCCGGCGAGCCGATCGCCGAGGGTGTCAGCCCGTCTCAGGGCGCCGATCGCAAAGGGCCGACCGCAACGCTGACCTCCATCGCGCGCACGAGGGCCTCCGGCTATAAGGAGCGCGCCGCGCGACTGCTCAATATGAAGCTGACGCCGTCAGCGGTCGCCGGACCCGAGGGCACGCGCAAGCTGATGTCGCTCATCCGAACCGCGTGCGACCTGAAGATGTGGCATCTCCAGTTCAACATCATCAACAAGGAGACGCTCATCGCCGCGCAGCAGAACCCGGAGAAGTACCGCGACCTGCTCGTGCGCGTCGCCGGCTATAGCGCCTATTTCGTGGACCTGACACCTCAGCTTCAGGACGAAATCATCAAGCGAACGGAGCATAGTTTCTAATATTTCCGTGGGGGCACGGCGCGCCGTGCCCCTACATGATCTCGTTTCTTTGTCACGTAGGGGCGGCCCTATGTGGCGCGCCACGAATGGCCGCCCGAACGGCGCACTCGAATGTAGCCCAGGCTTCTCCCGCCTGGACGGGACAAATGCCTGCCGTTGCAGGATACAACCGAATCCATGACCACACAACCTCTTGCCCGCGACAACGACTCGGGCCTCATATTCAACATCCAGAAATTCTCCGTGCACGACGGCGCGGGCATCCGCACGCTCGTGTTCCTGAAAGGCTGTCCGCTCAAATGCAAGTGGTGCTCCAACCCCGAAGGACAATCGTTTGCTCCCCAACTCGCCTTCAACCCCAACAAATGCATCGGCCTCTCCGAATGCGCTCTCTGCATGCGCGCATGCCCGACCGGCGTGATACGTGAAAACTCGGATGGCAAGGCGCAAATCGAGCGAATCCTCTGCGACAATTGCGGCGCGTGCGCCGACATGTGCCCATCGCGCGCGCTCGAAACGCTCGGCAAGCACATGAGCGTCGAGCAGGTCGTCGCCACCGTCGAGGAGGACAGCGCCTTCTACGCGCGCTCAGGCGGCGGACTCACCCTCAGCGGAGGCGAGCCGATATCGCAGGCCGGCTTCGTCAAGAAGCTTCTCGCCGCCGCGCGCAGCCGTGGCATCGACACCGCGCTCGAGACTTCCGGCTATTGCGCCTGGAACGACATGGAAGAAGTCTGCCGCCTTGTGACACACGTGTTCTTCGACATCAAGTCCGCCGACCGCGAAAAACACAGGCGCGACGCAGGCGTGGACAACGAAGTGATCCTCGAAAACCTGCGGCGGCTCGTCCAGCGGTTCCCCGCACTCTCCATCACCGTGCGTACGCCCGTCATCCCCGGCTTCAACGATTCGCCCGACGACATCCGCAAGATCGCCGAATTCCTGAACACACTGCCCGTTCGGCCCGCATACGAACTGCTCGCCTACCACCGGTTCGGCGAGCCGAAATACCGTCAGCTCGGCCTCGAGTATCCCCTCCCCGACCTCGAACCGCCCACCACCGAACACATGCAGGCCCTCCGCCGCGCCATAGACTCGGCGTAGCGCTGGGAAAGGGGACAACACAGGTTGGCGCGTCTTGCAGCATGTGAC
>CAZEBC010000146.1:6821-10312 GCA_964510165.1 uncultured bacterium
ATTTAACCTCTTGCTTTTTCGGCGCGTCTAATGAAGGGGGAAGTTGAGCGTTGCCCTTGGATGTTGAAAAGGGAATCCTACTTGTGAGTAACACGGAAACTGCATGATGAAACGATTATTGGTCATCCTTATTGCCCTGGCTGCACTCGCGTTTGTCCTGGTCTCGTTCCGATGGATCGGGAATAACGACAAGGCGCCCGCGTACCGGACTGCGCGCATCGAGCGCGGCGAACTCGTGAAGACCGTGAGGGCCACCGGTATCATACAGCCGCAGGAATTGGTTGATGTCGGCACGCAGGTGACCGGCCCCGTGACCGAGCTCAACGCCGATTTCAACAGCCGCGTCAAGGCGGGGCAGATAATCGCGCGCATAGACCCGGCTCCCTACGAGGCCCGCGTGGCCCAGGACAAGGCCAACCTGAAGAGGAGCATGGCGGAAGTGGAGCAGGCCCGGGCAAGGCTTGCGCAGGCGGAACGAGACTTGGTGCGCTCACGAGAGCTTTCCCAGAGAGAGCTGATTTCGGAATCGGCTCTGGACGCGGCGGAGACCAATCGGGACACTCTGGTAGCCCAGTTGAAGCTTGCCGAGGCGACGGTGGACCAATACAAGGCGGCGCTCCATCTCTCCGAAACCAATCTGCAATATACCATTATCAAGTCTCCGGTAGACGGCGTGGTGATCGCAAGAAACGTGAATGAAGGCCAAACCGTCGTCGCGAATCTCCAGGCGCAGACTCTCTTCGTGATCGCGACCGATCTGAAGCACGTGGAGGTCGAGGCCAGCATCCCCGAGGCCGACATCGGTGATATCCGCGTGGGTCAGCCGGTCACCTTCACGGTGGACGCCTATGCCGACGATGTCTTTCGGGGAACGGTCTCGGAGGTACGCCTGTCCGCGACGACGTTTCAGAATGTGGTGACGTATCCTGTCATCGTTGAAGCCGACAATCCCGAAGACAAACTCATGCCGGGCATGACGGCCAATATCACGTGCGAGGTGGCCCGCCGCGACAGCGCGCTGAAACTGCCAAACGCCGCCCTCCGGTTCAAGCCCGATTCGGACATCGCATCGAAGGATGACTCCAATCAATCCGAGGGCAGCGTGAAGCGCTCCTCCTCTCGAACCGAAGTGTGGGTGCTGAACGACAGGAAATTGGAGGCCGTTCCCGTGACTCTCGGGATCAGCGACGGCGCCTTCACCGAGATAGTCGAGGGAAACCTGAAGGAGGGACAGGAGGTCGTCACCGGCGTCGCCGAGGCCAAGGGCAAGGACATGGTGAACCCCTTCCTTCCGCAACGCACTCCTGCGAGAAAAGCGCGCTGACAGTTATGCTGATCTCTCTTGAGCGCATCTCCAAGATTTACCGGATGGGCGAGGCGCAGATAGCCGCGTTGCACGAAATATCGCTGTCCATCGAGCACGGTGAGTTCTTGGCCATCATGGGGGCTTCGGGGTCGGGCAAGACGACTCTGCTCAACATCATCGGATGCCTCGACCGCCCCACGAGCGGCAAGTATCTGTTCGAGGGCGACGACATCACCGCGTGCAGCAGCGACGAACTGGCCCGAATCCGAAATCGAAAGATCGGGTTCGTGTTCCAAAGCTTCAATTTGCTTCCGCGGACTGCCGCGCTGGAGAATGTGGAACTGCCGCTGCTTTACGGCTCGGGGCTCACCGGCAGGAAGAAGCATGAACGGGCGTTGGCCATGCTCAAACGCGTGGGCCTGGAGGACCGCATGCATCATTGGCCGAGCCAGCTTTCGGGTGGCCAGCAGCAACGCGTGGCCATCGCGAGGGCGCTCGTCAACCGTCCCTCGCTTATACTGGCGGACGAACCGACGGGCAACCTCGACACGCGGTCGGGCAAGGAAATCATGTCCGTTTTCGAGGAACTGAACAAGGAAGGCATCACCGTCGTGTTGGTGACGCATGAAGATGAAATCGCCGAGTACGCGCACCGAATCATTCACGTGCGCGACGGACAAGTAATCGCATGAATCTGACCGTAATCCTGAAAGTAGCCCTGCGCGCCCTGCTTCGCAACAAGGTGCGAACTCTCCTGACGACACTGGGAATCATCGTGGGCATCGCGGCGGTGATCGCGATGGTCGCCATCGGCCAGGGTGCGACTATCATGGTCGAGGACCAGATCAAGAGCATGGGCAACAACCTGATCGTCATCTTTCCAGGCAGCAGCCGCATGGGCGCCTTCAGGCACGGCATGGGCACCGAGCGAACGCTTACATCGGATGACAGCGACGCGCTTCTCAGGGATTCGGAATACGTGCGACAGGCGACGCCGCTCGTGCGCGCCGGAGCGCAGGTGGTCTATAGAGAACGCAACTGGGCCACCCTGATACAGGGCGTGGGAATTGGCTATCCCGAAGTGCGCAACTGGGAGGTGGCTCGAGGAAGCTTCTTTACGGAGTCGGACGTGCGCAGCGCCGCTCGTGTGTGTCTGCTCGGCACAACCGTCGCCAGGGAGCTGTTCGATGGAGAGGACCCCGTCGGCCGCACGATTCGCATTCAGAACATGGTGTTTCGCGTTATCGGCGTGCTCACCTCGAAGGGAAGCGCCGCGTGGGGACAGGACCAGGATGACACCGTGATCACCCCTTGGACCACCGTCCGCCGATTCCTCCAGAACTCACCCTTTAACGACGTCGGCCAGATTCTCGTAAGCATAGATTCCCTCGATGTCCTCGAGCCGGCGCGGGCGGACATAAGGGCCATCCTCAGGCAGCGACACCGCCTGGCCGAAGACGCCGACGATGACTTTTCAGTGATGGACATGACCGAGGTGACTCAAACCATCACGCAGGTCTCGCGAGTGATGACCGTCCTTCTGACCGCGATCGCCTCGATATCTCTCCTGGTGGGCGGAATAGGCATCATGAACATCATGCTCGTTTCCGTGACCGAGCGGACGCGCGAGATCGGCCTGCGAATGGCCGTCGGCGCGCGGCGAAACGATATCCTGATGCAGTTCCTGGTTGAGTCCACCGTGCTCGCGATTATCGGAGGCATCCTCGGAATCGCCCTCGGCTCGTTTGCCGCCCAAATGCTCTCAAGAACGAACGGCTGGCCGGTGATCATTTCGCCCGGCTCGATTGTGCTTGCAATCGTGTTTTCGACCGCAGTCGGCGTGTTTTTCGGATTCTATCCGGCGTGGCGAGCGGCCCGGCTCGACCCCATCGAGGCCCTCCGCTACGAATAGCGACAGCATCCGATGCGATAATGCCGCTTCAATTCGGAGGCGTATCTGACACCCACTTTATCCGCGTTCTCTTTGAGCCACTCGCTCAGGCGAGTGTCGCCGGTGGCCGGACTTTCCGTGACAAGGAGATTCGCCAGAAGCCCCTCGATTTCGTCCCTCGTGAGCAGGACATCACGGACGAGGAGCCCCAGCAGATTTGCAAACAGATATCCCAACGACGGCGGCACATGAATGATGTGCGAGCGACTTCCAACCGTGCGGGCGAGAAGGCGG
>CAZEBC010000147.1:0-6167 GCA_964510165.1 uncultured bacterium
GAACATTCACCAGCCGAATGGCTGCACCTACGAACAATTTCCCGACCCAATCATCGCATGGAAAATTGCCGGGCTTCCCAGACCAACCACGGAGGTGTTCTCCTTAATACGACATAATATCTGAGCGCCGCCTCATCTTTGGTTTTCGCGTCGTTGTGCCGCATGGCGTCCCTGGTGTGAGAGGTTCGACATGGTGGCACCTGCTGATTTCGGCCCTGCAGGTGGTCTACCACATGTCCGCGAGCCCTCTCATCTTGGCGCCCGTCACGAGATACTTCATCACGCTCACAAGGTGTTCCTTTTCCGCGCCAATGATGGATTTCAGTATTTCGTCCTCGCCGAGCACGTCTTCTATCGCATGATAGTAAAAGAGGGTCGCCTTCTCCAGCGCAAACGCCCGCGCCAGCGCATCATCGCGCGTCTTGATGAGGTTGATATCCTTCATCGCGCCCTCTTCGCCTGAGAAAAATTCGGACACCGACGCCGCCGCGAGATACCGGTATTTCTGCTCGTCGCTTTGCTCTTTCTCATCCAGAGGAACTTTCTTGAGAAGCGCCCTGAACTGAGCCTCATGGGCCTCCTCGTCCTTCGACAGCATAGAGAAGAGGTCGCTTACCTCGGCATTATCCTTCATTCTCCCCGCGAGCGTCCTGTAGAAGCTTGCGCCAAGCCTTTCCGTTGTAACTGCCAATTCGACAGCATTCCTGAGCGTCGCCTTGTCAAGCATCCGGTCCTCCTTCATCCACGCCCTCGCCACTTCGTGGCAACGATGCCGACTAAACCGCTTCCGTCCTTTTCACCACTCGCTCCATTATTTACGTATACTCCCGACTCTGCTAGCGCCGCCAGAACTCGTACGAGGACTCCTATCCTCTCCCATTGGGGGAGGGCGGGGGAGGGGCCTTGGTTGCGGCTCCGCCGCCCTGTGTCACTGTGGCTCTGTTGTTTAAGAGCTGTTTCGTCAGCCCATGCGCGGATAGGGAATCGCACTATTTATTATCGGAACCGCACTCGCCCCTCCTATGGGGCGTTCCGGACCACTGTGGTGAAGCCGTCGTTTTCTTTTCGCCGTTCATTTCGGCTGCTTGAGATCCTCCCCGAGCATCTTGAGCGCGAGTTGCCGCCGCTCGTCGTTCGCAAGATATATCGTCTGTGTCGGGAACGCAAACTCGATTCCCTCTTCATTGAACGCGCGCAGGATCCTCATGTTGACCTTCTGGCTGAACGCCAAAAACTCCCAGTATTCCGGCGGGTGATACCAGTAGATGACGAGGATGTTGAGCGAGGCGTCATTGAAATCACTGAAGAACACGCGCGGCGGGAAATCGGGATGCATGCCTTCATGATTGGCGAGAATCTCCTCGATGATCTTTATCGCTCGCTCGACCTTGTCGGGCGGCGTGTCATACGTGATCGTCACGTTGAACAAACGCCGGATGTAGGGGCGCCTGCCGATGTTCTCCACGACGCTCGTCGCCGCCTTATCATTGGGCACAGTCACCAGGTGCCCGGCGAGCGTGCGTATCTTGGTCGAGCGGAACCCGACCTCCTCCACCGGCCCGTCGTATCCATCCAGACTGATTCGGTCGCCGACACTGAACGGCTTGTCGAGCAGGATCATGATCGACCCGAAGAAATTCTTGATCGAGTCCTGCGCCGCAAGCGCGAAGGCGAGACCGCCGAGCCCCAGCCCGGTCAGGATGGTGCTCATCGGCTTGCCCGAGATGCTTTCGGCTATGTACAGGCCAACAAGAATGACGATGACCACCCGCACCGTCTTACGGACGAGCGGCACCAGCATATTGTCGAGCGGGCCTCCCGTCTTCCTGGCGTAGAGATTCAGATAATATTCCGCCACGTCCACCAGCCGATACAAAAAGTAGGCGATGCCGACCGACGTAAGAAGCTGGACCACAGTATTTGCCGTCTTCCTGACCGGACTGCTCATCTTCAGGAAGAGAAACGCGATATCGAGCGCGCCCGCAAAGATCAGCATCGCCGCCGGCGCCGAAGCCGACCGAAGGATCAGCTTGGCAAGCGTGACTTGCTCGCCCTCCCTCTCTTCCCTTCTGGCGCCGCGCGACATGACGTACGACACGATTTTCCCCACCACAAACGAGGCGAGCAAGATGATGAACACCGCAGCGATGCGCCAGACCTCGTTCCCCGCGACCTTGTAGTTGAGGAACTGCAATCCGACGAGCCTCTCCCCCGCATTTCGCAGGCCGTTTTCCAGCTCATTCATTCCAGCAACTCCGCAAGTTTGAAGGCCGTCTGACCGGCCATCTCGACGCATTTCTGATGGCCGCTCTCATAATACTTCGCAAGCTGTTCCGGGTCCCGGAAATCCACGCCGCCAGTCAGGTTCGAGCACATCAGCGAGCCAAACTCCTTGTTGAACCATTCAAGCAACTGACTGCATCGCAAGTACGCATTGAGCGAAACGCTCATATCATCGTCCCTGCCGCGGCCGTGCTTCAGCCCAATCACCATCACGCTGCCCGATATCACCCCGCACAGCGAGCCGCGCCCGCCAACCCCCCCGCCAAAGCCCGTGGCCGCCTTCAGCACAAGGTCGTCCTCCAATTCAAGAAGCTCCTGCCAGGAGCTTAGGACCGACTGCGTTCAATTGAACCCCCGCTTCATATATGCGGCCACACGTTCGCGAATGCGCTTCTCAGTCGTTTCCATATTCCTCTCCTCCGGTCAACTGCAGATATTCTGTCCTCATATGCTCCGACATGCCACATCGGTCCAGCACCGACTTCATAAACTAACATTTTGTGTGCCTCCCGTCAACCCTGCAATGTTGATTTGTCCCCCTCAAACAGATAGTATATCCGAAATCCACACTCCCACAGAAAGGACCCGAACCATGGCGCTCGAACTTAATGAAAACCAGCGATTGATCAAACAGACGTTCCGACGATTCATGGAAAGGGAGGTCGAGCCGCATGTCGAGGCGATGGAGGCCGGCGAGGAAACCGCCTTTCCGCTCATCAAGAAGATGGTCGAGGAACTCGACCTGATGAGCATGTACGCAGCCGCCGCCTCGCCCGAAATCGACGAGGACCGCCTTCAACTGTTCCTGTGGCCAACCCTCACCGTCGAGATGGCGCGCATAAGCCCCTCGTTCGCGTTCGGCTTCGGCGTGAGCGCCGGCCTGTTCGCCGGCAACATCATGCGCCGCGGAACGCCCGAACAGATGCAGCGCTACGGGATTCCCGCCCTCAAGGGCGACCTCATCGGCGCATGGGCGCTCACCGAGCCGGGCGCAGGCTCTGACGCGCTGGGCGGCATGAAGACGCGCGCCGTCAAGGACGGCGACCATTACGTTCTCAATGGCAGCAAGACCTTCATCACCAACGCTCCGTGCGCCGAGGCCTTCCTGATCTACGCCAAGTACAGGCTCGATGACGGGCGCGACAGCGTGCAGGCGTTCATCGTCGAACGCTCGTTTCCCGGCCTGAGCACCGGCCAGCCCTTCAAGAAGATGGGCGTGCGCGGCTCGCCCACCGGCGAGGTGTTCCTCGACGATTGCCAGGTTCCGCTTGAGAACGTCCTCGGCGGCGGCATCAGGGAGCGCGACCACGTCAAGAAGAGCCTCGCGGGCGAGCGCAGCGGTATCCCCGGCATCTGCCTCGGCATCATGGAACGCTGCTTCGAAATAGCCGTCAAGTACGCGAAGGAACGGAAGCAGTTCGGCGAGCCCATCGCCAGCTACCAGCTCATCCAGGCGCGACTCGCGCGGATGTACACCGCAATCATGAACGTCGAGAATATCGTGTATCGCGATTTCATCGCGGGCCGACACCGCGAGCAGTCAGTCGCCGATGTGTGCGCTTCCAAGCTTTACGCAGGCGAGATGGCAACTTTCGTCGCAAACGAGGCCGTCATGATCCTCGGCGGTTACGGCTACATGGAGGAATACATCGTCGAACGCATGGCGCGCGACGCCAAGATCATGGAGATCGGCGCAGGCACCACCGAGATGCAGATTCTCACGCTCGCGCGCGATATCCTCGAGCGCGATTGAACTCGCTTCATACCATGTCTGTCCATTCCGTATCTGGGTGTGGTAGGGGCACGGCGCGCCGTGCCCCTACGATACCTCACGGCGCCGTACACGCAGTCAAGTCATTTGTAGGGGCGCACAGCGTGCGCCCTGGGTGCGGCATGGCGTTCCCCTGTTTCCGTTTCCGCTTCTTCTTACACCCCGTTTGCCGCCCCGATTCCCAAAATGCTATTATCGGTTGAGGGCATCGAGACCAATTACGGTGATTTTCTGTGGAACTATTTGACGAACAAGAACAACTCCTGCGGCAAAAAAACGCGCCGCTCGCGCGGCGGATGGCGCCGCGCTCGCTCGATGAATTCGTCGGACAGGAGCATCTGCTCGCGCCGGGCAAACTGCTGAGGCGGCAGATCGAGTCGGACCGGCTCTCGACCGCCATCTTCTACGGCCCGCCCGGCTCCGGCAAGACCGCGCTCGTCCGCATCATCGCGCGGACTTCCAAGGCCGCGTTCGAGCGGCTCAACGCGGTCACCTCCGGCGTCGCCGACCTTCGGCAACTTATTGACGCCGCGCGACAGCGAATGACCTCAAGCGGCCGAAAGACCATCGTATTCGTGGACGAGATTCACCGGTTCAACCGCGCCCAGCAGGACGCGCTGTTGCCGGACGTCGAGGAGGGCACGATCACCTTCATCGGCGCGACGACGCAGAACCCGTTCTTTGCGCTCACCGCGCCGCTCGTCTCGCGCTCGCAGATATTCCAGTTCCAACCGCTCACGCCCGCCGATATCGGCGCGTTGATAGACCACGCGCTCAAGGACCCCGAGCGGGGCCTGGGCGAGATGAGCATCCGGCTCGACCAGGAAGCGCGCGAACATTGGGCGAACTACGCCGACGGCGACGCCCGCCGCGCGCTCAATGCGCTCGAGATAGCCGCCAAGACCACGCCGCCCGACAAGGACGGCGTCATCCACATCACGCTCGAAGCAGCCGAGGAATCCATCCAGCGCAAGGCCATCGTGTATGACGGAACCGGCGACGAGCACTACGACACCATCTCGGCGTTCATCAAGAGCATGCGCGGCTCCGACCCCGATGCCGCCATCTACTGGCTCGCCAAGATGATCGAGGCCGGCGAGGACCCGCGCTTCATCGCGCGGCGAATCCTCATATGCGCGAGCGAGGACGTCGGCAACGCCGACCCGCGCGCGCTCGAAGTGGCCGTCGCCGCGATGCAGGCAAGCGAGTTCGTCGGCATGCCCGAAGCGCAGATACCGCTCGCTCAGGCGACCGTCTACGTCGCGACCGCTCCCAAGAGCAACGCCAGCTACATGGCGATCGCCGACGCCCGCAAATACGTGCGTGAGAACCCCACCTTTCCCGTCCCCAAACACCTGCGCGACGCCAACTATCCGGGTGCGAAGCGGTTCGGCCACGGCAAGGACTACAAGTACGCGCACGACTTCCCCGGCCACTACGTCGAGCAACAATACGGCCCCGGCGCACAGTTCTACCATCCCACCGACCAGGGCTACGAATCCCGTATCCGTGAGTACCTCGCACGGATCAAGAAAGAGACAACCGAAAAACAGGAATAGCTCGCGACTGGCCTGAGGAAGTGTTTAACCGCAGAGGCGCTGAGAGCGCAGAGAAAAAGAGAGAGTAGCGCAGGCTTTCTGCCTGTATCCTTCCCGCCGTTTCGTGTAATTAGTGTGATTCGTGGTTCAGGAATCTTTTTTTGCGCAGGCAAGCGCTGCTCTGATGCGCGAGGAGACAGCGGCGTCCCACAGGCCGACGAGCGTCACATCAAGCTCACGAGAGGTGTGGCCGATTATCTTGAATTCGACGATGACGTGCTGCTCGGGCAGCAGGCCGCGCACCTTGTCGGCCCATTCGATGATGGTGACACCGCTGGGATCGAAGTATTCCTCGTATCCGAGCGCGACCATCTCCGGCTCGCTCTGCAGGCGGTAAGTGTCCACGTGAAAAATCGGAACTCGGCCCCGATACTGGTTCACAAGGGCGAAGGACGGACTCGAGACGTATTCGTCGGGAGCGACTCCCAGCCCCGCCGCCAGCCCTTGCGCGAACACGGTCTTGCCGCTTCCCAATTGGCCCACCAGCGCAACCACTGAGCCTGTCGGCAGGCAGG
>CAZEBC010000147.1:6267-10301 GCA_964510165.1 uncultured bacterium
CTCGGTCGCGCCGTGGCCGGCCTCGACCACGCATAATCCCTGCGCGTCCGCCGCGAGCATCTGGTGGTACTTGAGTTCTCCGGTGATGTAGGCGTCGGCCTTGACGGCGAGCACATCCTCGAGCAGGTCGCCCCCACTGCCGCCGCATGCGGCCACGGTGCGTATACGGGCCTGCGCGTTTCCGCAGACCCTGACCCGCTTGACGCCCAGCCTGCGCCTCACCAGTTCGACATAATCCTTGAAGTGGACTCGCTCGGGCAGCTCGCCGACTCTTCCCAATCCAAACTCGCGCGCGGGATTCGCCAGTTCATACACGTCATAAGCTACTTCTTCGTACGGATGCGCGATCTTCATGGCCGCCACCGCGTCGCCGAGCACGGCCTGAGGCACAAGCATCTCAAGCCGAAGTTCCGGTTCTTTGTTGACCTGCCCGACCTTGCCCGCAAATGGCGAGGCCTTTTCCGACGGCAGAAACGTGCCCGTGCCGGGCGTCTGGAAACTGCAATACCGGTACTCGCCTATCACGCCGCCGCCCGCTTCGGCCATGGCGGCCCTCACCTTGTCCACGTGCGCCTCGGGAACGAACACGACCACCTTGTAGCTCTTCTCGGTTCGCGAGGACTTCAGCGCCCGAACATTCTGAAGTTCGAGCCGGTGCGCCAATATGTCATTCACTCCGCCGGGCGCGCAATCGAGGTTGGTATGAGCGACGAAGATGCCTATCTCATCTCGAATCGCGGACACAATCACGCGCCCAACAACCCCGCGCGCCTCTATCCTGTCGAGCTTGCGGTAGATGACCGGGTGATGCGCCGCGATCAGGCCTGCTCCCCGCCGCTTGGCCTCTCTCACCACTTTTATGTTCACGTCGAGAGTGAACAGCACCTTGTCTATCGTGGGAGCGCACGGGGTCTGAAGCCCGATATTGTCGCCATCAAGCGCCATGAACGGCGGCGCCAGCTTGTTCATTACCTCGATGAAACTGGAGAGCGCTGCTGTCACGTCGATCACCCCGTCTTCTTTGTCTGCCTTCGCAACAGGAAAATGAACAACGGGCCACCGCACAACGCGGTGATCACACCCACAGGTATCTCTTCCCCCAACACGCCCGGCTGAGCCACGGAGCGCGCCACTGTATCCGAAACAATCAGGAATATGCCGCCCCCGAGAAACGCCACGGGAAACAGCAGCCGATGGTCCGGCCCTACCAGCATCCGCATCGCATGCGGGATTATCAGGCCGACGAATCCGATGGGGCCGCCCTCGGCGACCGCCGCCGCCGTGACCAGCGAAGTCGCCACAAACGCGACTCTCTTGAGCCGTTCCACCTCGACGCCAAGCTGGCCCGCCGATTCCTCGCCCAGACTCAAGAGGTTCAGCGCATGTGAATATCTGAACAGCACCGCCGAACCGACCAACACATATGCGCCCGACGCCAGAATCGTCGGATAGCTGTACTCTATCTTGTCCAGGCTGCCCATCAACCAGAAGATAATGTCGCGCGCCCGCGTGAAGTCCACGAGCGACGTGACCAGCATGATGAGCGCCGCAAACACATAGTTGACGATTACTCCCGTCAGCAGGAGCGAATGAGTTATCACCCGGCCATAGCTCTGCGCCACCCAATACACAAAGAAAATTGTGACCAACGCCCCAAAGAACGAGGACACCGTCATCGCGTTGAAACCCAATATGGTATACTGAGCGTTCAGAAGAATGCCAGCCGCCGCCCCGAGCGCGGCCCCGCTGGAAACCCCCAGCACATACGGCTCCGCCAAGGGATTGCGCAGCAACGCCTGGAACACCACTCCCGCCCCGGCGAGCGCGCCCCCGATGAAACCCGCCAAGAGTATCCTCGGCAGGCGTATCCCGAACAATATCCGCGCCTGCGCGGTCTCCGGATGCCTGAGCGCCTCACTCAGGTCGAGCGGCGTCGGCCCAATCAGCGAACACACGACAACCGCTGCGAGCAGCCCGCCGGCCATGACCACAACCGCCGCGAGCCAGCGTGTCGCCGTCAATCTCTTCAATTGATCCGCTCCTCCCGGAAGGCTTCGGGATGGATCGCCCGGGCAATCTCCTCGGCGCCAATGGCCAGCCTGGGTCCGGCGAGCGTCACATGGTCCGCCACAAGTCCGTGTATCCTGCCCTCCCTCACCGCCGGAAGTGACGGATAGGGGCTCCATAATTCCTTCGCGCGCTTTGTCTGTTCGGGGGTAAGGTCATAATTAAGAGAAGTGTAAAGGATGACCTCAGGGGCTTCGGTTACCACTTTCTCGATGCCGAGCTGAGGATATTTGGACAGACTATCGCCCGCAATGTTCTCACCACCCGCCATCTCGATGAGTTCGTCAATGAACGTGCCGCGTCCCGCAACAAACAGAGGGTTGACTCCCACGACGAACATCACTTTCCTCTTTGGAAAGCTGGCGGTCCTGGCGCGCACCTCCGCGAATTTTGCGTTGAGTTGCCCGATCATCCGCTCCGCTTCCGCCTCGCTCGAGGTCTCCTCGCCGACCAGACGGATCGACTCGAACAAGTCGGCAAGCGTTTCGCCGGGGAGCATCACCACCTTGATGCCGAATTGCCGGAGCGTGCGGAAGAGCGTGTTCTGCGTGGCGCTTGGAATCGCCAGAACCAGATCGGGATCGAGCGCGACGATGGCTTCCATGTTTGGATTGACCATTCCGCCTATCTTCGGTTTCTTCAGGGCTTCGGCAGGATAATCGCAGTAGTCGGTGACGCCGACCACCCGGTCACCGAGACCGAGCGCGAACAGTATCTCGGTAATATTGGGCGCCATCGAGACAATGCGCTTGGCCCCCGGGGCATCGGACGCCTCGGCCTGGTTATCCTCTCGCTCGCTGCACGAGAGCGCCGACACCAACAATACAAGCAGCAGTATGTAGGAAATGGACTTGGTCATTTCGGCTATGCCGTTCCGCCGCGCAACGCGCGAGATATCAGGGGAGGCAGGGCGAGAATCTGCTCGGCTATTTGCTCATCGGGGATCGGGCCGAGGCCGCAACTCGGCGTCACAAGCGCCTGCGACAGCAGGACATTCTCGCTGACCCCTCTGGAGCCGAGCGCCTCGAACTGACTGACCAGCTTTCTTGCAAGCCCTTCGGCGGTCTCCGCACCGGTATACCCGAGAGTGGGTGCGATTCCCCACGCGACCATTCCGCCGCGCTGGAGGAACTTGGCAAGTTCACCGCTGAAACATGCAAAGCCGTCGAAGTAACCCCACGCATCAAAGCTTATGATGTCAACATCGGTCTCGAACAACATCGGCCAGTCGGTGTTGCCGCAGCAATGAATCCCGACGGCGGCCCCCGCCTCCTTGATCGGGCGAATCAGCTCATTCAAGATGTGGATGACCCGCTCGCAAGTCACGCTTATGAAAGGGGAGCCGAAGCTCGAAAGGTAGGGCTCGTCCACGAAGATTATCGGATCCGCGCCGAGGCTCCGAAAGAGCGCAATCTGCCAACGCGCCTTCATCTCGAGGCACTTGACCGCAATGTCGGCGGCGCTCTCGTCGTAAATCAGGCCCCGCCCCTCATCGGTCTGTACGCTGAGGCCCAACGTCACCGGGCCGACCACATGGCCCTTGATGAACCGGGGAGCCTCGCCCGAGAACCTGACCGCTTGCAGGAATGCGTGCAATCCCGCCGCATACTCTTCCGAAATTGCGAAGTGCTCAAGGTCACCCGAAAGGTAATGCTCATAGAACCCGGCCTGCGCATCCGGGTCCGGCATTCGGAACTCTATGTGCCCCGCCTTCTCGTCAATTACCACGCCGGGCATCCCCTCGGTGAACTGGACGAGCATCTGCTCGACAAAGCGCCTCCTGCTGAGCTGCGGCCAGAACGGCGCCTCGGCAAACGTGTCGAGCACCAATCTGACGGCGCGGTGCGGGTCTTTGTGAGGCAGCGTCCCGATTCCCGTCGCGAGCCCGTTTCCCGAGAGAGTCATATCCTGCTATTCTCCAAATACTTAAGGAGGGAAGACAGCCTGAAGGAAGCCTTACCCTCGCT
>CAZEBC010000148.1:0-8269 GCA_964510165.1 uncultured bacterium
TGCTTGCGTTGATTCGCAAGGAAATCATTCAGATACTGCGGGACCCGGTCACGCTGTTCATCATGTTCATGTTGCCGGGCGTGATGCTGATTTTGTTCGGCGTGGCCATCACGCTCGACGTCGACAATGTCAGGCTCGCCGTGTGGGACCTCGACAAGACGCCGGAATCGCAAGAATTCATCCGAAGGCTCACCGAGAACGGATACTTCCAGGTTGTGCGGCGCGTGAGCAGCGACGCCGAAGTGAGGCAACTGGTGGACAGGGGCGAAGCGAGGGTCGCCCTGATCATCCCGCGCGACTTCGAGCGAAACCTCAAGTCGGCCGACCCGTCGCCGGTGAGGATCGTGGTGGACGGTTCGGACAACAACACCGCGACCATAACGCTGAGCTACATCAATCTAATAGTGCAGGAATACTCGCGCGACCACCTCATCGATTCGTTCCGTCGGAGAGGCGTTCCGGTCGAACGAGTGAGACTGCCTGTGGAGCTGGAGCCTCGAGTCTTGTACAACCCGTCGCTCGTCAGCGAGAACTTCTTCGTGCCGGGCCTGATAGCGCTGGTGATGATGGTGAGCACGACGGTGTTGACGGCCACCTCGATTGTGCGCGAGAAGGAGCGCGGGACAATCGAGATGCTGATGGTCTCGCCCATCACGCGAACGGAATTGGTATTCGGAAAGATATCGCCGTACTTCATCATCGCGCTCATCAATACGTTCATCCTGGTGGGGGTAGCGAGGGTTCTGTTCGGGGTGCCGTTTCGAGGGAGTCTGCCGCTGTTCTTTGCGCTGTCGGCCCTGTTTCTGCTGACGGCGCTCGGGTTCGGGCTGTTCATATCCACGCTGGCCTCGAGCCAGCAGGTGGCGTGGACCATCTGCATGCTGAGCACGGTGCTGCCGTCGTTCATCCTGTCGGGGTTCATTTTTCCGATCGAGAGCATGCCGTGGGGCATACGCCTGTTCACGTATCTCGTGCCGGTGCGTTACTTCGTGGTGATCGTGCGGGGAATCGTGCTCAAGGGAGTCGGCGTGGAGTCGTTGCTCCCGGAGGTCATCGGCCTGGCGGTTTTTGCGGTCATGGCGGTATTAATCTCGTCGCGCCGCATCGCGAGGAGGCTGGCGTAATTGTTCAGGGATATCCTCAACATCACGCTCAAGGAAATCATCCAGATACGGCGCGACAGGCGGATGTTTCCGCTCATCCTGATCGCTCCGATTCTGCAACTCATGCTGTACGGTTATGCGGCCACGTTCGACATCGAGCACATACCGACCGCGGTCTACGACTCGGCCATGAACGCGGATTCCCGCGAATTTCTGCGCCGATTTTTCAACTCGCGCTATTTCCGGGATGAACTGTACGCTTCGAGCTACGAAGAAGTTGTCGTCGCGCTCGATTCGGGCCGGGCGACCGCCGCTCTGATTATTCCGCCCGATTTCTCGCGAGACATCAACCGGCGCCGGGCGAAGGCGCAGATGCTGATTGACGGCACGAACTCAAACGAGGCCACGCTCGCGGCGAATTACGCGGCCAGGATCGCGCAGCGGTACGCGCTGGAGCGGATGCTGGACCAGGTGCGGCTGTTCGGGGGCGGCCCGTTGTACGAGACGGCGGAGCGGGCGGCCGAGGGCAGGCTGCTCGTGGATGACCGGCTGCGCGTGTGGTACAACCCCAGCCTGGAGAGCCGCAACTTCATGGTGCCGGGCGTCATTGCGCTCATCCTGCTGGTGATGACCTCGATCATGACCGCGATGAGCGTGGTGAGAGAGAAGGAGATCGGCACTATGGAGCAGCTCATCGTGACGCCGCTCAGGTCGGCCTCGCTCATTTTCGGCAAACTGATACCGTTCATCGGGATCGGCCTGCTCGACGTGACCGTGGTGGTGCTGGCCGCCGTGTTCTGGTTCGAGATTCCGATTCGCGGGAGCGTGACGCTGCTGTTTGCGCTGTCGGGCCTGTTCCTGTTCTCGACACTCGGGTTCGGGCTGTTGGTCTCGACGTTCTGCCGCACGCAGCAGCAGGCGATGGTAACCGCATTTTTCGCGATCATGCCGATGGTGCTGCTGTCCGGCTTCATCTTCCCAATCGCAAACATGCCTGTGCCGATTCAATACCTGACCTACCTCATGCCGGTCCGGTATTTCCTGGTGATAATCCGGGGCATCATCTTGAAGGGTGTGGGGGCGGACGTGCTTGCCGGGCAGATATACCCGCTGGCGGCAATCGGGGCCGCGATGGTCGCGCTGTGCATCGTCCGGTTTCGCAAGCGCATACGGTGAGAATTGCGTCTTATGTTCTGAGAGTGATAGACTTTAGGAGATTTTGTATCATCTATATCCGGCGTCATAGCTGCTTGAGCATGTTTCATGCCGTGATTATTATGGATTCCCGCGAAAGAGGGAATCCAAACGAAAGGCGGACCGATTATGGAGTTCCGGGACAATTTCGCGCGCGCCAAACAGGTGCTGCTCGTGGTTCTCGGTCTCAATTTTCTGGTTTCATTCGCCAAGATAGTGGTGGGTTACGCGATCAACTCGGTGAGCATGACAGCCGACGGCTTCCACTCGCTGCTCGACGGCGCCTCGAACGTGATCGGGCTGATCGGCCTGACCCTGGCGGCGAAAGAGCGCGACGAGAAGCATCCATACGGGCACAAGAAATTCGAGACATTCACGGCGGTGGGCATCTCGCTGCTTTTGTTCGTGACGTGTTTCGAGGTAATAGAGCTTGCGATACGGCGCTGGCGTGAGCCCCAGCCGATCGGGGTGACCACGTTCAGTTTCGGGGTAATGCTGGTGACGATGGGCATAAACTGGTTCGTCACGCATTACGAGCACAGAAAGGGAGAGGAGCTTGGCAGCGACGTGCTCATCGCTGATTCGGCCCACACCAGGAGTGACATTTACGTGTCGCTCTCGGTCATCGGGACGCTGGCGCTCGCAAGGCTCGGCTATCCCCGATTCGACGTCGTGGTCGCGATCGGGATCGCGATCGCCATCGGGCGCGTGGGCTTCAAGATAATGAAGCGCACCTCGGAGGTGCTCGTAGACACGGCGGTCATCGACAAGTCACGGATAGAGGGCGTGTGCGCGAGCGTGGAGGGCATCGACAAGTGCCACAAGATACGGACGCGCGGCCGGCCTGACGACATCAATGTTGACCTTCATATCGTAGTGGACCAGAGTATGCCGGTGCAGGAGGCGCATGCGATCGCGCATGAACTCGAGGCGCGGCTGAAGCGGCAGATTCCCGGCGTCACTGACGTGCAGGTGCACATCGAGCCTTATTAAGGGTTTTCAATCGCGGTCACGCCTTGGGCATTTCCTGGGCCACGAGCGTGACGTTCAACGTCTCGCCTTTTCGCAGGATTTCCATCGAGAACGTCTCGCCGACGAGCACGCTCCCGAACACGCTGAGCGCGTCATCGGCGTCCTGAATCATTCGCCCGTTCACGCGCGCGACGACGTCGCCGGGCTTGAGGCCCGCCTGATCGGCGGGGCTTTTCAGCGTGACGGAGCGCACAACTGCGCCGCCCGCAGGCAGCTTGAGCGCGCGGGCCGTCTCATCGTCCACCGTTATCAGGTTGAACCCCAGCCACACCTCGCGCACCCGCCCGTGTTCGCGGACCTCGTCGAGGATTTTCTTGACGCGGTTGATCGGAATGGCGAACCCGATGCCGAGCGAGCCGCCGCTGCGTGTGAAAATGAAGGTGTTGATCCCGATGACGTCGCCCGCGGCGTTCACAAGCGGTCCGCCGCTGTTGCCGGGGTTGATGGCGGCATCGGTCTGGATCATGTCATTATAGACGCGACCGCTGCTGCCCGGCTTGAACGAGCGCTTCTGCGCGCTGATGACGCCGACCGTCACCGACGGATGAGCGTCCTCGATGAGGTTTCCGAACGGGTTCCCGATAGCGATCGCCCATTCGCCGACGAGCAGGTTGTCCGAATCTCCGAGGTCCGCATACGGGAGGTCTTTCGCGTCGACTTTGATGACGGCGACGTCGGACGCCTCGTGCACGCCCACCAGTTTACCGGGCAACTGAAGGCTGTCGGGCGTGACGACGGTTATCTCCTCGGCGCCGTGCACCACGTGTTCGTTGGTCACGATGTAGCCGTCGGGCGACACGATGACGCCCGAGCCTATGTTGGGGACGGCCTCCCGATACTTGTAATACCGCGCGGGCGGAAGAAAATCGCGGAAAAAGAACTCGAAATACTCGTCATGCAGGGGGTTCACCTGTCGCACGATGCGCGTGGTGACGACTCCGATGCTGACGACCGCCGGACCGACTTTGTCGGCCGCCCTCACGATCGCGTTCTGGCGGGAAGCGGAGATTTCGTCGTCGTCGTCGGTAGGCGTCGGCCTCGCTTCGGCGTGCGGGGCGCTCGGTTCCGCGCCCGGCATCTGTGAGAGCGCGAGCGCGACTACGAGGGCAAATGCGAGAAAACCGAGCGCCGCGACGGTGAGGGTGCGATTCGGCGGCACTCGCCGCTTTCTTCTGAAGTCTATCCGTTCACTCATTGGTCTTTCCTGTTTACTATTGTATCATTCTCACGGGCGGCGATGATGTCGAAGGCGTCGAGTGTGGCCGCGAAGTCGAGGTCGGCCTCGAAGCCCAGTTGCATCAGGCTGCGGCCATGCGCGCTCACACGTTTCATCATTGTCGCGAGGTCGCCTTTGTGCTTTCTCCAAAGCGAGACGGCCTCTTCGGCCTCATCGCCTCGGTACGCGAGCGATTCGAGCAGCATCCCGCCGCAGACCGTGTCCTCGATGGAAGGCTCGCCCCGAGTGCCCGCGCAGACTATCGCGATGTCGCGCGTCTCCCTTTCGAGCAAAACTCTGACGACGCCGGCGTTGACAAAGGCCGCGACGTAGAGTCGCGCCGAGGCCGTGCAGGCGCGAATGGCGCGGGTTCCGTTGGTGGTGGTGAACGCTAAAGGGCGATTCCGAATCCGGCCCGCGGTGTATTCGAGCGGCGAATTGCCGAAATCGAATCCCTCGATCTTAAGCCCGCCTCTCTCGCCTCCGAGGAGCGCGCCGCGAGCCTTGGCGGCTGCGCGTGCTTCCTCCGGCGTCTCGACGGGTATGACGAATGGGCATCCGCTCGCGAGCGCGGCGATTATGGTGGTGCTCGCGCGGAGCACGTCGAGCACGACACACGTCTTGCCGCGCATGTTCACTCCAGCAGCCGCCTCAGCGGTCAGCGCTATCTCGGCTCGATTCACCCTTGCGTGTTCTCTCAAATTTCAACCTCGTGCCCGGCGTACAAGATGACGCACTCGATCCCGCTCCGCGCGAGCCTGCGTTTGAGGCTATTGAGCGTGTCCTCCACCTCGAGTCCGTGTTCGCTCACGCGCTTTCCCGTCAGAAGGTCCAGGTATTTTCCGACGCAGTCGAAATGCATGGGGATGACGCGCGTCGGCCTGATGGCCTTGGCGAGTTCCTCTGCATAATTGACGTCCATGCCGTCAGCTCCATTCAACGCGGGCCTGAACGCGCAGGAGACCTGGAGAAAGGCGAGGTCGATGTGCTCTCCGCGCAGCGCGTCAACTATTGACCAGTCGAACCGCGTGTCTCCGCTGAAGTAGACCGTCTTTTCGGCTTTTATGAGAAAGCCGATGGCGTCGCGGGCGAGCGGATGCGCGGCCTTGACCGCGGTTATATTCAGACCTGCGCAATCGAGCGTCTCGCCCGGGCTGAGCGCGCGGCAGTTGTCGAGGCCGCTTCTTCGGGCCTTGCGCGCGACCGACGGCGGGCCGATGACCAGTGTTCCGAGCCTCCGGGCGAGCTCGATGGCATGGCGGCTGAAATGGTCAATGTGGTTATGCGACACGAGCATAGCGTCGCACCGCTTGATCGTCTCCGGGCCGAGCGCCAGCGGATAGATTCTCCTGCTAAACACGTGGTAAAGCAGGCCCGAAGTGGTGAACCACGGGTCGGTGAGTACGACGCTGGCGGCGGTCTCGATTCTGAATGTTGCGTGCCCGACGGCAAAGACTTTCATTGTTCGTTTCCGATAGAGCCCCTCACCCTGCCCTCTCCCAGCGGGACAGGGTTATGGTAAGGGGACCGTTGCGTCTCTCCGACTGGATGATAGCAAAGTGTCGCACCGGAATTCAAGGAACGAGCGTGAGTGACTAAACTGCCTAAACTAAGCCGTGGACATCATGGACGACATGGACGTACACGGGCGGCAAGACCGCAGGTTTCTAATCTCGGGTTTCGGGTTATGGTTGTTTAGTTATAGGGTTGTGCGAATAAATTCGCACCTACAGTTCTTAGGTTCCCTTTCGCCTATTCCCCTTTGTTTTCGGAGAAGCCTAGCGCTTCGGCGCCGATTTCATTATATATGTGTATATGTCGCCGCCGAAGGGCAAAAATCGATAAGTTTTTGGGGGGGGGAAACGGGGGCTCGGCTGGAACAGTCGCGGGTTTACGATTTTGGTTCACGTTTTTTGGTTGAAAGAGAAACAGAAACCGGTTGGAAAGGATTCATTCGCGAAGGACACGAAGGGCAAGGCGGGTTTAGAGTTCAGCGTTTGGGGTTTAGGGCTGGGGGATTAGAAATGGTTGCGGCTGATAGCGTGGGAATGTATAATATGACTACGTGTCGCGCTTCGGCCGCAAAGAGGGTGCAGTTCCATGAGTCACGCACGATGGACCTATGGGCGATCCGAAGAAATTCAATGTCATCGTGGCAGCGGGCGACCGGGGGAAGAGCCACCCCGTCCTCGGCAGGAACAAGGCGTTCCTGGATGTCGCGGGTCTGCCGATAATCGCGCGCGTGGTGAAGGCGCTTGATGAATCAGAGAGTGTTTCGGAGATATATGTAGTCGGCCCAAAGGGGAAGCTGGAGGAGGCCCTCTCGCCCGAGCGCGGCAGTCCCCGGTTCGCCAAGCCAATCCATATATTCGAGCAGCGCTCCACCCTGTATGAGAACATATGGCACACGTTTCTCGAAACGCTGCCCGAGTATCGCCGCGGTATTCCTGTTGAGGAAATAGCGCGCGGTCCGTCAGCGGACGCCGTGGTGCTCGTGGTCGCGTCGGACATGCCGCTGCTGACGGCGACCGAGGTGGACGAGTTTGTCTCGAAGTGCGACATCGAGAGCCATGATTACATGGTAGGGGTGACCCTGAAGGAAGACCTGAAGCATTATTATCCGAGCGAGGGGAAGCCGGGCATCAAGCTGGCGTATATGCACTTCAGGGAAGGCTCGATGCGGCAGAACAACATGCACATGGTGCGTCCGTTCAGCGTCCAGAACAGGCATTATGTGCAGACGATGTACGACCTTCGGTATCAGAAGGAGTTTGTGAACATCGTTCGTCTCGCGTGGGAGATACTGAAGACTGAGGAGGGCGGCTGGGGCGCGCTGGGGTACTATCTGCTGCTTCAGCTTTCGCTGATGTTTGCGCGGCTGCATCTGATCTGGTTTAAGGAGCAGATTCGAAAGGTAACCCACGCGGAATCGGTGGTGAAATGCATCTCGAAGCTGATGAAGGCGCGGTTTGGCTATGCGCTCACCTCGCTGGGAGGGGCCGCTCTTGACGTGGACAAAGAGCGCGAGTACGAGGCGATTAAAGCGCGTTTTTCGGAATGGATGGAGTACCTCAGTGAGAAGGCGGGGCAAAAGGGGAAAGGGCCGCAACTGAACTCCCTCACCCTGCCCTCTCCGACTGGGAGAGGGTTGGGTGAGGGAGAAAGACACGACAGAAATTTGTGATTTCAAGGTGATTATTACAGAAATGGCGATTGTGGGGAAGCCTCGGCCGGGCGTGTTTTTGCGTGTTGCTCTCGTGGCGTTGCTCGTGGCGCTCGGGGGCGGCGCCGTATGGTCCCAGGAAAAGGAGCCGGTGCTGCGCGGCGAGGGCTGCCTTGGCTGTCACAAAGGCATCGAGACCATCAATGCGAAGATGGCCGCCGCATGGGGAGCTGACACGCGGTGCGAGGGCTGCCATTATGGCCAGCCGGAGGCGGCGACGAAATTGGAGGCGCACGCCGGCCTCATCGCCAACCCTTCCGATTTCCGCGTGATAGACCGGACGTGCGCGAGGTGTCACAGCGACTACGGGGACCTGGCGCGTGTGGAGGCGAACGGCGTTGATAACCATGTTGGGCGCGTGCTTCGCTCGCTCATGGCGACGTCGGCAGGCGAGATCGCCGGCGCCCGGTACCTGTGGAACGAGCAGAACACGCGGTCGGCTCTCTATGGGATTCGCGCGGTCGCTGACCTGGATCAGGAGCATCCCGAGGAGGCCGTACC
>CAZEBC010000148.1:8369-10140 GCA_964510165.1 uncultured bacterium
TCGGCGCTGGCCGGACAAAAGACGGCATACGGCGCTGCCGTAATACCCACCACGCCGGATATTCATTATCTACGCGGGATGGACTGTATAGATTGTCACGACACGCTGGACGTGCACGGCGACGGCAATCTCTACTCCCACCAGGAACATGCCGCCGGCATCACTTGCGAGGATTGTCACGGGAGCGCATCGGCCCCGCCCGATTTCCGAGGTGAATCGGGCGAGCGCCTCAAGCATGTGGACATCATCGACGACACGCCCTATTTGCAGGCCAAACTCACGCTTGAGATGCACCGGATTCCCGTCATCCATTCGAAGGAGGAGGGGTCTGACACGCCCGCAATCTGGCATGCGGGCCACGGGCGGTTGGAATGCTATGCGTGTCATAGCGCGAGTGCGCCTCAGTGCTACGTGTGTCACATGGTGCGCGATGACGCGAGGCCGAATCCCGTGGATTGGGTGAGGGGAATCGGCGAGTGCGCCGGTCCGCAGGAGTCGTCCGGCTCGTGGGCCGGGCGTAAGCTGTTCCAGTTGTGGGAAGCGCCGGTGCTGGGGGTCAATCAAAAGAATCGGATCGCCCCGTTCATCCCTGGCGGCCAGGCGGTCCTGACGCATCTGGACGAAGAAGGAGAGACTGTCAAGCTCAATCATAGCTTTACGACGGCGGGCGGTCTTTACGGTTTTTCGCTCAACCCGGTTCAGCCCCACAACGTGACGAGAGAGTCACGCGCCTGTTCATCCTGTCATTCCGAACGAAGGGCGCTGGGGCTGGGGTCTGAGGGGTTCGCCGACCTGAGGCGGCTTGGCCTGTCGGTGGCGTTTCCGCCGGACAAGTGTGTGGACGAAGAGGGGAACCGAATCCAGGATTCGGCCCATGAGGTGAGGCCGTTCAACCGGGAGGAGTTGATAGACCTGTATCGCACGGGCGGCTGTGTTCAGTGTCACGAGCGGCCTCTGGAGGGGGCGCATCCCTCTGCCCTGCGTCCCGGCTCCATGACGGAGGCTGACCGGCGGCACCATCGCGCGATTGGGGAGAGTGTGGCGCCCGGGAGAGCGGCCACGGGAGAGACGCAAAAGAGGAATAAATGAAACTGGCGATAGTAGCAGATATCCATTCCAATCTCCACGCGTTTACGGCAGTTCTCGCGGAGATAGACAAAAGGGGCGCCGACAGGATATTCGCACTGGGCGACATTGTGGGCTATAACGCATATCCCTCGGAGGTCATGGACCTTCTGATTCAGAGAAATATCTCATCGATAATGGGCAATCATGATATTGTATGCTCCGGCCTTGAGAACCCGATCTGGTTCAACCCCGCCGCGCGAGTGGCGGCGTTGTGGACTCGCAAGAAGCTCTCCGACGAGAAGCGGGAACTGCTTCGGAACCTGCCCAATGAGGCGAAGCTTCATGAGAGAATCTATGCCGTCCACGGGAGTCCGATGTCGCGCGACGACTATATAATGGACTTGATGGACGCGCTGAACAGTTTTCAGCATCTGCCTGACAAATCCATCAGCATCTGCCTGTACGGACACACCCACATACCCGCGATATACAGCGATCACGGGCCGTCGCACGATTCGCTTCGCGGCAAGTACACTCTGGTCAAGCGGAACCGCTATCTGATCAACCCGGGGTCGGTCGGCCAACCTCGGGACAGCGACCCACGGGCCTCGTTCGCCATTCTGGACACCGAGGAGCTTATGCTGGAGATCATTCGCGTGGATTATGATATTCAGGCCGCGATGAGCGCCGTCATCAAAGCGGG
>CAZEBC010000149.1:0-10047 GCA_964510165.1 uncultured bacterium
TTTGTCGCCGCGCTGTGCGTGACATTGTCGCCGCAGCATACCTTCAGATGTCTCCGCTGGCTCCAGTCGGACATCAAGGATTACGAGAAATTCCCTGCGCGCGAGATCGCCAACCAGCCGCCCGTGTTCCATTTTCAGAAGAACCCCCAGGAATCCTTGCCGTCGGCGCTGAGCGGCATCGGGTATACGCACAAGGGCCAAGAAAAGAAGATAGATGATCTCGACGAATTTCTCAGGTCGAACCAATCAACTGCCTTCATCGTGATCAAGGACGACCAGATACTCTATGAGAATTATTTCAACGGATATACCCGCGATTCGATCAACACCTCGTTCTCCATGGCGAAGTCATTCGACTCGGCGCTGGTCGGCATCGCAATTGACGAAGGCTACATAAGGAGCGTGGACGATCCCGTCATCGAGTACATACCAGAACTGAAGGGGCGGAGTCTGGACACAGTCACCGTCCGCCATTTGCTGATGATGGCCTCCGGAATCAACTATTACGAAAATGGTCTGCCCTGGGGGCATGACGCGCTCACCTACTATTATCCTGACCTCCGAAAGATCGCGCTTACCGTGAGACCGGTGGAAGAGCCTGGCAGGCATTTCCTCTATGATAATTATCATCCCCTGCTCATCGGGATGATCCTCGAACGCGCGACAGGACGTTCCGTCTCCGAGTATCTGGCCGAAAAAATCTGGAAACCGCTCGGGATGGAATATCCGGCAAGCTGGAGCCTCGACAGCGAGCGGACCGGCTTCGAGAAGATGGAGAGCGGCATCAACGCGCGCTCGATTGATTTCGCGAAATTCGGCAGGCTTTTCCTCAACAAGGGCGAGTGGAACGGCAGGCGGATCATCTCGGAGGAATGGGTGCTTGAATCAACGAGTCCGCCGAGCGTTGCCGATTACGGCGAATATTACAAGTCGCAGATAAAAGGGTTCTTCCATTCCGGCAAGGGGTACTATAAATATTTCTGGTGGGGTTACCAGAAGGAAGACGGCGCGTATGATTTCATTGCGGCGGGTCACCTCGGCCAATATGTTTACGTCTGCCCGGCGAAAAAGTTGATCCTTGTTCGGAACGGAAAAAAGCTCGGCAAAGTCGACGACTGGAGAGAAGTGTTGCGCACCATGACTGAAAAGCTGTGAAATTGATCACCATATTGAAAGGAAACAACCATGAGCGAAACAAAGGAACGAAGCCAGATTTACACCGGCGGCGATCCGACCGCGCGCGGCCACAGGGCGTTGCTGTATGCGCTGGGAATGACGCGCGAGCAGATCGAGCGCCCGCTCGTCGCGGTCGTCAACACATGGAATGAAATTCATCCCGGCCATGTTCATCTGAACCGGCTCGCGGCGAAGGTGAAGCAGGGAGTGCTGATGGCTGGCGGCATGCCCGCCGAGTTCAACACGATAAGCCTGTGCGACGGCCTGTCGGTCGGCCAAATGACCATGCGTTACGTGCTTCCGAGCCGCGAGATCATCGCCGACTCCGTCGAGCTCGCGGTTGAGGGGCACGCCTTCGACGCGATGGTGCTCATTGGTTCCTGCGACAAAATCATCCCTGGCCTGCTCATGGCGGCGGCGCGGGTTGACATCCCGGCAGTTGTTGTGGCGGGCGGGCCGATGTTCGCGGGCTACCTGCCGAAGCTGAAGTTGCGCTGGGGCGAGCATGCGATGGACGTCGTGGGCGGCCTGCTCAACCAGGGAGAGTTGTCGGACGAAGACCTGGAGGAGATCACGCGCTGCATCTATCCGTGTGCGGGCGCATGCTACGGCATGGGCACCGCCAACACAATGGCGTGCCTGACCGAGGCGGTCGGTATGTCGCTGCCCGGCGACGGCACCGCGCATGCGACCACCGCCAAGAAAGAGCGCCTGGCCGTCGAAGCGGGAGTCGCGGTCATGAATCTGTTGAAGAACGGCATCACGCCGTCGCGCATCATGAGCGAGGCCGCGCTCGAGAACATGCTCAAGGTGGATATGGCCATCGGCGGCTCCCTCAACACGGTTCTGCACATTCCGGCCATCGCTCACGAACTGGGCATCGCTATCCGGATGGACAAGTTCGACGAAATATCGCGCAAGACGCCGCACCTGTGCAATATCGAGCCTGCGGGCCATCACAATCTCACCGACCTTGATATTGCCGGTGGTATCCAGGCGGTCATGAAGAACCTTGGAGACCATCTGGACCTGGACGTCATCACCGCTACCGGCGCCACCCTCCGTGAGAACCTGCTGCGAGCCGAAGTGTTCGATGAAGATGTGATCCATCCTCTTTCTGCTCCCGTCCACAAATACGGCGGCATCGCCGTCCTTAAGGGCAGCCTCGCGCCCAAGGGCGCGGTCATCAAGCAGGTGGCCGTTGACCCAACGCTCTGGAAGTTCGAGGGACCGGCCCGCGTGTTCGACTGCGAGGAAGACGCCAACCAGGCTCTCATGTCACAGCAGATTCAGCCGGGCGACGTCATCGTCATCCGTTACGAAGGCCCGAAGGGCGGTCCCGGCATGCGCGAGATGCAGATGTTTCGCGCGCTGCTGAAGTTTGTGGGACTGCTCGACAAGGTGTATCTGATCACCGACGGCAGATATTCCGGCTACACGGGAGGCCCCTGCATCGGCTATCTCTCGCCCGAGGCCGCCGACGGCGGCCCAATCGCGGTCGTGCAAAACGGCGACACAATCTCGATCGATATCGAGGCGCGAAGGCTCGATGTAAAGGTGTCAGACCGCGAGATGAAGAAGCGACAAAGCGAGTGGAAACGCCCGTCCGCGCGAATCACTAAGGGGTACCTCGCGCGATATGCCAATAGCGCCTCGTCCGCCGCCGAGGGCGCGATTATCCGCTGACGCCGGCGGTTGACGGTCGCGCAGAGCGGCGAATATAATGATTCATGTCCAGGATGAGAGAAAGGTTTGCGAACCTCAGCAACAGTCCCAGCTTATCGAGGACACCATGAACCGTGGTGTCCCCGAATAACCAGTGGGTCACGAAGGGAGAAATCATGCGCAAGACACTGATCGCGCTTGTGGCGCTGTTCCTCGCATTCAGTTGCTCCCATCCATTTGACAGGGCTGACATCATAGCCCAGGCAGGCAGAGACACGCGCGTCTTCGACGGCAGGCAGTACGACGTCCGAATCCTGCGCGATAGCTGGGGCGTGCCGCATATTTTCGGGAAGACAGACGCGGACGTGGCGTTCGGGCTTGCGTATGCCCACTGTGAGGACGATTTCGAGACGATACAGGATGCGGTGCTGGCGTCCAGAGGCAGGCTGGCTTCGGTACACGGGAAAGAGGCGGCCCCCAACGACTATATGGTGCATCTGATGCGGGTATGGGATGTCGTCAATGCGAAATACGAAACCGACCTCAGCCCCGATACGCGCGCCATCTGCGAGGCCGCCGCCGTCGGCGTCAATCACTATGCGCTGGCGCATCCGCGGGAAGTCAGGCCGGGCGTTTTTCCCGTCACCGGAAAGGACGTGGTGGCCGGCTTTGTCCATCGGGGGCCTTTCTTTTTCGGGCTTCATCACACGCTGGAGGAACTGTTCGCCAAAGAAAGAAAGCGGCAGGTGTCTGAGAAAGCCGCGCGCGGCGTTTCAGCCCTGGAGCTGGCATCCATTGGGTCCAACACGTTCGCAGTTGCACCCAGTCGCGCAGCGAACGGCGAGACATTCCTTGCCATCAATTCACATCAACCGTGGACGGGGCCGGTGGCGTGGTACGAGGCCCACCTGCACAGCGAAGAGGGCTGGGACATGGTAGGCGGCGTGTTCCCGGGTTCGCCGGTCGTCTTGCATGGGCACAACCGCCATCTGGGCTGGGCGCATACGGTGAACTTTCCCGACCTTGCCGATGTGTATGTGTTGGACATAAATCCGGACAATCGGAATCAGTACCGGTTTGATGGCGAATGGCGAACCCTTGAAGCGCGCACCGCTCCGATAAGGGTGAAGCTGTTCGGGCCGATTTCGTGGACGTTCAGGAAAGAGGTTTTGTGGTCGGTCTATGGCCCCACTGTCCGCACGCCGCATGGCACATACGCCCTTCGATATGCCGGCATGGGTGAAGTGCGGCAGATAGAGCAGTGGTATCGGATGAACAAGGCCCGCAATTTCGACGAGTGGATCGAGGCCGTCAAGATCAGGGGTGTTCCTTCTCTCAACATCGGGTACGCCGACGAGGACGGGAATATCTTCTATCTTTACAACGCGCTGCTTCCCGTGAGGGCCGAGGGTTATAACTGGCGCGAATATCTTCCGGGCGACACCTCGGAAACGCTTTGGACCGAATATGTGCCATTCGAGAAATTGCCGCACGTCAGGAATCCCGCCTCGGGCTTCATCCAGAACTGTAATAGCTCGCCCTACCAGACCACCATCGGAAATGAGAATCCGAAGCCCGAGGAGTTCTCGGCGACATGTGGAATCGAGACATTCATGACGAATCGGGCGCTTCGGGCGCTGGAGTTGTTCGGGTCGGACGAGTCCATCACCGAAGACGAGTTCTTCACGTACAAATACGATATGACATATTCGAAGGACTCGTTGATCGCGAGATGCGTCGAACAGGTCTTGAGCGCGCCTCCTCCGGACGATCCGGTCGCTCAGGAAGCCTTGGGCGTGTTGCGAGCGTGGGACCTGCGCACCAACCCCGAGAACACGAGCGCGGCCATCGGCGTGCTCACCGCGAGGCCCGTCGTCGAGGCTCTGTATCGCCACAGGGAGCCGCCGGACCCGATGAAGACGTTCGCCGACGCCGCGCACAAGCTCAAGAAAGCGTATGGCCGCGTTGACGTGCCCTGGAGCGAGGTGAACCGGCTGCGACGCGGCACGCTGGACTTGGGCGTTGGCGGCGGGCCGGACATACTGCATGCGGTCTCGGGCGAGTTCGACGGCGCGCACATCACGGGCGACTCGGGCGATTGCTACGTGCTTCTTGTCAAGTGGGACCACAACGGGGTTTCGTCGCGGAGCATCCATCAGTTTGGGAGCGCGACGCTGGACGAGACCTCGCCTCATTACGCCGATCAGTCTCCGCTGTTCGTGAAGCGCCAGACCAAGCCGGTCTGGCTCGATGAGGCCGACATCCGCGCCCACCTCGAGCGGGAATACCATCCGGGCGAAGAACTGCAAACAAACAAGTAGGTAGGGGGCGATTCATCGCGCCTGCGCGGGCGCAATAGATTGCGATCCACCAAATGGGGGGATTAGCGTTCATGAAAACCACGGAAGCAAAGCTGTTCTATGGCTACTATATTGTGGGCGCCTGTTTCCTGATCCTGTACATGCTCTGGGGTATGGTGCTGAATACCTTCCCCATCTTCTTCAGACCCATCTCCGAAAACATGGGTTGGAGCAGGGAGGGACTGTCCTATGCGCTGCTGTCGGGTGCAGTAGGCATCATCATCGCCGCCCCTATCGCTGGAAAGCTGATCGACCGCATCGGCGCGAAGCCGGTGATGATTGCAGGCACGTTAATCATCGGGGTCGGCCTTCTATTGGGCAGTCAGGTGAAGGAGCTTTGGCATATATGCGCGATTTTCGGATTTATTGGGGCCGGACTCATGTGCGCCTCGATCATTCCATGCTCGTTTATCATCTCGAACTGGTTTGTCTCACGCAGGGGAACCGCGATGGGCATCGCCTTCGTGGGAACAAGCGTGGGCGGCGCCATCATGAGCCTTGTCGCCAACGAGATCATTCTCAAATGGGGGTGGCGAACGGCGTTTACATTCAGTGGAATCCTGATCCTGCTCACGGTCATCCCTGCGATACAGTTTGTTATTCGCACGCATCCCTCGGAGATGGGGCTCAAGCCGTATCGCACATCGGAGCCGGAGGAAGGCGTCGACGATAACTGGGGCCTGAGCGTGAAGGAAGCGTTCTCGCAGATTTCGTTTTGGCAGATTGCGGCGATCATGCTCATCGTCGGACTCGTGAGCGGGGGCATGGGCAATCACATGCCAAGCTTCCTTCAGGATCAGGGGCATTCGGAACGGGCCTCTTCGTTCGCGTGGAGTTTTATTATGGGAGTTATGATCCTTGGAAAGCTGGCGGTCGGTCCAATCTGCGACCGGTGGGGCGCGAAGAACGCCATGGCCGGCGCCTGCTTGCTATTCGCCGCTTCCATTCCCATACTCTCGCTCGGCAATCCTTATGCGCTTGTGCTTTTTGCGGCGGCACTGTACGGGTTTGCGTCAGGGGCTCCGCTCACGGTCAATCCTTTGTTAATAGCCGAAAACCTCGGGACAAAGAACTTCGGCGCGCTGTATGGTGTGCTCAATATCCTTGGTACCGTCGGCGGCGCCGTCGGCCCGGTGGTCGCGGGCGCCTCATTCACGAGGCTCGGCAGTTATCTGCCTGTGTTCTACGCGTTCGCCGGCTTCGGGATTGTGGCCGCTTTATGCGCAATATCGATAAGAGCAAAGGGAGATAAGAGCGGGAAAGAAGGAAAAAAGAAGGTCTTCGACGCTGTGGAAGCGAGGTAGTTGATTCATGTCGGATTCAAAGGTGTTTTCGAAGTGGCTGATAGCGGCGACGGGATTTCTCAGTCTGACCGTGGCAGGCGGGATCGGCTGGTTTGTGTTTCCGGTGTATCTCACTCTGATAGAAAGCGATCTCGGCGCCACGCGGTCGGAGATGGGATTTGCGGTGACGGTGTGGGCGCTGACGGGCGCGGCGTGCTCGCCTCTGGTGGGCACATGGATTGACAAGTACGGCCCCCGGAGAGTGATGTTGATCGGCACAGTTTGCCAATTCGTAGCCGCCTTCTTTCTGGGACGCATCACATCGCTCTGGCACATGTATGCGCTCTTCATTCTGTCCTCGTTCGCGAATGCCTCGAACACCTACATCCCCATCGGGGCTGCAATCTCGCAGAATTTCCACAAAAATCGCGGGAAGGCGATGGGGCTTGCATTGCTCGGCATGGGCACGGGCGGATTCGCGGCGCCTTATCTGGCCGATGTTTTTCTGCGTCATTATGGGTGGAGGACCGGTTACCCGATTTTTTCTCTGTTCCTGCTCGGCCTGCTCGTGCCGATCGCTCTCTGGATACCGGCGAAGAGGCGTGCGACGGTCTCTGCGGACGTCATGGACGAAATGGAGAATTCCGCCGATGGCAGCGGAATTGGAAATGAAGGGGTCGCGCTGAACAGCTTGAACATAGGGCAGTCGGTCAGGACGCGAAGTCTCTGGGCTCTCAGCGCGGGCGATTTCCTCATTGCGGTCGTGTACACCTCGATGCTTGTGCACCTGGTTCCCTTCGCGACCGACAACGGGGTTTCGCAATCGAATGCCACGTACATCTATATCGCGATGCAGGGTTTCATATTGGTCGGGACCTTCCTGTTCGGGGCGGCGGCGGACAAACTCAAGGTCAGAACCATGATGATACTCTGCTATGGCGGAACAGGACTCGCGATGCTCCTGTTGCTCCGCAATCCAACCATAGGCGCGCTCTACACGTTTGCCGTTCTGCTGGGGCTTCCGGGCGGCGGGCGTAACGCATTGTGGCCGCTGGCCCTCGGTGAGAGCTTTGGCGTGGCGCACCTTGGCTCGATTCTGGGCTGGCTCAACATCCCGTTCACGCTCGGCAATGCAATTGGTCCCTACCTTGCCGGATACATCTTCGACAGCGCCGATAGCTACCGCCCGTTCTTTCAACTTGGCATCGGCATATCACTGCTGGCCGCCTTATTCATATCCGGCATGCGCAACGAGCGGCGTCCCCGAGTGCAAGCGGAGCCTGTCAGGGAGTTGGTGGGTTGATGCCCGATCCGGGCGCCATAGCGCCATAGCCGCAGCCGAGGGTTATTCTATCAAAACGATTTCGGCGCGGGGCCGTTTGCCGGGCTCAAGCGTGAGGATGGCGACGGAGGCGGGCAGATCGAACATCGGCCGGCTTGCCGAGCCGGGATTGACGGTGAGCATTCCGTTAACGTGCTTGACTTCCGCGCGGTGGGTGTGCCCCCAGACGAACACATCGGGCCGCTTGGGGCCGCAGCGAGCCTTGAATTCGCTGGGGCTTCGGAGCAGCATGCCGCCGTTGTGAGTCATGAAAATGTCGGCGCCCGCCAGTTGAACTCTCTGGTCAACCGGATAGCGTTCGGTGACGGGGGGCGTGTCCATGTTGCCGCTGACGGCGACGATGGGCGCGATGGCGCTCAACTGGATTATGACGTCCGCCGAGCCGATGTCGCCCGCGTGGAGGATTCGCTCGACATGCTTGAACACGTCGAACACCTTCGGGTTCAGGTAATCGTGAGTATCTGATATTACACCGACCTGCATCTGCATTCGGCGCCTGGTCACTCGGCAGTGCGTTTTAGTAGTTCGTCCTT
This sequence comes from uncultured bacterium, assembly GCA_964510165.1. Classification (GTDB taxonomy): domain Bacteria; phylum Abyssobacteria; class SURF-5; order SURF-5; family SURF-5; genus CAZEBC01. Next base: position 8,360 of record CAZEBC010000149.1, read on the forward strand.
GAGCGCGGAAATCTTCAGCCGCACTTGCTGCATCGAATCCCGTTCGCGAAGGGTGACGGTCTCATCCTGAAGTGTTTGCGAGTCCACGGTAATTCCGAAGGGGGTGCCTGCTTCGTCCTGTCTGCGGTAACGGCGCCCGACGGAACCACCGTCGTCGTAGAAAACCTTCAAGTGCGGCCTCAGTTCGTCAGCTATCTTTCTCGCAATCTCCGGCATGCCGTCTCGGTTGACGAGGGGGAGCACCGCCGCTTTGATGGGGGCGATTCTTGGTGAGAGCCTCAGCACCTTGCGCTCTTCCTTCGCACCGGGGTTCTCGACCTCGTAGGCGTCAATGAGGCACGTGAGCAGCGTGCGGTCAACGCCCGCCGACGTCTCGATTATATACGGGATATACCTCTGGTTGAGTTCCTGGTCGAAGTAGGTGAGGTCCTTGCCGGAATACTCCTGATGGCGCGAGAGGTCGAAATCGGTTCGGTTGTGAATGCCCTCGAGTTCTTTCCAGCCGAACGGGAACTCATATTCGATATCGAACGCCTTGCGCGCGTAATGCGCCAGTTCTGCGGGGCTGTGTTCGTGGAAGCGCAGCCGTTCCTTCTTGACGCCGAGGTCCAGATACCACTGCATCCGCTGTCCCTTCCAGTACTCGAACCACTCGTCATCGGCGCCGGGTCGGACGAAGTATTGCATCTCCATCTGCTCGAACTCGCGCATGCGGAACACGAAGTTGCCGGGCGTGATCTCGTTTCGGAAGGCTTTCCCGATCTGGGCGATGCCGAACGGTATCTTTTGACGTGAAGGGCCAAGCACGTTCTGGAAATTCACGTAGATGCCTTGGGCCGTCTCGGGCCGCAGGTATACCACGGCGGCCTCTTCCTCAACTGGCCCGATGAACGTCTTGAACATCAGGTTGAACTGGCGCGGGTCGGTGAGCTCGCCGCCGCAGTCGGGACAGACCTTATCCTCCACTTCGTCGGCGCGGAAGCGGTGCTTGCACTGCTTGCAATCGACCAGCGGGTCGTGAAATCCGGCCACGTGGCCCGACGCTTCCCACACGCGCGGATGCATGATGATGCTGGCGTCGAGCCCTTCGACGTCCTCGCGCAGTTGCGTCATGGTCTTCCACCAGAACCGCTTGATGTTGTTCTTCAGCTCGACCCCGAGTGGGCCGTAATCCCAGCAACTTGTGATGCCGCCGTAGATGAGGCTGCTCTGAAAGATAAAGCCGCGTCTGCGACACAGCGAGACCAGTTCTTCCATTCTCTTGTCGGCCTCGGTAATCTTCTTCTTGGCCATATACTGTAAACCGCCTTCCCTGCCCAAGTTCAGGTTGTCCAAATCAGAAATATTTGAGGGGAATCTTCCGCGTCTCAATAAAAAGCCCTTCTCGCCGAAAGTTCGGTTTCGGCGAAAAGGGCGAACCTGCCCGCGGATTCACCCCATCGGCCTGGCTCGCGCCAAACCGCTCATAATCAACGCATTATATCCCTTGCAGTTACGATATGTCAAACGCGATCTATGGTTTCCCTTCTTAATAGCGAGAGCGCCTGGCCGGGAGGATGGCTCCTTGCGAAATAGAGGGAGGGACGGAAAGAGTCGCCCTGCGCCGGCCAGGCGCAGGCATATTATGTCATATGCTTGTCCCAAACACAAGTCAACCCTCGAAATAACCGTTCTCGGACGGCGCCCGC
>CAZEBC010000150.1:0-9881 GCA_964510165.1 uncultured bacterium
GCATCGTGAACGAAATTCAATGCAATCTCCTTAATTCACAATTCAAGACCTGACCCCGGTTTCCTCGTAGCGGAAAACCTGCAATACGCCGATTATTAAGAAAGAACGGTTAGAGAGCTGAATGATGAAGATCACGACCAGAAAAGGGGACGCAGGCCGTTCAGCGCTGCTCGACAAACGCAAACGCGTCTCCAAGACCGACATAAGAAAAGTCATCAACGGAACGCTCGACGAGGTCAATTCCATCCTCGGTCTTGCGAGAGCAACCTGCGAGCTTGACCGGCTGAATCGGCTCATCCTCCGAGTACAGGAAGAAATATTCATGATCGGCTCCGAGGTAGCCGCCTCGCCGGACGATATCAACAAGGTGGAACGCCGAATCGGCCCGAGGCATGTCCGCCGTCTGGAACGCGGCATGGACGGCATCGAGAAACGCATGCCGATGCCGGAGAACTTTGTGGTTCCGGGCGCCACGCGGGTTTCGGCCATCCTTGACATGGCGCGCACCGTCGTCCGAAGGGCGGAGCGAAGCGTCGTCGAGGGACGGGACCTCGATGTCATCCGAAGCCCCAACCTGATGAAATACATCAACCGTCTATCCGACTATCTGTTTACACTTGCGCGCTATCATGAGTTCCTCACGACGGGAAAGGCCGAGTGGCCCGCGCCGAGGAAGTGGTAAAGGGAGAAAACCGATGCCCGACATATTCCAGGAATTTCACCCGTTGAACGGAAAAACCTTCACCATCCTCGACGAGCAAGGAACCGTGGTGGATGACCGCATGCCCAATCTCTCCGATGAGCAACTCAGAGGGTTTTACCGCTGGCTCATCATATCGCGGGTAGCGGATCAGAAGGCGCTTAATCTCCAGCGGCAGGGGCGCATGGGAACCTACGCGCCGGTGCTCGGTCAGGAGGCGATTCAAATCGGCAGCGCGAGCGCGATGAAGCCCGAGGATTGGCTCTTTCCAAGCTATCGCGAATTGTCGGCGTGCATGATCCGCGGACTTCCTCTCTCTCAGGTCTTCCTCTATTGGATGGGCAATGAGGAAGGCAGCCGCATACCCGAAGATGTGCGCGTATTTTCGGTCTCCGTCCCGGTCGGCACGCATATCCTGCACGCCGTCGGCGCCGCATGGGCCATCAAGCTCAGAGGAGAGAGGAGCGTAGTGGTCACCTATTTCGGGGACGGCGCCACATCGGAGGGCGATTTCCACGAGGCGCTCAACTTCGCCGGGGTGCTCAAGACGCCAACCGTCTTCATCTGTCAGAACAATCAATACGCGATATCCGTCCCGATCCATCGCCAAACCGCATCGCGCACGCTTGCACAGAAAGCGATCGCCTACGGCTTCGACGGGCTGCGCATAGACGGAAACGATGTCTTCGCCTCGTTCGTGGCGACCACCGCCGCACTCGACAAGGCCCGCTCGGGCGGAGGACCCAGCCTTATCGAGGCGGTCACTTACCGCCTCGGCGCTCACACTACGTCCGATGACCCGCTCCGCTACAGGACCGAGGAAGAGATGGAGCCATGGCGCAGGCGCGAGCCGCTCGTCAGACTGGACCGCTATCTGAGGTCGAAGCGCGTGATTGACGACGACTACGCTCAGCACGTCAAGAGCGAGGCGGAAACCATCGTCGAGGAGGCCGTGGCCGCGGCCGAGTCGGCCAAAGACCCCGAGCCTGCCGACATCTTCCGGTACATGTTCAACGAGATGCCGCCCAATCTGAAGGAGCAACTCGAGTCACTGACCGAAGCGCTCCCCGCGCGGAAGGAGGAAGGCCGTGGCTGAGATGAATCTCGTCGAGGCCGTCAATGCCGCGTTGCGCGAGGAGATGCAGAGAGACGAGCGCGTGATGATCCTCGGCGAAGACGTCGGCAAGGCCGGCGGCGTGTTTCGCGCAACCGAAGGACTTCAGAAACTCTTCGGCGAAGATCGGGTGGTCGATACTCCGCTCTCCGAATCCGGCATCGTTGGCGCTGCCATCGGGCTTGCCGTCTTCGGGATGCGGCCGGTCGCCGAAATCCAGTTCATGGGATTCATCTATCCCGCATTCGACCAGATCATCTCGCACGCGGGCCGAATCCGCAACCGCACGCGCGGCCGGTACAGCGTCCCGCTCGTCGTGCGGGCGCCTTACGGCGGCGGCATCCACGCGCCCGAGCATCATTCGGAGAGCACCGAGGCCATATTCGCGCACACCCCCGGCGTCAAGGTCGTCATCCCCTCGACTCCCCACGACGCCAAGGGCCTGCTCATCTCCGCCATTCGCGATCCCGACCCCGTGGTCTTCCTCGAGCCCAAACGCATCTATCGCGCAGTCAAAGGCGAGGTTCCCGACGGCGAGTACACCGTGCCCATCGGTTCAGCGAAGGTCGCGCGGGAAGGCGAACATGTCACTCTCATCGCATGGGGCGCGATGATGAAGATAACGCTGGAGGCCGCTGAGGCACTTGCGGACGAGGGCATTGACCCCGAGGTCGTCGACGTGCGCACCATCTCGCCGCTCGATGTCGCTACCATTGTGGAGTCGGTGAAGAAGACCGGCAGGGTTGTCGTCGTGCACGAAGCGCCGAAAACGTGCGGTGTGGGCGCCGAAATCATTGCGCGAATAAACGAGAAGGCTTTCCTCAGCCTGGCCGCTCCGCCCATGCGGGTGACCGGCTTCGACACCGTGATGCCGCTCCCCCGGGGCGAGCACCTCTACCTGCCCGACGCCGACCGCATCATCCGAACCGTCCATCGCGTCATGGAGTACTAAACCTCCGCGACGAGAATTCCCAGCGCGGACAACCGCAGCCGAAGCCCCTCACCCTGCCCTCTCCCGGTGGGAGAGGGTAAAGAGGGCGCCTTCGCCCAGTGGGAGACGGTCAGGGTGTAGCGCAGGCTTCACGCCTGCAATCTTGTTGCCCTCCTCCGTGGGAGAGGGTTGGGGTGAGGGGGAAAACACGACAGAAACACGCGCTTTTCAGGGTGAATAATGCAGTTATACTGGCGCGAATTGCCATCGAGAAGAAGCATCACTGGAGAGCCGAGATGAGGGCTGTGCGCGATTTCACCCCCACCTTCCTCATTATGTTCCTGACGTGATCTTTGGCGGTCTGTTCGCTCACAAAAAGCTTTTCGGCGATTTCTCTATTGGTGAGCCCGCTGCACAGGAGTTGAAGCACTTCCGTTTCCCGTTTGGACAAGCCGAACTTCTTTCGCGCTTTGTCAAGGTCCACTGTATGTTTTTCGGCGATTTTCTCGACGAGCGCCATGATGTGCGAGGGGTCTTGCTCCGTCGCCGCCCCCACGAGGAAGGCGCGGACCGCGAAGAGGGTTGACTGGCTGCCCCGGTAGATGCCGGTTTGTTGAGCGTTTGCCCCGCGAGAGGACGCTTCGATACCGGCAGTTTTGACCTCAAGGCAGAGATTCCGGATCATTTCATAGAGGTCAGGGTGAGAGGCAATAATTTCGGAGGCTTCGTTGTTGCAGAAGGTGAGCCTGATATTTAAATCGAAGAACAGGACGGCAGGCACCGAACGCTTCTTAATTATCTCCGATATTTCATCCATAGAGCAATTATATCACACCTTGGTCAAAGAATAGGCAGTAAGAACCGCAAAAAAACCTACTTTCGTGGGATTGCATTCAAGCGCCGAGACGTGTATCCTTGTCTTATGGCAACGCTATTATAGCATAATGCAGGGAGAGAGGGTCAAATGGCACTGGAGAGGCGAAAGAACGTTCGTCAGCCCTATGGCAAGGAGATCGACTTCGAGGCGATGATTGCAGGCGCAAGAAAACCGGGGGTCACCCGCCACAGCGCACATTGTTTGAATATCAGCCAGGGCGGCATGGGAATAACAAGCCGGTTCAAGCCAAGAGAGGGAGAGGTGGTGAAGCTCTCGATTCCGCTGAAGAAACATGTGAATCTGCCTGTATTCGCCGAGGTGGTCTGGATGAAGCCCGAGGCCGACGCATTCAGGGCGGGAATGAGATTCCTGTCCTAGCGGGCGTGATTGAATCGGACGGGCCTTTATTTCCCGTCGTCATTCATCACAGTTGGAAGTTACACATGCGTTTGGGATGGCAAGAGAAAAGGAGGAACAAAGATGATAGAGCCGATTAACAAGATAACCTGCGATTGGTGCGGAAAGTACGAGTTGTCAGCCACCACCACTATATCAAAGGAGTTTTATCTTGTCACCATACGACATGCTCCTCCGGAAAAAGAACTGCTTTCGGTAATCGAGTCTCCGGAGGTTGAAAAGGTGCTTCTCTGCACCGCGTGTCGGAACGCCGTCGAATCGGTGAAGAATCTGCGAATGAAAGAGAGGAGAGAAAACAAAGCCTCTCAGGTCGCATGTCCGAACTGGCCTGCCATGGAGCCGAATTATTCTTTTAGAGAGCGAGTATGCGCGTGACAACCAGGGACCTCCTTGACGTTTCGCGAACAATCGCCGATAGGGAATGGTGACAGGCGCCGATAAACAATCGGCGCCGACGCACTGCGCACTGCATTTCACCCCACAGTCTTGAGTCCCTCACACTATTCACCTTGGAAATCATGAGTTTTCGTCACGATTCCCCCTCACCCCCGCCCTCTCCCGCTGGGAAAGGGCGCCTCCGTGTTAACCCTCTCCCGCTGGGAGAGGGCAGGGTGAGGGGCTGGTTTTGTGTTTTTGTGCCTTCGTGGTTGAGAAAAGCCTTCCTTCGAGTCTTTGCGTGAGGCGTCCGTCTCACTTCTTGAAAAGAATGCTCTTGGCGACAACTTTGAAGACGAGGTAGGTGTCGAGGCAAGGGTCGAACGAGGAGACTTTCTCGGCCTCGTCCGTGTATATGGTGCTGATTTCGACCGGCACGATGCGATGCCCCGCCCGCGCCGCGAGAATCAGAAAGGCGGTCTCCAGTTCATATCTGCCCGGCCTCAGCGCGGGCATGACCTTTTGAAGAACCTGGCGCGAGAACACCCGAAAGCCCGACTGCGTATCAGGCACATACTGGCCACAGGCCTTCGAAATGAAATAGCGGCTGATGATGTTCCCCCACCGGCGGCGGCGCATGATGTCGGGCCGGTCGACCTGGCGAGTGCCGACGATGACCGAATCCGGCGCGGCGGCATAGGCATCGAGGAGTCGCCCTATTTCCCCTGGATTATGCTGGCCGTCGCCGTCAATGGTCAACACCGAATCGCAAGCCCTGCACTCATCGGCCTCGAGGAAATACTTGAACGCGGTGATGAGCGCCGCGCCTTTGCCCGCGTTCTTCGCATGGGTCAGCACCGTAACACCGGCTTTCGACAGGTGCAGCGCGGTGTCATCGGTGCTTCCGTCATCTACGGCAACTATTTTCTTGACGCACGCGCGGGTTTGCTCGATCACGGGCGCGCATAGCGAGCCGACGTTGTAGCAGGGGATGACCGCGCACGTCATCGTGTCGTTGGGCATAATGATATGTCAGATAATAATAATTTCACTTGAGGAGTCGACGTTACGGCGGCGTCCCAAACCCTTATTGACGAGCGAACGCTCCGATTGCTATAATATCATAGCTTTGTTGCAAGAACAAAAGTTATCGGGGCGTAGCGCAGTGGGTAGCGCGCACGGTTCGGGACCGTGAGGTCGCTGGTTCAAATCCAGTCGCCCCGACCCAGCTTGGAGTTCAGCTTGCGAGGCAGGTATCCTTGCAGGCTTTTTTCTTGGCCGCTTGTCAGGAAAAGGCTGGAGCGGGAGTCGAGCCGAACATGAGCATCGAAAGCTCTGATTCACATGCAGCCCTTATGGCTCACGCGCAGTTGATTCTGGCCGAGAAACGAACCTCCCTGGCCGTCATCAGGACGGCGGTGGCGGTCGTCGCGCTGCCTCTCTCCATTATAACCGCTCTCATTGCCTTTTCTGGATATTACGACATCACGCACAATCTGCCCCTCATCATTCCGCTCTTCCTAATGTGCCTGGCCCTGTTCGTCTTTGGCGCATTCATGCTCGTGCGCGCGCTGGTCAGAATAAGGCATTATGACAGATTGCTCGAGAAACTGAAGCAGCGCGACCCCGAGCTCAAGGATATGCTCGACTGAATTCAGGCGTCGCGATACCAGCCGGCCAAACGATGCAGCGAGGCTCCTCCATAATACGCCGCGATCACAAACTGGTTTATCAGCGTAGTCCTCAGCGGGCCGAGCGCATGCCATCTGCGAGCCGAGGTGACGGCGGGGGCCGCAGCTATCACGATTCGCCCTCGCTTCCTCAGCCGTCTTGCGAACTCGAAGTCGTCCATGATCGGGACATCTGGAAAGCCGCCCATTTGAAGAAATAGTCGCTTGCGGAGGAAAATGGCCTGGTCGCCGTACGGCATGTGCATGCGTCGCGAGCGCCAGTTCGCCAGCCGCTCGACCAGGCGAAGCGACGGCAGAGGCGAGGCGACGCTCAACTCGAATGCGCCTCCCACGGCGCCGGGCTGCTCCAGCGCCTGCCGCACGTGGTCGGCGAATCCCCACGGCAACCGCGTGTCGGCATGGAGGAACAGCAGGATGTCGCCGCTGGCGGCCGATGCGCCGACGTTCAATTGACGCGCGCGCCATGGTTCCGAATGCAGTATCCTCGCGCCGAAGGAGACGGCGATCCCCAAAGTTTCGTCCGTGCTGCCGCCGTCCACAACGATGATCTCCTCGGCCGCATCCCGAACGCTTGCGAGTGAGTCGGCGAGGGCAGCGGCCTCATTGAGCGTGGGCACTACGACCGAGATGGTGGAAGCGGGCCGTGAGCGTCGCGCGTTCTCCCAGACGTGCAGGTCGTCAATGTGATCCACATCGCTCAGCTTTTCTACGAGGGCCGTTGAAAGGTGATGCTCGTTCGCGAGGCGGAGCGTTCGTTCAAACACGTCGTTTTCGCCCCAGGGGAGGCCGTCAAATATGCGCGGGACCATGCAACTCAATCCGACAAGGTAATAGCCTCCATCATTGGCGGGACCAAGGACGAGTTGGTTTTCCTTGAGCGAATCGAGGGCGGCTTCGAGCGTGTCGGGCGACCATTCGGGACAATCGGTTCCCACAAGCAACGCTCGCTCCATCCCATCGCTGAACGCCTTGTCGAATGACCGCGCCATTCGCCGGCCGAGATCGCCTGAACCCTGGGGGCGACAGACAATGCCCGGCCCGAGCCATTGTCTTGCAAGCCGCCTGTCCCCTCCTTCATAGCGGACTTCGAGCGAGACGGGGCGCCGTTCGGCGAGTTGCCTGACGCGCCTCATGGTGTGCTCCGTCATCGAGGCGTGGAGCGCGGCGGCGCCATCGGGGCCGAGCGCGGGGATGAGCCGCGTCTTCGTCGCCCCGGGTTCCGGATATCGCGTGAACACGATTATGCGCTCGCGGATGTTTCTTTGGGAAGACTCAACGGCGCACTTGAAAATCGTGAAGAGTATCTTGGTTCCGGCGCCGATTACTCCTTTGACGGTGCCCGATACTTTCGATTTTCCGATTCGGCGGCGGTAATCCACCGGCGCTTCCCGCACCCGCAAACCATGACGAGCGGCTTTCACCTGCATCTCGACAGTCCAGCCATAATTGCGATCCTGCATGTCGAGCTTCTTGAGGGAGGCCAGGCTTATTGCGCGGAAGGGGCCGAGATCGGTATAGCTCGCGCGCCAGAACCACCTCATGAGCGCGCAGGCGAGCCAGTTCCCGAACACCGCCTGCGGCGTGAGCGCGCCCGTCTCCCTCCGACCCAGCAGTCGAGAGCCGATGACCATATCGGCCTCGCCCCTGATTATCGGACTAACGAGCCGGTCCATCTGCTCGGGATAATCGCTGTAGTCGCCGTCAAGAAACACAACGATGTCGGGGTCCGACAGCGCCGCCATGCCTGCCAGACATGCCGAGCCGTAGCCGCGCCGCGGCTCAGATATCACGCGCGCTCTGTGTGACCGAGCGATTTCCGCCGTCGCGTCGGTGGACCCGTTATCTACAACAATCACGTCATCCACCCATGATGGAATCGCGGCGAGCACCTTCGCGATGGACGGCTCTTCATTGAATGCGGGAATGATGACGGCTATCGAGGCATGGGCATAGGGGTCAGACCTTGACATTTGACATAAAAAGGCTTGCTTTGGGGCACAACCACGCGGCTCGCTCACAGACAATCCTTTCGGGCTATGTCAAATGTCAAGGTCTGACCCCTAATGCCTTCCCGAAGCAAGAGAATCCAGACGGGACCATATTCCAGCCACACAATGCCGTGATCGAAGACGCCGACTCTGTCGAGCGCCACGAATCGGAACCGCAGATAGTACAAGGGCAGCAGCGCGGTGAGCAGCAGGAGCGAGAAGCGTGGCCGGACCGCCAGGAACGGCAGCATCCACACGTAATACCACGGGTACTGCGTCGGACTGAGCAGGAATATCGCCACAACCACGAGAAGGCATTTTTCCGATAGGTCGGCGGGGTTTGAGGCGGGTTTTCGGCTGAGCCACAGTGTCCACAAAACGACGAGCATCCCCACCAGGACGCGCGTGATGAGATGAGCGCCATGCGAGCCGAGTTCCACGCCTCGCGCCACGAACTTCACGCCCCACAGAAGGAGCATGTAGAGCGCGTCATTCATTTCCCACATGCACCCGTATGCGGTGAACCCGGAATCGCCGTCAAGGCCGCCCGTGTATATCGGCAGAAACATCAGCGCCATCACAACGCTGAAACTGCCCGCCGCCATGAGCGCTTTCCGGGGCTGCGAAATGGAATCCCGCAGGACCATCGGAAGCAGCAGCGCCGGCCATATCTTGGCTCCGGCGGCCACCCCAAGCAGGATTGCGGAGAGCGTATGTCTGTTTCGGTTCGCCAGCAGGAGCGCCCCCAGCACAAACGGCAGCGCGATCACGTCCATGTGGCCGGAGTTGAAGATTTCCTTGACCAGCAGCGGATTCCACCAGTATGTCGCCAGGTGGGTGAGCGGCAGATTGGCCGCGCGAAGGAGCAGGACCAGAAGGGCCAGCGTGACCAGATCGAACACCAGGAGCACCACGCGCCAGGCAACGATGCTCCACGGCCGCAGCCAATGAGCCAGCGCGAAGGCCGCCTGCGCCATAGGTGGGTAGATGGTGCGAAGATGCGCATGATTCACCCGCCACACCACCTCGCCGGATTCATCGGCCAGTCGCTTGAGCGCGTCGGGAATCGCCGGTGCAGTTGTCGAGTGTTGAACAAGGTCGGGCGCGTACCTGTACGGGTTGATTCCCTCCGCCGTCACCGCTCCGTCCCACAGGTAGCGATAATAATCGTCCTCCTGGATGGGCGTCGAATCCAGCAAGAGCAGGCGAAGCGCGAGGCCGACGCCGAGAATCCAAAAGAGCGTCCATTTGCCCGCCGGAACGCAACTCGTCTTGCCGACGGCGAGCAGATACACGACGCCCGAAACCATCGCGATAGCCACCAGCAGCGGCAGCGGCTTCTCGATGAGATCACGACCGTAAGGAAATTCGGGAGAGATATGCGCAAGAACAATGTGAAGCGCGACGAGCGTCGCGCCGCCCGCCACCCAGCGCCAGTCTTCCCTCATTTGTTGTGACAGGATAGCCAGTTTTTGCATATGAGTAATTACCGCACTGCGCGGACTGGCGTCATCGTTTCAAGGCCATGAGCAATGAGGACGCCTTCTTGACACGGGTCGTCAGGCGTGTTCGGTTGTATCGGTCGGCGACCTGTTTGATGGCCTCGGCCTGCGTGGGATACGGATGGATCACGTTGGCGATTGTCTTCAGGCCCAAGCCGCCGACCATCGCGAGCGTGATCTCGCTTATCATCTCGCCCGCGTGGCGGGCGACGATGGTTGCGCCGAGTATCCGGTCGGTTCCCTTCCTCACATGGATTTTCACAAGGCCCTCATCCTCGCCGTCGAT
>CAZEBC010000151.1:0-9829 GCA_964510165.1 uncultured bacterium
CAATCGGGCGCGTCAGGAACGTCGGCGGGCACTCAGAAGCCGGGTTGTTCGCGAAGGCGTTCGCCATCGAGGCGGACTCGCACGATCCCTTCGCCTGTCGGAGGGTTGGAAAGCTGAAAATCAAACGTAACCGAAATCGGTTTGGAAAGAAAACTCTTGAACGCATCGCCGCACCAGAGAACCTGGTACATGAACATGGTGCCGCCTTCCACGTGCATTCCTTGGATATCGGGATTGCGCTCGATTAAGGAATTCATGTCCTCAAGAAATATCTTTGCGGAGGTAGTCGTTCGCCCATCGGGGATTCTCTCCAACCATGAATATCCGAGAAATGCTCCGGCGAGCATGATCACCGTGACCGCAACCCCGGCAGCCCGTGTTTTCACGAATTTCTTCAAGAGCGCCGCGCAGGCGAGCGAGAAGGCTATGGAAGGCACAAAGAGATAGTACTGTTGCACCCGATTCTTCATGAGCAGGGCCGGAAACAGGCTAATGAGGAAGAAAAGCAGAGAAAAGAGGATCAGTCGGTCTTCCACGTCGAGATCACGCATCTTTGCAGACAAGCTAGCGCGGGAATAATGAAGCCCCATGATTACCGAAAGAGCCGCAATTCCGATGAAACTCAACGTCATTTTCTCATTAATGAGGAAAGAGTACAAGTTGATGTCGGCGAACAATTTGAACGCGACAAGAGCCAAATGCGTGAGATTGACCTGGAATACCAGGTAAGAGAAGAAGTTGCGAATTATCCATATTCCGGCGCCGACCTCGTACGTAGTTCCCACCATCGGTTTGAAAATGACAAGCTTGAGCACGAGGTATGCCGCCAGAATGGCAAAAAAAGGGCCATACTGCTGCACTGCCGCCCTCAAGCCCGGCCTGCCCTTGAACACTAGGCCGTATGCCAGAAGAACAAAAGGAAGGGTGACCGCGCTTTCCTTGCTTGCCAGGGCCAGCACGAAGCCCAGGAGGGCGCACCAAAGATATGCGGGACTCCCCTTCTTTGAATACAGAACGAAGCTCGTCAGTGCGAGCAAATAAAAAAGGGCCAACCAGACTTCATTTATGCCCGCAGCCCAGAAAACGCCTATGTAGTGCGAGAGCCGGGAAAGATACGCCGTGCCGGCAAGAAACGCAACCCAACGGCTGTGGGTCACAAGCAGTCCGAGAGTCGCCACGAGAAGAACGTTCAGCACCTGAGAGGTCAGGCTTGCCAAGTGATAGCCAAGAGGCTGCAAATCGAAGAGAAAGCGGCAAAGATAATAGTAGACGTGGATAGAGACTGGCCGATAGACACCGAATTCATTATCGGAATAGAACGACCGCAAGACACCGCGAAGGCCCTCCTCCTGGACCCACGCGATGCACAAAAAGTCCTCCATCGCAAAGAACTTCAGCAAACATCGGTGATAAACGAGAATCGTGAGAACTACCAGAGCGAGACCTACAAATGCGGGTTGCAGCGGGGAATGTTGGATTACCTTCCGCATGGTGCGTCACCATCGTGACCATATGACTTCTGCGGAGGAATGCAGTGCCACATGAAAGGGACATGCGTCAAACGGATCTTGGGGAGGCGGGAATTCTGAAAACAAACTTGCTGCCCTTGCCGTATTCGCTCTCGACCCATATCCTTCCGCCATGCATTTCAACGAATCGTTGGGCCAATGCGAGCCCCATTCCGGTGCCTTCGAAGTACGGCTCCTGGGAGTCCTCCACGCGCTCGAACTCATGGAAGATGCGTTCCTGGTCTTCCTCGCGGATTCCTATTCCCCTGTCCGACACCGAGATTTCGACGGAGTCCTCGGCTCTCGCGGCGGCAACGATTACCTTTTCATTGATCCTGTTGTACTTAATGGCGTTTGTGTACAGGTTGAAGATGATATGCTTAAAGAGATTGATATCGGCGGTAATATCGCCGATTCCGCTGTCGATGTTGAACTCGAATTTGATGTTTCGTTCGGAGGCGAGCGCTCTGACCGTCTCCTGAACCTCCCGAAGAACGTCTTCCAGGTTAAATTTTGAAAGGTTGAGTTCTATTTTCCCGGAAGTCGCCTTGGCGAGCGTAAACACTTCGTTGATTAGTTGATGGAGATGCTTGGCATTGCTGAGTATGTCGCCCAGATATTCCTTCACCGACATGTCCAAAGTAAGAGGTTGTTCCGAAACCACTTCTGCCAAGCGGATTATGTTCACCACCGGATTCGTGAGTCCATCACAAATATCGGCAAGGAACTGAGACTTGAGAGTGCTGGCTTTCATGAGTTGCTTGTTGACTTTTAGCAGCACTTCGCGTTGGGCCTCCAGCTTCTTATTGGCTTCTGACAGTTCGGCGGTCCGTTCCTGTATCCTCTGCTCCAGGTTGGCGTGGGTTTCCTTCAGTTTTCCTGACATTATGTTGATCTCTTCGGCCAGCAGTTCGATCTCATCATTAGTGTGAACTTCGACTTGCCGACCCAGGTCACCCTGAGCAATGTATTGGGCTTCTTCCCGCAGCAAGCGTATCGGCATGACTATGCGGTTTGTCGCGTAGAAACCGAGGGCGCTGAGGCCGAGCACGAGAACAAGACCAAGGGAGAACACTTTGGAGGCCATTGCGGATATACGCGCGTATCCCTCGCCCACGCTCTGGTAAAAGAACACATACCACTTCCTGCCGGTGAGCCTGACTTCCGCTCGCGAGTCCGTCAAGTCGATTGCCGCAAATCCGATGACGTTTTCTTCTCCCCTCTCGTCCTCCGTTTTTATCCACCCGTTGGTCAACTCCACTATAGGGCGCCAGAAATTTTCGATGACCCGTGCGGGCTTGCTTGGGGCCGAAGTCGCCAGCAGTTGACCGTCCGTTGTTGTCAATCCGGCAAAACCGGTAGTATCGATTCGGAAGGAATCGACCGACCGAAACAGGGAGTCGGCCCTGATGACCATCTTCAGAACGCCCATAACCGTGTTGCTGGCCGGGTCTCGCACCGGCACCGCGATCGTCAGCGACTGCACCTGAGTGCTCTCATCCAAGCCCACGCCTTCCACCAGGTCACGGCCATTACCCTCATTGAAGGCCGTCTTCCACCAATCCTCGTCGCCCTGATAGAAATCGGTGGTCTTACCGGTTGCTCCGACTATCGCCCCATGCTCGTCCGTGACAATGATTTCGGCGTATTTGTCCGAGCGCTGCTTCAGGATATTCTGTAGATATCGCGAGACGTCGTTGGAGAGATATCCTCGCATGGTCTCACTGACCTTGGAAACCGACCTCCATCCTTCGTCAACCGATAGCAACTCTCGAAGAATGGCCTCTTGGCCTTTGCCCTCATATGACTTGTTCGCGTCTGAGACAGCATTGAGAACGGTCGGTGTCAGGGCCAAGGACTTGGCCTCCGTTATCTCCGAGACAATATTTGACTTCATCTCGCGAGCTATCCATTGGGCAAAGCTCTGGAACCGGGTGCCGGTATAATATTCGTGGATGCCGGTGCCCGTGAAGTATGCGACGAGCAGCGCAACGAACAAGGGAGGAATGCCAACCAGAATGAGCGCTATGAATATCTTCACTCGAAGGCTGATTCTGGGGCCTTTCCGAAGATGGATTGCCTGACTCATACCGTTTCCACGCGCCCGCCCGATTTCGCGCGAGCTTTCTCGACCAAATTACCGAAGTTCTCGACCAGCCTTAAACCAGCCGACTGACTTTTCTCGGGATGAAACTGCGTGGCAAACACGTTGTCGCGCCACACGGCCGATACGAAGGTAACCCCATAATCGGTAAGCCCTGCCGCGACATTCACATTCTCCGGCTTCACATAGTACGAATGAACAAAATAGAAATGCGTGCCGTTCGGAATGCCTTCAAACAACGGGCATTCCTCTCGCCCGTTGGACGGATACATGACACGGTTCCACCCCATGTGCGGCACCTTCAGAGTGGTATCTGTAAATCGCGTGACACGGCCAGGGATGATATTGAGACCCGTGATCCCTTTGCTTTCTTCACTCGAGCCCAACAGCACCTGCAGTCCGAGACATATTCCGAGAAAAGGACGGCCCGATTCAATCCACTCCCGCAACGGTTCGACCAGTCGGCGTAACCTCAACTCTCGGCAGCAATCTCCGAAAGCGCCGACCCCGGGCAAGACAACACCGTCGGCGTCCAGTATGCGTGAGGCGTCATCTGTAACGACGGCCTCGAAGCCTTTGTGCTCAAAAGCTTTCTGCACGCTGCGCAGGTTGCCCATTTGATAGTCGATGATTGCGATCACGGAGCTAGAGTTCTCCCTTGGTGGACATCACGCCCTCGATGCGCTCGTCAATGCGAGCGGCGTTCGAGAGGGCTCGCCCAAACGCTTTGAATATCGCTTCAATGCAATGGTGCGCGTTATCCCCGTACATCAGGTTGACGTGTAAGGTAACCTGGGCCGAGTTGCTGAACGCATGCAGGAATTCGCGGACGAGTTCGGCGTCAAACTGTCCCACTTTCGCTCTGGGGACCTCACCGTTAAACACCATGAACGGTCTGGACGAGATATCGACGTCCACCTGCGCCATGGCTTCGTTCATGGGAACACGGGCCGAGCCATATCTTGCTATTTTTTCTTTGTTCCCGAGAGCCTTCGAGAACGCGGCGCCCAGACACAAGCCCACGTCTTCCACCGTATGGTGAGAATCCACCTGAAGGTCTCCCGTCGCCCGTATGGTGAGGTCAAACAGCCCATGCCGGGCAACGAGCGAGAGCATGTGGTCGAGAAAGCCGACACCCGTGTCAATGTGGAACTCTCCCTTTCCGTCCACAAGGAGGTCCACCTGAACATCGGTCTCGGAAGTCTTACGTCTTACGTTTGCTTTTCGCATGGAGTAATCGGAGGAATGGTCGAGTGAGATTGTGACGGGGTCTTACACGCCTGCCAACAATCTCTCGGCCAGATAGATATCCAGCCCTGCCTTTTCCACCTTCTTGGCGCACTTAAGCACGTCGTATTTGAGCCTGAAAAACTCCACCGTCATCGCCTCGGAATCGAATATTCCGAAGCAAGTCCGGGGATCGCCATCACGCGGCTGGCCAAGCCCACCGAAGTTTACCAAGTACCGATTATCGCTGTCAAGCGAGTGTTTTCCGTATTGATTTAGGTCGTGATTGAACCCCCGGTAAGCAAATAGCGCGGGAAGGTGGCTGTGTCCGAAAAAACAGATATTGACCTTCAGTTTTTCCATCACGGCGAATTGGCGCATTGCATCCATCCAGTCAAGGATGTAGTTGTCCCGGTTCTCGGGAGAACCGTGGGAAAGCAGAATCCGATCATCCAGAATCAATTGCTCGGGCAGCGCCCGGAGATATTCCCTTCCCTTCGGTTTCAAGTTTTCACGTGTCCAGATAATCGCCTGCTTGGCCGCCGAATTGAACCACAACGGGTCATCCAGGCCGCAGGCGGCCGCATCGTGATTGCCGATTATGGAAGTGATGCTTTCGCCTGCAAAAATCTCAATGCACTCGTTGGGATTCGAATTATAGCCTACGATGTCTCCCAAATGAACGATCTTATCTACGCCGTGGCCCTTGATTTCGGCAAGAACCACCTGCAGTGCCTCAAGGTTGGAGTGGACGTCGCAGATAATTGCATATCGCATTTCGATTCCTCAGACAACTCTCCCTCATCTAAAGCCGTGTCGATGAGACCGAATGAACCATAATAAAAGAATGAAGGCTATTCCACAAAACAACACATTATAACACACTCGCCGAGAATTTCAAACGATTTCTCCCTCGGACAAAGAGTACCACCACCCCCTTGGCATAGCAAATCCATTGCCAAGACGGATCAGGCAGAATCGGTCGCAGGTGGGCGGGCGACATGAGTTCTCTAAACCCGGAGTAATCGGAAAATAAAGACGCTTATCTCCCCCTGAGCTTACGGTTTAAGAGCTCCGCCACAACTACGTGCCCATGCTCTGGGCCTCCTTTAGAATCTTCTCGATCTTCCTGATCTTTTTCTTGGCCTTGTCATAGACAGGGTCATCTTCGTTTATCTTTTCGAATTCCGCCTTGGCTTCCAAGTATTTTCGGGACTTTATGAAGTTCACCCCGCGGTTAAAGTTGCACACCGATATTTTCAGGTTCAGGCGTTTGTCATTTGGATAGTCCTTCTTCACCTTTTCATATTCCGCAAGTGCGCTATCGTAATTCTTCATCGAAAAGTATAGATCGCCCATTGATTCACTTTGGCTGAGCGGCGCTCGGTCCTGCTTTTCAGGTTTGAAAATGCCGAGTTCTTCCTCCTCGGCGAACACGCCATGCTTGAAGGATTCGCTTTCAATGCCCTTGAGGGCAGATCGTTCAATCAGGATGCTTATGATGTTCCCCGTATCCTCTTTGGGCACCATGTAAAAGCGCTGACAGGAGGGGTCGAAGTGGTGGAGAGTGCGTCCTTCAATAATCTCCCCATCCTGAAAGGCGACTCTCATCTCTTGCCCTTCCGTTGCCTGGGCACTGGCCACTTCGTCTGGCCTGAATCTGCCTTCGAAATCCCTGACGAAATTTATGGCCTTGACGTCGGAGAAGTAGACAAATATCCTCTCCTGACCCTCGAGAGGTTCAAGCGGAACCAGATAGAAGCCCTGTGAGTTTATGTCCAGTTTGTAGGTAGTGCCCTTGAGATCTCTGTTATTCCGGAAACGAACAATCATCTTACGCCCGGCCGCGGCTTTTCCACTCACGCTCGCGCGAGCGGCGACGGGCCTTGGTTCGCCAGGGACGGGCGTTTTCTTTTCTCCGAATAGCTTCGATACCAGGCCTTTCTTGTCGTCTTTCCTGGCGACACGCGACTTGGTCTTTTCACATTTCTTGCAGATGTTGTCGCCTTTACCTCTCGGCGCAAGGCACAAGTCGCACCCGAAAGCACCGCACTCAATGCAGTATCCGACCACATTCCTGTCAGTATGAACCGGACACTTCATTTTCTCCCCCTATGGGCGGGCTGCCGCTTCCGCACGTTGGCAAACCATACCTAAGTGCTTTATTAATCACCATTTTACCACGAAAGGAACCAATAGTCAAAGATGCCGGAGAGCCTCCGGCCAAGGAGGGCATCGGACTAATAACTACACGATCATCGGTCCATAGAGGGCCGATGAGAGGGTTGAAAGGACGAGTAATCTCAAGAGATCAATCAAGCCGCTCGATGTTCGCCTTATTCCCTTTGCCGTCCGGCCTATCTTGTCGAGCCTCGTCCTCAATCCCGGAGAGCAAGGCGTCAAGTTCCCCTTCGGTAATCCCACTTAAAGGGTTATCCCTGATCGGCAGAATCAGACCGAGCCTCAGTCTTGTGGGCGTAATCTCTTGAGCCATTTCAGATACTGTCATGAATGCAATGCTCGACAATTCTCCTCCCCACTGTGGGTTCTCCCTGCAGGAAGGCCTCCATGAGGGAATTGTCGGCAATCTTGTTGACTTCACGGCAGATCCCTTCTGCGTGCGAATGGATCAGGTCGAAGCACTCGCCATCAAAGATATCCTGCATAGCTCCTGCAACCATGAGCCTGAATTTGACATATTGTTCGGTTTCCGCGCGTGACATCGGCATCAGGTAGGCGCTCGTGGAGATTCTACTCCTGAGCGAGGCGTATCGTTTGTGCCGCAGCCGTCTTGGGAAGGTTTCCTCGGCGAACAGGATCACCGTGCAGAGTTTTTCGTGAGGCGTTTCCAAGTTGGTCAGAGCCCTAATCATATGTAGTTGGTCTGAAGGCAGGAAGTGCGCCTCGTCCACGATTATCACCGGGCGACGCCGATTGCTGTATGATTCCATCAGGAACGCATGGATGCGGTCCAGAAGCATCTGCACATTCTCTCTTCCCGGAAAATAGGGAATGCCCATCTCCTCGAGCACGCACCCGAGCAGTCCCATCTTGCTCATTCCGGGATGCGCCAGAATAACGACTGGAATGAACTCAGTGTCATTCAGGGCGCTCAAGAGCATCTGTGACAGAAGTGTCTTGCCCGTGCCGCTGCGTCCCCATATGAGCCCAAGCGTCTTGTGTTGCCTGACGCACATCATCATGCGCAGGAAGGCGGCTTCATGACTGGCGGTCTTATAGAAGAATTCGGGATTCACGCTGTCGTTGAAAGGCATCTCTTGTAACCCGAAATGCTCGCAATAGTCAAACACATTGATTTTCGCGGCGACAACCCCCATCGCTCTCCTCCTTGTCGTGTCTGATCATCCAGCGCTCTCAGCAACTAAAGGAACGCAGTCAAGATAACCACCGAACCCCTTCGGTTTCTCTGTGCTGGCCGGGCCCACCATACACTTCTCGACCAGTGTCTTCGCAAGCCGGCCCATGGATAACGACGCTTTCGAGTGCGGATATGCGACCGAGAACGGCATTCGCTCGTTCACCGCGCGCCGAACGCTCGAGTCTTCCCATACGTATCCCAACTCGAGCGGCGAGCGCCCCAGAAACCGGCGGGCGCAACCCGAAATTCGCCCCAAAGCCGAGGCACCTTCGCGCGCGCTCTTCACGCGGTTTGCCACAATCCCGACCCGGCACGATGGGGCCCGTTCAAAGCTGAGCTTTATCAATGCATAGGCGTCGGTAATCGCCGTCGCCTCGGGCATGGTCACCACGATCGCAAAATCTGAGGCGACCACAAAATCAATCACGGCCGCCGCAACCCCTGCCGCCGTGTCAACGATTATCACGTTATAGCGGTTCTCGAGTTTTTCGAATTCGGAGAGCAGCATATGACGCTTGTGAGCAGGCAGGTTGGCCAGGTCATACATACCCGAAGAACCCGGGATGATATCGGGTCCGCCGGGCGCCGGCGTGATTATCTCTTCAATCCCGCATTCCCCTGAAATCACATGACGGAGAGTGCGTTGTGCCCGCACGCCGGCCAAAACATGAAGATTCGCGACACCGAGGTCTGCATCGAGGACAACTGTCGTGAGGCCTAGCCTGACCAACTGCACCGCCAGATTCAGGGCAATGTTACTCTTGCCAACCCCGCCCTTCCCACTGCTTACAGAGAGCAGGCGTGCCGAACCATCCCGCAAAGTTTCAGGATTCGGAGACGAAGCCCATTCAGCCGCTTCCCCCAACCTGGCCCCCAAACGAGCCTTCAGCGCGGCAGGTCCCAGACCCTTGCGAAGCAAACGGTCGGCTTCGCGGAGTATCCTAACGTCGCCGTGAGTATACGTGCGAGCAGGCGTAAGCCCGGGTGCTGAAATGAAATCCCCACAGACCATCTCAAGGTATCTGAAGCGGGCGGGCTCCACCCCCAAGGCGTTTATAACCTTGTCCACGGTGAGAGAATTCATGTCGAATCGTCCGATGGTCAATTCAATATATTGGGTGCTGGTGTGATTGTATTACATTATATGGTATTTGTCAATACTCTGGTACTCACGTACTGGCGGCAAAACTTCTTCACCGCCCAGGGCGGACAACGCGCAGTTCATCTGCTATACTATGTGAAGATATGCCATGCATGGGCACGGATGAGGGGAATCAAAAGGAGAGACGGTCAATGCGTGTCGTATGGATTCTCAGCGTGATCTGCTTGGTTCTTGCGACAGGTTGTTCTCTTCTGGATGAGGGCTGCAGTGCCACGTATGGTCTCACAAATCCGCAATACTCCGCTGTGGCTCCGAACCCGGGTGACGAAAGCATCGCCGGAGGCGATCTTGATCAGCAGTCCGTCGAGCAATTTGACAAGAAGTATCATGAAAGAAATATCTTCAAGACACCTCAACCGGAACTGATCGAGGAAGACAGCGACCAGCCCCAAATGCAGCCGCGATGAGCGACGGATGCTTCGTAAAGCGGCCCATTATCATAAGACTAG
>CAZEBC010000152.1:0-9819 GCA_964510165.1 uncultured bacterium
CAAGCTTCTCATATCTGAAACTCCGCCCCCCCTTCCGGGAAGATCGGTTCGCCTCCCTTTACCGTTGCCGGCTTCAAATGCGCGAATGATATGAGCAAGAAGACCAACAGAGGAAGCGCGCCAAAGAGGATTATCACGAGGTCCGGAACGATCCTGTATTGGCCGAGCGTCTGAATAACTGGCAAATTATAAAACTCCGCGCTCCGTGCATACCAGAACCCCTTGGTGAAACTTTCCCTCAGTTGGGCCACACCGATCGGAAAAAGCGCCAAAAACGACATCATCAGCAGGCCCATGTTCAATCCCCAGAACGAAACCCTGAGCCAGCCCTCGCGCCAGGCCTCGGGCTTCACCAGCGCCCTCCACGAGAACAACAGCAGCGCGATTGCCAACATCCCGTAAGTTCCGAACAGCGCGGTGTGCCCGTGATTGGACGTGAGATATGTCCCATGCTCAAAATAGTTGATGATGGGCGTGTTGATGACGAACCCGAAGACACCCGCTCCGAGGAAGTTCCAGAACGCCGAGGCCGTGAGAAACACCATCGGCCAGCGATACGGATACTGCTTCCCGGCCGCCCGCAGCGGCCTGTGCTCCATCCACGCCCTCACCACGAGCAGAATGAGCGGAATCGGCTCGAGCGAAGAGAAAATCGCCCCGAGACCCAGCCAGAATGAGG
The DNA here is from genome assembly GCA_964510165.1 of uncultured bacterium. Lineage (GTDB taxonomy): Bacteria > Abyssobacteria > SURF-5 > SURF-5 > SURF-5 > CAZEBC01. Next base: position 680 of record CAZEBC010000152.1, read on the forward strand.
GCTGTCCGAACCAGAAGAAATGGTGGCTCGTTCCGATGATTCCACTGCAGAAGACCAGGATGGCCGTCAGATAGGCGGCCCGAAGCGCGGCGGGCTTCGAGACCAGTCCGAGCGCCACGAGCAGCAACGCAGTGGCCGCCGCCGCGAAGAACTCGAACATGCCCTCCACCCATATGTGCACTACGAACCACCGCCAGTAATCGGCAATGGTAAAATGGGTGGACCGATTGTAGAACAGGCCGAACCCGAAGAAGACCACCACCAGGATGGCGGCGTACACGTACAGGTGCGTCAGTCCGCTGTAGCCGCCCTCCCGCTTCAGCCTGTCCGCAAGCGCCCTGTACGCTATCAGAAGCCAGGCAAGCAATCCCCCAAACAGAAGTATCTGCCACAGCCTTCCGAGTTCAAGGTACTCCCATCCCTGGTGCCCGAGCCAAAACCACGCTTTGCCCAGTCCTCCGCGTATCCCGAGTGCCTCGCCAAAGAGACTGCCCAGCGCGACGGCGACCACCGCCACGAACAACACGTCCACGAGCACCCCCTGCCCTTTCGGCTCGCGGCCGCCGACCAGCGGCGCAATGTACAGGGCCGAGCCGACCCATGCGGTCGCGATCCACAGAATCCCAAGCTGCAAGTGCCAGCTCTTCGCCCAACTGTACGGAACCAGCTCCGAAACAAACCGCAGATAGAAAGTGCCCGGATGCACCGTGTAGTGCGCGAGCAGACCCCCCATGTTTATCTGAAGGATGAAGAGCAGGCCGACGACAAGAAAGAACTTGGCCGCCTTGCGCTGGCTCACGCTGATGGGCGAATGCGCGAGGACATCCGCCATTTTGCCCAGTTTCGGTTCCCCATAGAAAAAGCCGTACCGGTGAACGACGAAGATGACGAATCCAAGGACAATCAACAAGGCCGCAATTGCCAAAACGCTCCATATGATGGCGTCAACCGTCAGCAGGTTGCCAACCGACGGATCATGCGGCCAGTTATTAGTGTACGAGTAATTAAGGCCGGGCCGGTTCGCGCCCGAGGCCCATGCGGTCCAGAAAAAGAAGGCCGCAAGGTCCGCCCGCTCCTCAGGCGTTCCAACCGTGTTCGGCAAGAAGCCGTAATCCTTGCTGCCGTCCCGGAACATGGCGTCCCAGTACTCGGCAAGCTTCTCAAACGCATACGCCTGCGCGGCCGCCAAGGACAGCACTCCCGTCGCCGGGTCGTAGTTGTTGAACTTGATGTCCTTTATGACGATGGCGCTTATGGCATCCTTGTCTCGGTTGGACAGCTGCTCAAACGGCGCCGTGAACAGATAGTTGGCATAGTACTCGCGCATGTGCTGGCCCATGAGGTGCAGGGAGGTGGCCGAGAAATCCATCCCCCTAAGCGAGCCGTGTCCCCACACACTGCCATGGTCCATCAGGCCGTATCTCTGAAACACAGTCTGGCCGCGACGCACCGCCGCCCCGTCAACAATCGTGTTGCCCTCTCCCTTGACCACGACTTTGTCGGGATAGGGCGCCACGTCGTCGCGGGAAGCGTAGCCGCCTATCAACAACACAGCCATTGCCGCGATGAACGAAAAGAGAGCGAGAAGCTTGAGCCGTGTCGAAACCATTGCGCTTACCTCCGGTCAGTGGGAGCAGGACCGCCCCCGGTTATCCAAACAGAGCCTCGCGCGCTGCCTTCAGGCCGGTTCGAGTGAAGAACAGCCTCCCTATCTTTTCACCAAGACGCGCCCGCGCCGCTGGCGGGGATTCGTCTCGGAGATTTACGATCATGTCGGAATCATAAAGGATTTTGTAATTCAGAGTTTCGCTCTCGCGGGGGGAATGATGGTGGGCGATAATGTCGCAGACCTCGTCAATCAGCGCCGGGGCGGCATCAAGCGATTCCAGGATTCGCCTCGCAATGGGCGGACCTTCCATCTCCTGATAACGCCCGGCGTTGCTGCCATATTTTCGCTCGGCCTCTTGTATGCCGATGTCATGAAGCAACGCCGCCGCAACGACAACTTCCTCGTCGCCGCCCTCCACGGGCAAGATGGCCTCGGCAAAGGACAGCACGTCGAGGGCATGCTGTATCCTTTTCCGGTCCTCGCCGAACACTTTCCTCATCTCGGCGGCGATGCTGTCTTTGGACGTCTTGGATGGGATACGCTTATCCTTTCCCGTGAATGAGCGCGGGCAGACACCTCACGCACACCCACACGCTCTCGCCGTCTTTTCGGCATGGCATCAGTACCGAGTCGCGCTCGGACGTGCCGCACCTGAAACACGTGAGCGCTATCTCGCTCACCGGGCTATTTTCCATATGTTGCTCCACCGCCTCTTGTGAAAACGGCTCTGCGACCCGCTCCTCGATAACCAACGCGCCCTCAGGACAAATCCCCAGGCAGAACCCCGCGCCGTCACAAAGCTCCTCCCGGATAAGCCGCGCCTTTCCACCGACTATCTCGATGGCGCCTTCCGCGCATGGAATCACGCAGGCGCCGCAGCCAGTGCATCTGTCTTCAAGTATCGTGATGATCTTTCGCTTCGCCAAGCTCATGGGCCGCCTCCCCTTTCAGCATATCCTCAATCACTATGCCATCTCCCGAAGGAAAGACTCTATGACGAAAGTCACAGCGGATAATGTATTAAAGCTTACTCTAACACGCAGTTCCGCGATGGGCTAGCGGCCCATCACGATCGAATGTGATGAAAGAACGATACACAGTCTTGCAGCGGTCCCGCGAAACGCGGGATGCGCCCTACGGAAACCGCCAATAACAAAGTTGATGAGTCACTACGACAACTGCGGCAATACGGCTATGAGAGACTGTCCAGTAATTGTAGGAGCGTCCCTACGTGGACGACCGGGCGGCCATCACGCCATGGCGTGGCCTCCCTACAGGAATAATCCGAGTTGCGGGACAAACTCATGATGGCGACGACACTTCTTCAGGAGCCAGGACCGTCCTTATGCTGTACTCCTTCATTTTTCGCCAGAGCGTCGAGCGTGAGATGCCCAGTTTTTCAGCGGCCAGGGTCTGATTCCCATCACACCTGATCAGCGTTTCAGCTATCAGGCGCTTTTCCATCTCGGCCAAAGTGACAAACTCTTTGACCTCTCCTTCAGTCTCTTGATCCCCCGCTCCGACAGCCTCTTCAAGCGCCCTGGGAAGCGCAAGCATCGGCCTCGCGATTGACTGCAAATAATCTGGCAGGTTATGCGCGCGGATTACGTCGTCATCGGCCATGATCACGGCATGCTCGATGATGTTCTCCAATTCCCGGACATTGCCGGGATAATTGTAGTTGGCGAGTATGAACTGCGCTTTCTTGTCGATTTCCCGAATGCCGCGGTTGAACTGCCGATTGAACTTCGAAATGAAATATCGTACCAGCGATGGCATCGAATCCATTCGCTCTCGAAGCGGAGGAATCTTTATCTGTATCACGTTCAGCCTGAAAAACAGGTCTTCTCGAAACCGTTTCTCCGCGATCGCCGTCACGAGGTCCTGGTTAGTGGCTGCAATGATGCGGACGTCAACCTTTATGATCCGGTTCTCGCCCAATCGGCGAATTTCACGGTTTTCCAAAACCCGCAACAGCTTCACCTGGGTGAGCAAGGGCATATCGCCGACCTCATCCAGAAATATCGTCCCGCTGTTGCCCTCCTCGAACAAACCCTTTCGGTCGCTCGTGGCGCCGGTGAACGCCCCCCGCACATACCCAAAAAGCTCGCTTTCAAGCAGCGTCTCCGGCAATGCGCTGCAGTTTATGGCCAGAAACGGCTTGTCATACCGGTTGCTCATCCTGTGGATGTATTCGGCGATTATTTCCTTTCCCGTGCCGCTCTCGCCAAGCAACAGCACCGTGCTGTCGGTTGGCGCCACCTTCGTCGCAAGAGTGATCATCCTTCGAATCGCAGGGCTGTCTCCCATCATGTCCACAAACGCGGTCCGTTCGTACTCCCGAAAGGCGATTGACTTGTCCAGATTCCTGACCGCGCTTTGTATTCCGTGCAATAGGTCACTGGTGTCAATCGGTTTCACGAAATACATGTAAGCTCCTCGCCTGAGAGCCTTTACAGCCGCTTCAACGTCCTGAATCTTCGTCATAAGGATGATTTCGCAAAGCGGCTGGGCTTGCTTGACATAATTGATCAAGTCGAGGTCGCCTTCGCGCAAAATATCCACATCGAGGATTACAACCTCGTAACTCTTGGCGAGAATAAGCCTTAAGGTCTCTCCATGGCTCAGAACGGTGGTAGTCTCATGGCCTGCCTCAGCAAGCTCTTTCTGGAGTGTGGAAGCTAACTTGGGATCCTTTTCGGCTAGAAGTATGAGTGCCAAGCGATAACAACCTCCCGTTGTCCAATGGCAAATGCCTGTCTCCCAATTATTATAGCCGATTCATCCCCATTAGGCAACCTGAACTGTTCGAAAATGGAACAGCTACCCTTTTCGATTTGGGGTCAGGTCTTGAAATGTGAATTAAGACTCCCTCTCCCAGGAGGAGCCCGGGGGAGAGGGTTGGGATAAGGAGAAACCCATTAGCAACAACGCAGAAGGGGTAAACCCAAGGAAGACTAAAACGGACGGTAAATGATAACCCAGTCGAGCGCCAGAGCACAGAGCCAGTGGAGTGCCACGCCGTACCAGATCGAGCCGGTCCGACTCGCAAGATATCCGAGGGCGATTCCGCCGGGGATTGCGCCTAGAGTTTGCAACCGAGGGCCGTCCAGATACATGAGCGCATACGGCAACGCCTGCAAATAGATGGCACCCTCGCCCAAAGGCTTCTTCAGCCCGAAGAGCAGGAAGCCTCGAAAGAAGAACTCCCACCCGCTCACGTACAGCAAGAGCGCGGCCTCATAGATGACGAGCGCGCCGGTATGGCGCGTCGCCAGGCGGCACAACGGATGCGTTGCGGAAACAGACGGGACCTTGCTCAGATATGCGATAACCGGCAGCATCGCGATAAACAACCCAAGCGACACCGCCGCCCCGCCCAGCTTGGTGCGGCCCAGCGTCAGCCCCCATTCCGATGGCCGTTCGTTCCAAAGCACACACCCCATTATTGCCGGCAACACGCCCAGCACGACAAGGGTGGCTGCGAAGTAGTAGACACAGCGGTAAAGCTCATTGGCCGGACTCAGTGTGAAGCGCCGCCCCAGGCGCGCGTCAAAAAACTCCGGCTGCGCTTGGGTATGGAAGATTATGAGGAGAACAGCCGCAACGATACACAGAACCGGCACGCGCCATTGAGGTCTCATTCGCCAGCCCACATTTCCTCAGCCGCCCTCTCCCGGTGGAGAGGGTTGGGTGAGGGAAAAAACACGACGGAAATTCACGATTCTCAAGACGAATAGTACAGACTTTGCAAGATTCTACCAAAGCACCAAATAAATTGCCAGCGTTAATTGCGTTGACATCGCATGAACCCTTTTGCTAGACTTTCTGAGACAAACACGTGAAAGTGTGCGAAGACAATGATGCGGAAGACTCTCATCCTCGTTCTCGCCGTGATCGCGGTCGGCGTCGCGATTATCTCCTACTCGAAGTATTACGCCCGTAAGGACGTCACCCGAATGCTCGGTGAGACGCGCCTCACGGCCTCCGTCAAAACGGCTCTGGCCCTCAACCGCCACTTGCAAGGAACCGACATATCGGTTTCCGCCGCAGACCCCATCATTACCCTCTCCGGAACTGTGGCCACTGAAATACAAAAGAAGCTTGCCGAAGAAATCACCCTCTCAATAAAGGGCGTCGAAAAAGTTCAAAACAACCTGACAGTCAACCGCGCGCTTTCATTGAAGCCCGTCTGGCGCGAGCGCACGCTCGGCGAGAGACTCGACGACCTCACTATCGAGGCCTCCGTCAAAACGGCCCTTCTTCTGAATGAACACGTAAGCGCCCGAAACATCGGCGTGAGCTCGGATCGCGGCGCTGTCGTCCTCACCGGCGCCGTCGCGTCACCCGCCGAGGCCGAACTTGCGCGAAAGATCGCTGAAGACATCGAGGGCGTGACCATGGTTCAAACAGACCTCCAGATTGCGCAAATGCAGGACAACCCCAATGGCCGCAAACTCGCGGAAAAGGTGGATGACGCGCGTATCGTGGTGCAGGTGCGCGCGGCCCTCATGGTCAACCGCAACATCGATTCCACCGAAATCGAGGTCTCCAGCCGGAACGGAGTCGTCACGCTCACCGGCATCGTGAGCAGCGGAGCCGAGAAGGACCTTGCGCAAAAGATAACCGAAGACTGTTGGGGCGTCGCCGGCGTCGTCAACGAACTCCGGATAAAGTGAACACATGGCAGACAAAGAAAAGGAAAAAAATATACGGGTTCGCCTAATCATCGAAGGACGCGTTCAAGGAGTGTTCTTCCGCCAGACTACCTGCGAGAAGGCCGATGAGTTCGGCGTGAACGGCTGGGTCATGAACCGGCCCGACGGCGCCGTCGAAGTCGTGGCCGAAGGCCCCAGAGACGCGGTCGAGAAGCTCGTCAGATGGTGCCATCAGGGCCCGTCATACGCCCACGTGACCAACGTGAAAATCATCGATGAACCTTATGAAGGCGAATTCGATTCATTTGACGTCAGACATTCCGGCGGATCGCGCTGGTGAAACCCCCTCCCACCTGCCGACAGACTTATGCCATAAACGGTGAACATCCATGACGAAGGAAGACGTGCACGCCGAAATCGAAAAACTCAGGCGAGAGATCGACCATCACAATTACCTCTATCATGTGCTCGACAGCCCTGAGATCACCGACGCCGAGTTTGACCGATTGATGCGCCGACTGACGGAACTCGAAGAGCAGCACCCGGAGTTTATCACGCCCGACTCGCCAACCCAGCGGGTCGGCGGCGCGCCCCTCGAGGAATTCGGAACCGTCGAACACACCGTCCCCATGCTCAGCCTCGGCAACGCCTTCTCGCACGACGAGATACGCGAGTTCGACAAGCGAGTTCGCAAGGCCCTGGGCGAAAAGGAGATCGTGTACGTCGTCGAGCCCAAGTACGACGGCTCCGCAATAGAACTCGTGTATGAGGACGGCGTGTTCGTGAGAGGCTCCACCCGCGGCGACGGCGTTCGCGGCGAGGACGTGACCCAGAACCTCAGAACCATCCGCACCGTTCCACTTAAGCTTAAGTTCGATTCGCATATCCCGGCCCGCCTCGAGGCGCGCGGCGAGGTCATCCTATACAAGAAGGACTTCGAGGAGATGAACCGCATCCGCGCCGAAAAGGGTGAGCCTTTTTTCGCCAATCCCCGCAACGCGGCCGCCGGCTCGCTCCGCCAGCTCGACCCCAAGATAACCGCCTCGCGACCGCTCAGAATTTTCATCTACGGCAGGGGTGTGATAGAAAACCACGAATTCGAGACCCATTGGGAGACGCTCCAGGCGTTTCGCGACTGGGGACTCCGCGTGAACCTGCCCGCAATGCGCCGGCTGACCGGCATCGAGGACGTCATAAAGCAGTGCAGCGAGATGGAGGAGATGCGCCACTCGCTCCCCTATGAGGTTGACGGCGCGGTCATCAAGGTGGACCGGTACGATTTTCAGGACGCGCTCGGAGCGACCTCAAAAAGCCCGCGCTGGGCCATCGCCTTCAAATTCGCGCCACAGGAAGAGGAAACCATCGTCGAGGACATCGGCGTCAACGTCGGCCGCACCGGCGCCGTAACGCCGGTCGCATTTCTCAAGCCCGTCCATGTGAGCGGCGTCGAGGTGAAGCGGGCAACCCTCCACAACGAGGACGAAGTCGCGCGAAAGGACATCCGCATCGGCGACCATGTGATCGTTCGGCGCGCGGGCGACGTGATCCCCGAGGTCGTCAAATCCATTCCCTCCAAGCGCACCGGCAAAGAGAAGAAGTTCCAAATGCCGAAGAAGTGCCCCGTCTGCGGGTCCGCCGTCGAACGCGCACCCGGCGAGGCCGCGTCCTATTGCACCGGCTCGACTTGCCGCGCCCAACTGCTCGAGCGCATCGTGCACTTCGCCTCGAAGGGCGCGATGGACATAGACGGCCTCGGCGAAATGCGCGTCATGCAGCTTGTGGATGAAGGCCTCATCAACGACCCCGCCGACCTCTATTTTCTAAAGAAGGACAACCTCGTCCCGCTCGAACGCATGGGCGATAAGTCTGCCGAAAACCTGATCCGCTCCATAGACAAGAGCCGCAACACAACGCTCGCCCGGTTCCTCTACGCGCTCGGCATCCGGCACGTCGGCGAACACGTCGCAAAAGTGCTCGCCGACCATTTCGGCTCACTCGAGACACTCGTGCAAGCTTCGCGCGAACGGCTCCAGGATGCGCCCGAAATCGGGCCGGTCGTCGCCCAGAGCATCCACACGTTCTTCCGCCAGCCCAACAACATCGAGCTAATCGAAAAGCTGAAGAAGGGCGGCGTCGAAATTAAGCGCGAGGAACGGGTGGCGGGCGCTCCGTTCGAGGGCAAGACGTTCGTGTTCACCGGCGCGCTCGAACATTTCAAACGCGATGAGGCCAAGAAGCTGGTCGAGCGACTCGGTGGACGCGCATCCTCCAGCGTCAGCAAGCAGACCGATTATGTCGTCGCCGGCGCCGACCCCGGCAGCAAATACGACAAGGCCAAAGAACTCGGCGTCACCATCCTCTCCGAACCTGAATTCCGCAAACTGGTCGAGCCATATCTGTGAATGCCCCTCACAGATAGGAGACATGACGAATATCGTGGTCAACGCTTCAGGAAATTGTAAAGGCTGCGCGCGTACAACTTAGGGTCAAGAACACGAAAGAAATTCAAGAAATCAAGAGCGAGTAGCACACATTCTTCCCTCGGCTTCGTTTTCTTCGGAAACCGGAGGCCTTCGCGGGTTACTCCGTCTGAGCGAACGCTTCCAATCAGTATGTTCCGCTTGCTCGATTCACTATCCTCCTGCAAGGAAGCGCTTGCCGCCGAAGCTCCGGCGCGACGCATTCGCCAAGTGTCCGTGGCGACTCGCCGCAACCTGTCTCAATCTGTGTGCATCCGTGGTTAACTTCTCCTCTTTATAGTCTTGTCTTTTCCCCGTGACCCCCCATGTCCCCGAGGTGAACGAAGGGTCAGATCTACACGGCGTGTTGCCCAAATCCGTTTATTTTTTGCTTGACATCTCCGCAGGGATGTA
>CAZEBC010000153.1:0-6296 GCA_964510165.1 uncultured bacterium
ATGCTTCTTACCACACCCTCTCCTTCGAAGAGGGCAGGGTGAGGGAGCTTGGGTTGCGGCTGCGCAGCACGGTGCTATTCCCAACTGACTTCTCAAGGGCGAACGAATTCGTGTTTGTATCGGTCAGGTTTGATGAAGCATACCGCCAGCGCGGCCAGGCTGAAAGCCGCAACAAAGATGATAAGCGCAAGCTTGTAGCTCCCAGTCGTATCGTTAATTCGTCCAGCCAAAAGCGGCCCGCCAACCACCCCTAGCGCGAAACCGCTCATGAGCAGCCCCAGCAGTCGGCTGAAGTTGAGGAGACCGAAACATCGCGCGGTCAGCACCGGAAAAAGGACTGCTGAGCCTCCCAATGCAAATCCATATACTATCGAAAACAGGAGCAGCACGAGAGGTGAACGAACTCCTCTCTGCAAAAAGAAAAAGACGATTATTCCCACGGCCACCGCATGGAGGCCGTGCGTGACAGCTATGAGAGTCCTCGGGTTTCGTCGCTCAGCCAGTAAGCCAAGCAACAGCCTTCCCACACAGCTTATCCCGACAGCGAGTCCCCAAAAAAAGGCGGCTTGCTGTGAAGAGACGCCTTCATCATCGAGAAAGGCGATTATGTGAACTGTCAGTCCGGACTCTCCGAAGATTATGAGCACAAAAGCAGCGAAAAGCAGCCAGAAGGAATAGGTCCGGAGGGCTCTCTTGACGGTCAGTCCCGCCAGGCCCAGTCCGGTTCGAGAAGCCGATTTCGGACCCGCATCTGTTTCCGGCCCAATGCCGTCAACGTCCAACCCCAAGTCTGATGGCCTGGTACGAACCACGAGCAGGATAACCGGAATGGCCACAAAAAAGAGAAGCCCCAGCAGCCGGAATGCGTTTCTCCAGCCATAGTGAACGATGAGGGCGTTGGCCAGAGGAGGCATCGCCAGACCTCCGAGGCCGATGCCTACTGTCATAATGCCCATGGCCCGTCCGCGATACTTGTCGAACCAGTTGGAAATGAGGGTCTGATTCGGAATGAGTGTGATGCCGCTGACGCTGACGCCGGCAACCAACATGAGCAAGAGAAATTGCGGGAGAGACTGAAGCCAACCGAATATCATGTATCCGACGCCCGCGACGATGGCCGCCAGCGTCATGACCACCCTTGCTCCCTGCTTCTGCAGCAGAGCGCCGACCGCGGGGCCGGCAAAGCCATAGACGACGGCCCAGAGCGCCACTCCCATGGAGATTCTCTCCCGAGTCCACCCGAACTCCGCTTCCAAAGGTTTCATAAACACGCCAAAGGAATAGAATCCTATGCCGGTCCCAAAAAAGATCACAACGAAACTGGCGGCCACGATCCACCAACCGTAATAGATTTTCCGTTTTGCTTCTTTCATCGGGCGCTCCAGGGTGCATTCCAGAGGTTAAAGGTGACAGACTACGATACAGCATCTCAATGCCCATTTGCAACGGGAACTTTTCATGAAATTGAAAAACCGGGCCTAACGTGTTACACTGCATCCAAGAAATCGCGTCAATGGCAAGCGTAGGCTCTGAAAGCCGCATTCATTCTGCTGATACGCATGAACGTTTTGCTAATTCGGATCGCCCTCATATTCATCGTCGCTCTGGTTGTCGGTGGCGCGACCTATGTTGTGCTGACGATCGTGGAGATCATCAAGGAGAGATGAGGGCCGGGGATGCCTGTGGACAGTTACGGAATATCGCCCGAAGAACGCGACCAGCTTCAGCCGCATCCGGGTGAAATGAAGGGGATGGATGTGAAGACGAGTCTCCTCGCATTCGTCGGTCTTCTGCTCATATGTGCGTTGATTATCTTGGCCGCGTTCATAGCGAATTCGAGAGAAGACCGTCAGAGACCGCGGGCGCGACCGGCTGGGCCGCCGTCTGATGGCTCAAAGATTCTGCGCGAGGTCCGTAGAGAGGTAGCGTTCTCCTGTATCGGGAAGTATGACAACGATGAGCTTCCCTTGACTTTCGCTCTTGCTTGCTACCTGGAGAGCGGCCCAGCAAGCCGCTCCGGATGATATCCCGCACAAGATGCCCTCTTGAGAGGCGAGCTTTCGGGCAGTTTCAATGGCGGCATCATTTGTAACGGTTATGACCTCATCTATCAGCGCCCTATTGAGCACGTTCGGAACAAAGCCCGCTCCAATTCCCTGAATCTTGTGGGGACCCGGCTTGCCGCCCGAAAGCACGCATGAGTCAGCGGGTTCAACTGCGATGATTCGAAGGCCCGGTTTTCTCTGTCTCAGCACTTCGCCCACGCCTGTCAGCGTGCCCCCAGTGCCAACACCTGCCACGAATATGTCTATCAGCCCATCGGTGTCGTTCCAGACTTCTTCAGCGGTTGTCTTCCTGTGAATTGCGGGGTTAGCGGGGTTATTGAATTGCTGAGGAATGAAGGAGTTGGGTATTTCCTTCGCCAGTTCTTCGGCTTTGGAGACGGCGCCTCTCATGCCTCCTGCGCCGGGCGTGAGCACTAGTTCTGCGCCCAGCAGCTTCAATAAAGTCCTCCGTTCAACGCTCATGGTGTCCGGCATGGTCAGTATTAAGCGATATCCGCGTGCTGCGGCCACAAACGCCAGGGCGATGCCCGTATTGCCGCTGGTGGGCTCGATTAGCGTGGTCCCTTTCCCTATCTTTCCTTGCGCCTCTGCGGCATCTATCATGCTGACGCCAATCCTGTCTTTCACGCTTGACAGAGGATTAAAGGATTCGAGCTTGGCCGCCACCGTTGCTCCCATACCTTGCGTCAATCGATTAAGTCGTACCAGAGGGGTATTTCCAATCGTCTCCGTTATACTGCTATAAATCCGGCCCATTCGCCTCCTCCGCCCTTCCGAACCACGGTGTCATGTTTCACTCAACATGGAATCTTCACCAACTTCCCGCTTGCCTCTTTCAGGCACTGCGGTCACTTCCAGTCAACATTATGAACATTTACCTCGACTCGTTTGATGAGATCGGCGCTCAGTCGGATGGTCTTATAGAGGATTGCGGACCTGTTCGGCGCCACGCTGCCGACCTTCGCAGTGTCCGTCAAGATGGGTTCTTCGGCGTCGCCGTACGCCCTGATAATCAGAGTAACTGAACCGGCGAGCGCGTTGCTTCCATTGATTACGGTTCCGCGTACCACTGACCTGCCGGCACCCTGCGATTCGACGAGAACCTGACTCACTACGATTTGTTTTTGTCTGCGCAGGTTCTCCAGATTGGCAGCCCTGAGCTCCTCTGGCATGTCCTGGAATTCTGGCGGCAACTCCTCCTCGGGCGCCCCCTCTGCGGCCTCCTCAGCGTCTGCCTCCGCCTGGCGCTGCACCTGAATCTGTTGGCGAACACTTTCCTGTCTCGCGGCTTCGACCTGCGCGGGCGTCATCCATTCCCCGCCCACATTGACCATTCCCTTCGCTTTCTGCTCCGCATCGAGCCGCTCTCGTTCGGCTCGTCTCTTTTCCCGTTCCTCCTCAAGTTGTTTCCGTTCCTGAGACCACTTCAACTCGAGGTCCCTGTTTTCTTCGGGAGTGGCGTATTCAATTCGCTCGATATTGTCTCGCATTATCCCGACAACCACATCCTTGACTCGCATCTTTACGGTCGTGGGAGTTTCCTCTTCGATGATGCCCTGCTTGGCGGCGCCCGACTTGAATACCACAACGTCAGCGACAGCCGTTGACGTAATCAGCAACAGAACTGGAATCATTATAAAAAGCATTGTTTTCACGGGCTGCCCTCCTTTGTATAGAATATCCAACTTCCGCCTTTCTCAGATATCATTATACCATGCAAGACATTAGAGCCGCTATCAAGTCTAAAACCCACTATCGGCCGGCGGCTCACAGTTTCTTCAATTGGTAGGCCGTGGCGCCGAGGCCCATGCGTTCCGCATAACGAATCTGGTGTGACCAGTCCACCCCGTGAATTGCGGCAAACTTGTCGGCCTCACCAATCTTGACGGCGGGGACGGCCGTTCCCTGCAAGGAAGGCTGTCGATTGATGAGTTCGACCGACGCGAGGTCAACGGCGACTATGTCGTCCGAAGCAAGTATGCCGATATCGGCCACTATTGACGCATCGGTGTGTGAGAGGCAGTCGCAATCCGGCGATATGTCCATCAAAAAATTGACTGCGCCGAATTTCCCCTGCTTCTCCCTTAGGATCGCCGCTGCAAACTCCACGGTTTTCTCCTGAACCGACTTCGGTGCGCCGCTCCAACTGATTTTGATGGCCTCATGGGGACAGGTGACCACGCATTCGCCGCAACCGAGGCATGTGGCTGCGGTCAGCGCCGACAACGGTTTATCGCGCCCTGGTTTTTCGCAAAGGGCAAGCGAACCCGTCGGGCACCATCTCACACACATTCCGCAACCGGTGCACTTGTCCGATATTATTTCAGGCTTGAGGTCGGCATGCATCATCTGTTTTCCGCTGCGGGCGCCAAGCCCCATGCCGACGTTCTTGATTGCGCCTCCGAACCCGAAAAGCATGTGCCCTTTCACATGCGCGACTGAGATCAAGGAGTCGGCGTGATACGCCGCCGATGCTATTTTGACCTTCTTGCAGTGCCTGCCATTGACCTCGACTTCCACGTAATCCTTTCCGTTCAGGCCATCAGCTATTATGATGGGCGCATTGACTGTCGCATAGCTGAAACCGTGCTCCATGGCCAGGTTTATATGGTCGACCGCGTTTGAGCGGCGCCCGCGATAAAGAGTATTCGCATCCGTCAGAAACGGCTTACCACCGGCTTGCTTGACAATGTCGACTATGCGTCGGATATAAAGGGGCCTGATGAACCCCGTATTATTATGCTCGCCGAAATGAAGCGTAATGGCAACGAGTTCCCCCTTTCTTATGTTCTTGAACACGGCCAGTTCCCTGCACATGCGCTCCAGCTTTTCCGGCAGGCTGGCGCCCTTCCTGGCCCGCATATCGCTGAAAAACACCTTGCTCTTCACTCTGGCTGCACCTCCCTGCGATCTCATAAGTATCTCCTCAAAAGTTGCAGGCGTATTGTAGCATACATATTCCGAGCATACCAGTGGGAGAGGGTTTGACCTGGCCCGCTCTAACGGAATATACTAGCTGCGTTGTGAGCGGACACCTAGGCTCCTATCGATTCAACTTGAACGGCCGGCGATCTGAGGTATGACTTTGAAAATCGCGGGACAGTATTCGATCGAAAGGACTCCGTCCGAGAACTCGGCTGAAAAGCCGATGCGCGAACGCCAGATGGCCGCCTACCACAAGGCGCTCGAATATGTGCAGGGGCGACGGGTGCTCGAGATCGGATGCGGTGAGGGAATCGGTGCGTCGATCCTGGCCACGAAAGCGGCGTCCGTTGTCGCAATCGACTACTCCGAAGAAGCGCTGAGAACGGCTCAGGCCCGATACGGCGGGCGCAATATCGAGTTTGCCTTGATGAAGGTGCCTCCCATAGATTTCGAGGATGAATCTTTTGATGTAGTGATCTCTTTCCAGATGATCGAGCATCTGGAAGAGCCGCAGGGGCTCATCACGGAAATCAAACGGATTCTTCGCAGTGAGGGCGCGGCGTTGCTCGCAACCGTCAATAAGGACGAAATGCTTTCCAACAACCCCTATCATGTCCACGAGTTCACAGCGCTTGAATTTGAAGAGTTCGTCAGGAAACATTTCGTTTCCGCCGAACTGTACGGCGTATTTGGGGACGATCTCTTCATGCGCTACTGGGAGAACAATCGCAAATGGGTGCGGGGCGTATTGCGAGCCGATGTATTCAATCTGTCGGCCCGCCTTCCGCTCGGACTGAGAAAGTCCGTCTACGACATAGCTAATCAATTCATGAGAATATTCCTTAAACAGCGGGACCCCGACCTGTGTAATCGCATAACTTATCGCAATCTTGTCTTTCAAGCCGACCGCCTGGAGCGCAGTCTCGATTTCTTCGCTGTCTGCCGGAAATCATTGCCCAAAGTGGTTACCTGAAGATTACATTTCCGTACTCGCTTGCCAGCCGTCCCATTGTCCCACCGCACGCCCGCATGATACATAAGCTATTATAGTGCAATAAGTTAGAATGTTTCATTCCTTCTGGCATGGAGCATGCTCTCAAACGCTGGAAAGTATGCCCAGACTGGTTGGAGAGCACATGCAGACACAATGGAACATACTTCTTATCCCAAGCAACTCTGGTCGTGCCTACGACATCAAGTTCACGTCTCGCAACGCAAAGCTCACATTCGCAGCGTGTTGCGTACTCCTGATGAGCGTATGCGCGGCGATTTTCGTGTCCGTTCACATGTGGAGAGAGGCTGCGA
>CAZEBC010000153.1:6396-9659 GCA_964510165.1 uncultured bacterium
GAGCATGTCCGCCGGCGCCTTGCTTGACGCCTTGGTGGAAACCCGAGGCAGTTTCTCGGAAATTCTCGAAACTTTCGTCAGAGAGGAAAAGCGCTTGCTGAGCGTACCATCAATAAATCCCGTCGCTTCGCCCGATGCCTGGATTTCGTCAGGTTACGGCTACAGAAGGGACCCGATCCACGGAATGAGACGATTTCACGAGGGCATTGATATCGTGGCGCCCCGGCGAACCCCGATCATTGCGCCGGCCGACGGTGTGGTCAGCTATGCCGGATGGAGAGAAGGCCTGGGTCGGACGGTCGTGCTTGTGCACGGGTTCGGATACAAGACGGTTTTCGGACATAACGAAAAACTTCTGGTGAAGAAAGGCGCCTCTGTGAAGCGCGGAGACGCAATAGCGCTCATGGGCAATAGCGGTCGCAGCACCGGTCCTCACGTGCATTACGAAATCCGCCTCAACGCCAAACTCGTTAATCCGTATCAGTACGTCATGGAATAACCCGCACTCTCTGAAAACCGCACCTCTCGCCGATTCAGGCGATTGAAGATTGAAGCCGCCATATTGTCCCGTTCCTCTCCTCGTGCTATAATCAATGCTGACTTATTGACCGAGGTGATTTATGATGAGAAAAGGATTTCCCTTCGTATACGCGGCTCCCCTTCTGATTGGCCTGGCCACTGCGTTGTATGCGCCTTTGCTGGCTTGCGCGCCTGGCTCTGCCGGTGTCGAGGCGGCCGAGCAGCAGATAGGCGGCGTCTCCTCTGAAGTTCTGCGCGAGCAGCTTGTTCGGAAACTAGAAGCTCAAGGCGTCAGCGACGAAAAAGTGCTCGAGGCGATGAGGAAAGTGCAGAGACACGAGTTTGTGCCCGAACAGCATCGTGATGACGCATACGATGACCGCCCCCTGCCCATCGGCATGGATCAGACGATCTCTCAGCCCTATATCGTCGCCTACATGACTCAAATGCTTAAGCTTGGCGGCGATGAGAAAGTCCTTGAGATCGGCACCGGTTCCGGCTATCAGGCCGCCGTGCTCGCGGAGATAGCGGGTGAGGTCTATACAATAGAGATACTGGGCCCGCTTGCGAGAAACGCCGAGAAGACGTTGAATCGGCTTGGATATCAGAACATTCACGTGAGAGTGGGTGATGGCTACAAGGGCTGGCCTGAACATGCGCCGTTTGACGCAATCATTGTGACCGCCGCTCCGGGTCATATTCCTCAACCGCTCGTTGACCAGCTCAAGCCCGGCGGCCGAATGGTGATTCCCGTCGGCGAGTGGTACCAGGAGCTCAAGCTGATCACCAAAGACCAAAACGGAAACGTGGAAGTCCACAAGGATTTGCCGGTCATGTTTGTGCCTATGACGGGCGAGGCGCAGAAGTAATGGCTGACTGGGAACAATACGATTTCTATAGGGTCCTCGAGGTCGAACCGACCGCCTCCGCCGAAGAGATCGAGAAGGCTTTTGAGGCTCGCGCCTCAACGTTCAATCCTGACAACAAACCTCAGGAGCAAAAGCGCGCGGCGGCAATGGCGTTTGTCGTCGCTGATGCGGCGCGACAAACGCTCTCGGACCAGCGCGCGCGCGATTTTTTCGACGCGAAACTGAAAGGAGTGAAAGAAGCCGATTCGGAAAAAACGAAAGTCGAAGAGAAACGCAAGGGGAAACTCCAGGAGCAACAGACCATCGAGGAAGACGAGAAACTCAAGAGGGCTTCTGTGCGATATGAAGCGGCGAAAAGCGCGCTCGCGGAATTCTACTATGACCAACTCTTCAAGGCCGCCCGAGCCAGTAAGTTCACTGCCGTTCCGTCCGACACAGTCGTCGAATGGCTCAGCTTCGAGCGGGCTGAATCAATGCGTAAATCAGAGCAGCGCGGCCGCCGCACTTCATTTCGCATCGGCTGGGAGGGATTTGTTGGCATTCAGGACATGAGAAAGAAGCGCGGACAGGAAATCGTGGGAATCGTAGATGAATTGGTGACTAGATTCGGATTGCGATGACGGTGCGTAAACAAGATGGCCGGGTAAACTCGGCCCTGCAAATATCCCATGTGGGCGAATTGAAGCGGCTGATTGCGGCACACGCGATAGCCACGGGTAATACCTTCGCGTTTCACGACTTGTTTGCCAACATCAAGGAGTTCTCAGAGGGAGCCGATTCCTCGCCGGTGACTCAATCTTTGCTCTCGCATCTGCACTATCTCTTGCCCGACAGGGAAGCTATGGGGTCTCCCAAGTTCCGCTCAGCCATGGAACTCGTCGAGCAGCATGGCCTGAAGGACGATGTGACGCCGGCTGCGCTGCTCGAGGAAACCGCGAAGGAAGCTATCGCCCGGGGAAAATTCGCGTACGCCGAAGACGCCTACAAACTGCTCGGCATCAAGAAGGAGATGGTCGCGCTCTATGCACAGACGGGCGAGCAGTTCCTGCGTGAGAATAAACTCAAACACGCCGGCGTGTCGTTCTTCGTTGCGGCGAGTCTCGACCAGCCAATAGGTCCCCATTTTCAGTACCTCGGTCCCCAGTTTCATCAGGGGTGCTGGCGAGAGCCCCATAAATGCATAACCAATCTTCCACTGGACGCGCTTGTGGATGCCGGCATCGAGTACCTCCTCGGCAGCCAGACGCTGGCCGACCGACTCACTACTGCCGCGCAGCATGACCAGAAGCCGCACATACTCGGCGCGCTCGCGGGGCTGAGAGATACCAACCTCAAGAAGCTTATGGACAACTTCAAGGCAACCGTTGCGGAGTTCTCCAAAATCGAGAACGGCAAGCCGGATGATTACTCACCCATCGGGCCTCTGCTGCTCGGCCGGCCTACCGGCGCCGAGGGCGCCTGGCATTATTTGAAGGAACTGTGCTTCGAACATCCGGTCGCGGCCCTCGGCGTGTGCGTGAGAGTTGTCCGTGACACTCTCGTGCTGGTTCCCGCTAGCCGTAACGGAAAACCCTTGCTCCAAGAACTCATCCCGGCAGAGTTCCTGAAATAATCATCGACCGAGGGCTTGTCCGACAGCTACTTCGTGATAACATCGCCCTCCAAAGACAAGGGTAACGGCACGCTGAAGAAGGGCGTCGAAATGTGGGTGTACAATCCAAAGTCAACCGCGTAATCAAGCTTCCGCCCTCCATGATGTCGCAGTCGTGGGTGGGGTCCGACTTCTCCAACAACGACATCGCAAAATCCGACAGCATTATCACTCTTGTCCAAAATCGACTTTGAAAAAATCCGGTTCGGAGTAGGATAGTGACA
>CAZEBC010000154.1:0-3126 GCA_964510165.1 uncultured bacterium
CGGTAGTCGGGGATTGGAACAATGACGGCGCCGACACTATAGGTTTCTTTCGAGACGGCACGTGGTTCGTGGACGCCAATGGCGATGGCAGGTGCGATATGGCGTATATTGCTGAGCGATTCAGCTTCGGCGACCGCGGGAGCATGCCGGTCGTCGCTGATTTCGATGGGGCTGGCAAGAGCGTTCTGGCGCTTTTTTATGAGCGGAATGGCGTATGGCTGGTCGATCTTAATCGAAATCGCCGGTGGGATAGTGACGGAAGCGATAAAGGGTTCATATTCGGCGGCCGGGGTGACGTTCCGGTAGTCGGCGATTGGGACGGCGACGGGACTGTTGATATTGGCGTCTTTCGCAACGGGGTGTGGCTGCTTGACCTGAACGGGAATCGTATCTGGGACGGCTCCGGGGCCGATGCCGAGATCGTCTTCGGCAAGAGCGGCGATATGCCGGTAGTTGGCGATTGGAACGGCGATGGCGTTGACAATGTTGGAGTCTATCGTGATGGCGTATGGTTGCTTGACCTCAGCGGGAACCAGAAGTGGGACGGCGCCAAGCCCGACAGGGAACTCGCTCTCGGCAGAGAGGGCGACGTTCCGGTAGTTGGTGATTGGAACGGTGACGGGATTGACGAGCCGGGCCTTTTCCGCGAGGGCAGGCTGGTGATCAGGTCGGATGGCGAAGGCCGCAAGCGAGAGTTGGTGCGGTCCGCTCTGCCGCAGGACGAGCAGCCATAGCGTTCGTTGACTTTATCACTACATAATGTTATAAACTGTGTTCTGAGGTTATTACTTGATTTGGAGGCATAATGAGCCATGACGTATCCGTTCCGCTTCCCCCCCATGAGACTACAGCCCTAGACGAAAAGATGAAGCGAACCGCGGGAGAGTTCCTGGGGTCGGAGTTCGCCGTTTTCTTTCTGCTGTTCTTTCTTTCCGGTATGGCCGCCCTGATTTATGAAATCACGTGGACGCGAAGGCTCACGCTCATTTTCGGGAACACTGTGTATTCGGTGAGCACTGTGCTCGTGGCTTTCATGGGTGGTCTCGCGCTGGGAAGTGTGTGGTTCGGCGGTCTCGTTGACAAGTGGCGAGACCACATTCGGACATACGGCTTTCTGGAGATCGGGATAGGCGTGTCGGCCCTTCTTGTTCCGTCGGCGCTGGCAGCACTCGACCCGGCGTACCGGGTTCTCTATAAGGAGATCGGTTCGTCGCCGTATTGGATGAGCATTGCTCGATTTGTTCTGAGCACCGCCATATTGATAGTGCCGACCACGATGATGGGAGCGACCCTTCCCGTTCTATCCAAAGTGGTGGTTCGCCGAATAGAGCAACGGGGGCTGGGAATAGGCTCGCTATACTCGACCAATACGTTGGGCGCGATGACGGGATGTTTTCTTGCGGGCTTCGTGTTGCTGGGATGGATCGGCATAAGCAATTCCGAGCGGGCTGCGGCGGTTATGAACATCTGTATCGGATTAATCGCATTCAGCCTGCAGGAGCGGCTCGGGTCGTTTCCCTTGAGCGAGGAAGAACATACAGGCGAAGGGATTTTGGCCGAGGCGATTGAGAGCCGGCGCATTCTTCGGCTGGTTCTGCTGGTGGTCGGGCTTTCGGGGATGCTCGCCCTGTCGTATGAAGTTCTTTGGACCCGGATACTAGTGTTCCTGCTCGGAAGTTCCATCTATTCGTTCTCCATGATACTGGTGGTATATTTGTTTGGATTGACGGCGGGCAGCCTGATTTCGGCGAGGTTGATTGACAAATCAAGACGTCCGCTCCAGGTGTTCGGCTGGCTCGAGGTGCTGATAGGACTGTGCGCGTTTGCCGGTTTCTTGCTTTTCCGGACGCTCCCGTTCGAGGAATATGTGCTGAAAGCGAAGCCATTGGAGTATCTCGCGAAGAATTTCCTGTGCACGCTCGCGATCGTACTGCCGCCGACTCTTTTGATGGGAGCGACGTTTCCGGTGGCCGTCAGGGTATACGCGCGAAGTCTTGGCAAGCTGGGAAAGCAAACGGGCACGCTGTACGCGGTGAACACGATCGGCGCCGTCGTTGGTTCTTTCGCCGCCGGTTTTGTGCTTATCCCGCTGCTTGGTTCGAAGAACAGCCTGATGCTTCTCATTCTGCTGAGCATAGCGGCGGGTCTTTTGCTTTTGCATCTTTCGATGAAATCGGAAGGTTCGGCCAGCATGAACTGGGTGGCTGGCGCTTTGGTGGCGCTGCCGCTCGCCGGTTTCCCATTTAGCAACGACCTCATGGAAGAGTTGTCGATGAGGTTCCTGGAGGGCCTTCCGGGCAAAGTGGTGGCAATGGATGAAGACGCGACGGCAGCGGTGGCGGTCGTGGAAATGCCGAATCAATACAGGTTCCTTGCCGTGAACGGGGTTGTCATGACGATTCTGTGCACGGAAACCCAGTTAATGACACATATTCCTGCCGCGTTGTCGCCCGAACCTCCGCGAAACCTGTTGACCATTTGCTTCGGGATGGGGTCCACATTCGTTTCGGCGCGGCGGGTAGGGTTGGAGGTCGATTTCGTCGAACTCTGTCCATACGTGGTCGAAGTATTCAAGTATTTTCAGCATGACGAATCCATGCTGGATGAGCCGGGTGTAGGCAAGATAATCGCGGACGGGAGGAACTATGTACTTCTGTCCGACAAGACGTATGACATAATTGTCGTGGACCCGCCGCCGCCGCCATGGAGCGCAGGAACCGTGAACCTTTACACGAAGGAGTTCTACGAGCTGTGCAAGGCCCGATTGACAGCGGACGGCATCATGGTGCAATGGCTTCCCACGGTCCGAGATTGTTTCACGGAGCCGCAATTCAAAATGATGCTGAGGACATATCTCGAAGTGTTTCCTCATACGACGGTGTGGAGGTCGCCGAACGATTACGGCGTTTTTCTTATTGGAACCCTTGATAGGCTTCTGATCGACAGCAAATCATTTGTCGAATACTTCGAGGCTCCGGCGGTCAAGAGCGACCTTGCGCTCTATTCCACCACGCCGATCACGGGGCAGGATGTCCTGTCGTACTTCACCCTCGACGAAGAGGCAGCCTGGCGGTATGTGGGAGACGCTGCGATTATGGATGACGACAACCCGTGGATCGAGTTTCC
>CAZEBC010000154.1:3226-6660 GCA_964510165.1 uncultured bacterium
GGGAAATGTATTTCCCGTTCCTGAAGGTCGAGAACATCTTGTATGCGGCCGCAGTACTCTTCATCGTCGTCAAAGCGTTCGAAGCGCCGGATGAGACGACGAGGTTTTTCACGGTTCCGGCGGGCAGTTCCGGCAATCCAAGATTCGCTTATACCAGGAAGGATGCGTTCTTCTGCGGTCTGGCTTTTCTGATCAGCGCCGTCTATCTGCTGGCGCTACATAACAAGGAGATACCCGACCTGGATGAGGGCTGGATTCTCGCTCTGAGTAACAGGGTTTTGCATGGAGACTTGCCATACAAGGATTTTTTCATGTTGATGGCGCCAGGGGCCATTTATCTCAATGCATGGATATTCCAGTTATTTGGGACGAGCATAATGGTCGAGAGACTGGCGGCTGTGATTTTGGGCTCGCTCGGCGCTTCGGCGGTGTATTTGCTTGCGCGACTGGGGATGGGCTTTTTTTTCTCCATGACAGCCAGCCTGTTATATCTGACATGGCAGTTTCCGTTCTTTTTTCAAGCGAGTTACTCATGGTACGCGGTCGTCTCCATGATCCTGGCTTATCTATTGATGGGCTTGACCGTTTACAATCGTGAAGGACATTTCAGAAAACTGTTTCTGGTGGGCGCGCTTTGTGGGACGAGTTTTCTTTTCAAACAAAACATAGGAGCACTTGCGTTTATCGGCTGCGTTTTGTACTATTTGGCAGAACGCGCGTTTTTAGACAGGGAAACCAGGCGGGGCCTATTGTTTCCCTTGTTTCCTTCGCCATTTGGGAAAGCCGACGCCGCGTTGCTGACCAAACGATACACGGTGATGCTCGTGGGGTTTGCCATCCCCCTGGGCGTATGCGCTTACGGCTTCTTGTCCAAGGGATACGCGACGGAGTTCGTGCAGGGCGTATTCATAAATCCGATGACGAAGACCACGGAGTTTCTCACTCCGTATCAGCCCATGTCGAAGCTGACGGACAAACGGGTCATGATGTATATGCCTCATTTCACGATGCTTCTAACCCTTTGGAGTTTGCTGGTGAAGTTCCGGCGGAAGTCCATGGAAAGCAGGGATCGTTTCGTTTTGTTATTGCTGATAGCGACGGGGACCTGCGTGCTCACCACATATCCTCGCGCAGATTTCGTTCACATAGCTTTTGCTCTTTGGCCCAGTCTCGTCCTGCTGGCGTACTGGACGCAACGGGGTGTGGAGTCCATAGCGCGGAAATGGCTGGGGTTGACACGGGTTTTCCCGTTCGCATCGTCATTCGATTTTCGGCTGCGCAACCTGGCCGTGGCATTCCTAGCCTGCTTGCCGCTCACGATTTTCGTGATTCACAGAACCGAGAAGAATCTCGTTCTTGAAAAGGACCTTCTGGAAGTTGAGGCGCCGAGAGGCAGGGGGATATACGGCGGGCACTGGCAAGTAACAGAGCTGAATGATCTCATGAAGTTCATCGAGGAGCACTCCGCGAGCGACGGTCCGGAAAGGATTTTTTCGACGGACCCGCTTGTGTATTTCCTCACAGATCAGCGAAACCCAACCCCGTACGATTACGTGATTGCGGGCAACGGTCCGATAGGCTTTGAAAGGGACATAATAGAAAGTCTCCAGAGGCACAAACCCCGGATGGTAGTCATCGACAGAATATTCACCGATTATTATCCGGTGTCTCCGCAATGGCATACAGTTGAAAAACATATTTATGAGAACTACGAACTGGTACGCGACGCATTCAGGTACGAAGTGCTGCTCTTGCCGGACGGTGTTGGCGAAGCGATGCAGGAAGGCGCAACGGGCGGTGAGATCAAGAGGGTCCAGGAGATAGAAACCTCTGAACAGGGCAGGGCGCTGTGATTTGTCTTCCCGGAGAGATGTTAGGAGGAAGCCGCCCCTTGGCTTCCGGCATACGCGAGATTGACTGGATTCCAAGATCGTGATGAATACCCCCATAGAGGTAGCAAAGCCGTTAAGCGTTGTAATTCCCAATTATAATGGGAGAGAACTGTTGGGGGAAAACCTCCCATATGTTCTCCGCGCCATGCGGCGCTATCCCGGAGATTCTGAAATAGTTGTAGTAGATGACGCGAGCACGGACCAAAGCGTGGAGTATCTGGAGCGGCACTTCCCTGAGGTCCGCGTCATCAGAATCGCTGTCAATACAGGGTTTGCGCAGGCATGCGAAGCAGGTATCCGGGCGGCGCGGAACGGTATCATCCTGCTACTGAACACCGATGTGCGCGTGTCCGAAGATTTCATTGCGCCGCTTATGGCACATTTTGCCGAAGGCGGGGTGTTCGCGGTCTCGGCGATGTCGCTCAGAGAAGACGAGCGTACGCCGAGAGAGCTTGCAAAGGTTCCTTACTTCAAGCGCGGATATCTCAAGTTCGTCAGTTCCGAGAATCCGAAATTGATACGGGCGATCAAGGAACACAACTCATCTCCTATCTACACATTCTACGCGGTGGGCGCCCACTGCGCGATTGACAGAGACAAGTATTATGCGCTTGGCGGTTTCGATAGTCTCTATTATCCTTTCTATTCAGAAGACGTGGATATATGTTATCGAGCGTGGAAACACGGGTGGAAGAGCATCTTCGAGCCTAAGAGCGTGGTCTTTCACACGCACTCGGGGCCAATCCATTCGGAGAACCATTGGTCATACACGGCGAACATCATCAGGCGAAATCGCCTGCTCCTGGTTTGGAAGAACGTTACATCGCCCAGGTTTCTCTTTTTCTCTCACTTCGTTCCGCTGATTGTGAGGAGCGTGCTGGGAATACTTGTGCTGGACCTGGTCTTCTATAAGGCCTTGTTTAGCGCTCTTTCGCGCTTCAGGCAGGTCCGGGACCGGCGCAGGTATGAAAAACAAGATGGCCGCGTGCTCAGTGACGAGAAGATATTCGAGTTGACACAGTCATTATTGGACCGGCACGTTCACGACAGGAGTAAATGAAAAGGTTGTCCTATCTCTCCAAAGGGCGAGGTCATTCCTCTCCCAAGACAGGCGGCGCCTCCGATTGCACTTCAATTCGCGCAGGGCAGACGGTTGATCCTCACTAAGATAAGAGAAAATCTCTATTTCCTGATCCTTATCATTGTCGGCTCATTCCTTTGTTTGCACTGGGCAAGATATGTACTGGAGTTTGTTACTTCCTACCGTTTTCTCGACCTCGGCCATCAGCTTTATAATTATGAATTGACGTTTCAGGGGGAGATTCCTTATGTCGACTTCTGGACAAACTGGTGGGCTCCCGGCTCCTTTTATCTGAACGCTCTCGCGTTCAATCTCTTCGGGACGAGCATGCGCGCGGCCAATCTCCTGCTGGCGATCGTCATCGTCACTTCGACCGCAGCGCTCTACTGCATCTCCACAAGAATAGTACCGAAGCCGTTCGCATTCGCAATTGCGCTCGTATCGCTGCTATGGGGCAACTT